>JBOGID010000550.1:0-4357 GCA_050742295.1 Acidimicrobiales bacterium | reverse complement strand
GGCGGTGGCTGCCTCGTAGCCACCGCCCTCCCCGCTCTATGCCCGGACGGGCGCCTGGATGCCGAGCGGGCGCTCCGAGAACGCCATCTCGGCGTTGACATCCCAGCACGTGTTGTCGCTGGAGTCTAGTCTCCGAGAGTCGAGTCGACGTAGCCCTGAACGTCGTCGACGGAGTGGGCCTCCCACAGGCATGTGGCAGCCGATCCCTCGCGGCTCGGGTAGAACTGCAGGCCTCGCACGCCCGAGGGGGCATCCTGGTTCTTGATGAGCTTCTCGCCCCTGGCGAACGCTGTCTGAGGGTCCTTGAACTGGTGGTAGACGACGACGTACATGTTGCCTCCCGGTCTCGTCGGATTCGCTGTCGAGGGTGACCGTACGGCCGGACGGCGATTCCGGGCATCGCCCGGACCAACCAATTCCGGGCTCCCTCGGCCGTGGTCATTTCTGACCATGGCGGGGGTCAGACGAGGTCGTGCTGGTAGGCGAAGGCGCTGGCTGCGGTGCGCGACGAGACGGCCAGCTTGACGAGGATGTTCTGGACGTGGCGGGCGACGGTGTGCTCGCTGACCACCAGTTCCTGTGCAATGTCACGGTTGCGCCGTCCCGCCGCAATGAGGCGGAGCACCTCGAGCTCGCGACCGCTGAGGCCGTGCGTGCGCGACGGGGAGGCTCGTCGGGTGAGCGAGTCAAGCCAAGTCAGTGCCTCGGCGGCGCCGAGACGTTCAAAGGCGCCACGGGCGGCGTCGAACTCCAACGTGGCCGCGTCCTCGTCGCCCACCGATCGGCAGGCGAGGCCCACCAGGGCGCGCGCGCGTGATGCGTCGCACAACGCGTCCATCGCGTCCCAGGCCGCGAAGGCCCGCCGAAGGGGCACCAGGGCACCTGCCGCGTCCCCACGCGCCAGCGCGACTGCGCCTCCGGCGAACGCGGCCATGGCCGCCAGCGCCTCGCTCTGCTCGTCTCGGGCGATCGTGTCGAGCTCGCGGCTGGCGGTCTCAGCAGCCTCGACGTCACCGATGGCGAGCATGACATCGACGTAGGCGGGCAGCAACGTGGCCCGCTCAAAGGCGGGAACAGCCTCGGTGAGCGCCCGGCGCATGGTAGCGGCAGCCGCCTCCTGGCTGCCCTGCGCCAGCCGCAGCAGGGCCAGGCCGGGCAGGGGCTCCCGCCCGAGGCTGCTCGCTCGGCGATATGCGACCTAGGCTGCCTCGAACTCGCCGCGGAGGCGATGCAGCTCGCCCTCGCAGTACGCCGCTCCTCCCTGCGCCAGGCGGTTGAGGGCCCCCTCGGTGAACAGCTGGCCGACCCGGATGACCTCCTGTCTGGCCTCCTCCCACGCCCCGGCCAGCGTCATCATCTCGGCACGGTGGACCAGGCACAGCCCCTTGTGGGCCACCATCTCGGGCTGCTGGTCGCACCACCGGGTGAGGGCGGCCGTCCACTCCCGTGCCCTGCTCAGCTCGTACACGTCGCGACAGAACGAGATCGTGTCGCAGAAGACGATTCCGGCGACGACCGCGGAGAGTTCGCCGGTGGTGGCCGCCACCACTGTCTCGTCCACCAGCCGGACGCCCTCTGGTCTCCGGCCCAGCCGGATCAGGGCGTGGCCCCTCGTTATCTGACCGATGGCGATGAGATCCCGGTCCGCGAGCCGCTCGCCGATGTCGAGGATTTCCCCGGCCACCGGGCCGCGCCGTCGAAGTCGCCGAGGAACTCGTGCTCGAGCATGCGTGCCTGAAGGACGTAGCCCCGCTCGGCGCAGTCGGCCAGCTCGCCCTCGAGCATGCGCTGGGCGCGGGCGAACCACCCGGCGGCGCGGCCGCCTTCCCCGCGGAACAGCAGGTTGTGGCCGATCCAGAAACCGCAAAGCACGGCGGCGCGTCGATCGCCCGCGTCCAGGTAGGCCCGGTGAGCATGCTCGAAGGCGCCCACGTAGTCGTCGTCGCGGGCGATCATGTAGGCGGCACGACCGAGCCGCTCGAGGTCGGCAGGTGCCAGCGGCGCGGTCGCATCGGCCGCAGAGAGCCCCTCGTAGGCGGCGAGCCACGCCGATCGTGCGAAGGCCTCCCGCCCCTGATCAAGTTCACTCGACCGCTCCGCCACGTCCGGCACCTCCTCAGTCCAGGTTTACGGAGGCCGGCCGTGTGCGGTCCGACTCGGGCTGCCCTGCCGAGGCCCGGTCACCAAGCGTCCGCCTCGCTGCAGTGTCGAGGCTGCGAGCGGGCTCAATCGCGAGGACCGGCCGGAGGGATCGCCCCAGGGCGCGCGTCACGCGCGTCCCGTAGGGATCCGCTTTCGGCGCGGCGGCGCTTCTCCTGGATCGCTGGCGGGAACCCGACGGGCGTCCCGCAAGCCGTTCCCGCACCGGGACGAGACCCTGGCCGCGCCAGCTCCGAGCCCGCGCGCATTCTGTGACACCCGGGCGGTTGGCGGACGGACCCCGAGCCGTCGTTTCCTGTATGGGCCCGACTGTCAAGACCCTTCTTCCCGCGCGAGCAAGAGGGTTGGTCATGAACGGTCGGTCTGGGTCGGTTGGCGACGGCGGAGGGGGCGCCCTGCGTTTCCTAGGTCCGCGACGATCGCAATGTCGTCGGGGCAACAATGCTGATTGGGTGACCCCCGTTGGGAGCCGCGGTCGCGTCAGTGTTATAAGGCAGCCCAGCACGGGTGTGCTGGCGTGCCCGACGGTGTCAGGAGCTGACCGCGGAGACCCTGATGTTCGAGACGGGCGGGCCCGGCCGTCGATGCCGACTTGGGCGAGGCGGCTCAGGCCGGCATGGCGTAGACCACCTCGGGATCCATTTCCCGCAGCGTGTGATAGCAGCGCCGGGCGAGCTTGCGGGCCATGGAGATCGCGGCCAGCTTGCCGTCGTGGGCCGCCTTGACCGATTGGTAGTAGGCCCGGTCGGGACTGGTGGCGCGCGACGCCGCCATGCCGGCCTCGAACAGCGCCCAGCGAAGTGTCCCGGGGCCCTGCCGTGACAGATGGCCGCGGCCGCGGTGGCGGTCCGAGGAGTCCACCGTCACGTCCAGACCGGTGTGGCGCACGACCTGGTCGGAGCGCGAGAACCGTCGACAGTCGCCGAGCTCGGCCCACACCACCACCGCGGTCAACGGGCCGATCCCGTAGTGGGCGGCGACCAGCGTCTTGCACGCCGGCTGGCGTCGGCCGAATCGCTCGAGCTGGTTCCGCAACGGCAACAGCACCGCGTCGGTGGCATCCAGCACGTGGTAGCCGGCCGCGACGCGCTCGCGTGCTGCGGCCGTGAGCTGCACCGCGTCGCCGGCCAACCACTCCCTGGTTTTCACCGCGCTGATCTGGCCCTCGGGCAGGGCGACGCCGTGTTGGAAGAGCTCGGCGTGGATGCGCTGGATCCACATGCGGCGCTGGTCGAGGAGCGTCTTGTAGAGCCTCACTCGCTCTCGCCACTCCAACACCGCGTCGGGCGGGATCCAGGACTCGGGCAGGTCACCGCCCTGCAGGAGCTCCCGCAGCAACCTGGCGTCGCTGCGGTCGGTCTTGGCGTGCTTCTTGCGGCCGCGAGCCGCCTGGGTGTCGGCCGGCTCGGCGACGTGGGCCTCGAAGCCCGCCGCGGCAACCTCCTCGACGACATAGCGCCACCCCGTGCAGCCCTCGACCGCCACCGCCACCGCTCCGTCCGTCGCGCGCGGTGCCAGTTCCTCTCGCAGCCACCGCCGGAACCGCGGTCGGTCGGGCTGCCAAATTCGGCCGCGCCAGACCTCGCCACTGTCCAGCTCCATCGCGTCGAAGGTGATCTGGCCGCGATGCAGATCCAGCCCACATACCATGCTCATCGGAAACCTCCTTGGTGCCATCGGGATGATTTGAGCAGCTCAATGGTTGCCGAGGAGGTTCCCCTTGTCGTTTGGCGGACCGTCACTGGCCTGATCCCGCGGAGCAGACACGACGGCGTCGACGACAGCGAGTCAATGCCCCGTCGGGCTTCCGACAACATTCCCCGCACGCTCAGCGCAGCGACCGCACCCATACATGGATTGTTATCTGGAGTCTGTCTGGGGGTGTCTACGACGTAGCTGGCCAGGGGGTTTGGGCTTATCGTGGACACGTTCTCTGGAGACTGTCCACGACGCAACCGGGACCTCTCCCCCTTCATTGCCGCCCTTTCCGACTGGTTGGCCGTCGGCTTGTGCCTCGTCGTGGACATGTCGCCGACGGGCTGACCTGACCTGTTGGGGGCGGACTCCAGATAAGGGAGCACCGCCTAATTGTTTGGGCGGTTCGGGGCGATGGTGTAGTTCCATTCGCCGTGCCACTTGTGCGGCTTGAGAGGTACGGCGGCGAGTTGATCATCGGTGATCTTGATCCCGGTCGGGT
>JBOGID010000549.1:0-10984 GCA_050742295.1 Acidimicrobiales bacterium | reverse complement strand
GACGGGCGACGACCTCGACCTGTTCTGGTGGGCCGAGAAGAAGGGCCTCGTGATCCGCTTCGTGCCGACCCTCATCGTGGGCCGGGCCGTCGGCACCGAGTTCCTGCCGACAAGCCCCGAACGGCGCCAGTCGATGGCGAACTACCGGGTCACCGTCTGGAAGCACGGCCACCGTAAGGACGTCACCGGCTGGCTGCTGGGCGAGGCCGCCTTCATCGGCGAGGAGGTCGGCGCCGGCGGCCTGTCGGGCCTGCGCCGCTACGCCGGCTCATGGCGCGACACGGTCAAGACGGCTAAGACGATCCGCCAGCGCCGCGGCAAGCTGCGCGACGCCGCGGAGCCATAGCCGGCCCAGGACCGCCCGTCGCGACACAATGGTCAAGACGGCTCCTGGGGATGCCGATCTAATCACCATGGATCTCAGGGCTGCTTTCGACCTCGACCTGTCCGGAAAGACGGTTTTGCTCACCGGCGGGACCGGGTCGTTCGGCGACGCCTTCGTCTCCGCCGTCACGAACCGCTGGGACGATGTGGTCGTCCGTGTCTACTCCCGGGACGAGCTGAAGCAGTCCCAGATGCGGGAGAAGTTCGGCGACCGCCAGGTCCGCTACCTGCTCGGTGACGTGCGGGACCGGTCCCACATGTCCCGGGCGGCCCAGGGCGCCGACATCCTGGTTCACGCCGCCGCCCTCAAGCAGGTGCCGGCGTGCGAGTACAACCCCTTCGAGGCGGTGCGCACCAACGTGCTGGGTGCCCAGCACGTGGTCGACTCGGCCATCGACGCCGGCGTCTCCAAGGTGGTGGCCCTCTCCACCGACAAGGCGGTGAACCCGGTCAACCTCTACGGCGCCACCAAGCTGTGCGCCGAGAAGATCGTGGTGCAGGGCAACGCCTACGCCGCCCGGTCCGAGACCCGCCTGGCGTGCGTGCGGTACGGCAACGTGGTGGGGTCCCGGGGTTCGGTCGTGCCCGCCTTCCGGGCCCAGATCGCCGAGAAGGGCGCCCTTACGATCACCGACGAGCGCATGACCCGGTTCTGGATCACGCTGCCCGAGGCCGTCGACCTGGTCCTGTACGCCCTCTCCAACATGACCGGCGGCGAGATCTTCATCCCCAAGATCCCGTCCATGCGCGTCGTCGACCTGGCGGAGGCCATGGCGCCCGGCCTGCCTCGCGAGATCATCGGCATCCGGCCCGGCGAGAAGCTGCACGAGGTCCTGGTCACGGCGGACGAGAGCCGCCACACGATCGACGCCGGGGACGTCTACGTCGTCCTCCCCGAGCACCCGTGGTGGGCCGAGCAGCCGAGGTGGATCGACGGCAAGCCGCTCGAGGACGGCTTCGTGTACTCCAGTGACAACAACGACCGCTGGCTGAGCACGGATGAGCTGACCAGCATCCTGCCGTGATCCCCTACGGCCGTCAGTCGATCGACGACGACGACATCGCCGCCGTCACCGCGGTCCTCAAGGGCGACTGGCTGACCCAGGGGCCCCATGTCGAGGAGTTCGAGGAGGCGCTGGCGGCCAGGGTCGGCGCCGCCCACGCCGTCGTCTTCGCCAATGGAACGGCCGCCCTGCACGGCGCTGCTGCTGCCGCCGGCCTCGGGCCGGCTGACGTGGTGGCCACCTCGCCGTTGTCGTTCGTGGCTAGTGCCAACTGCGCACGATTCGTGGGTGCGTCGGTGACGTTCGTCGACATCGACCCGGAGACGTTGAACCTCGACGTGGCCGCGGTGCCGGCGGGTGTCGACGGGCTGGTCGCCGTGCACTACGCCGGCCTGCCGGTGGACCTCTCCCGCCTTGGGGCCAGGCCCCGGGTCGTCATCGAGGACGCGTGCCACGCCCTGGGTGCCGTCACCCCCGACGGTCCCGTCGGGAACTGCGCCCGGTCGGACCTCTGCGTGTTCTCGTTCCACCCCGTGAAGCACATCACCACCGGCGAGGGCGGGGCGGTGACGACCAACAACGCCGGGCTGGCCCACGCGCTGCGCCGGTTCCGGAGCCACGGGACGGTGGCGAAGCCCGAACACGGCGGGTGGTACTACGAGGTCGAGTCGCTGGGCTACAACTACCGGCTCACCGACATCCAGGCCGCTCTCGGCACCAGCCAGCTGGGCAGGCTGGACCGGTTCGTGAGCGGGCGCCAGGCGCTGGCGGCGCGCTACCGCACGTTGCTGGCCGACCTGCCCGTGGTGCTGCCGCCGGGCCCGGCGCCCGGCTTCACCCACGCCTACCACCTGTTCCCCATCCGTGTCCGTGACCGGCGCCGGGTGTACGAGGCCATGCGGGACGCCGGCATCGCCGTCCAGGTCCACTACGTCCCGATCCACCACCACCCCATCTACGCCGAGGCCGCCGCCATGTGCCCCAACGCCGACGCCGCCTACGAGCGGCTCCTGTCGCTGCCCCTCTTCCCCGACCTGACCGAACCGGAGCAGGACCGCGTGGTCGAGACCCTGGCGGAGCTGCTCTGACCGTCACCTGCATCGTCCAGGCCCGCACCGGGTCGACGCGATTGCCCGGCAAGGTGCTGATGGACCTCAACGGCCAGCCCATGCTCGGCTTTCTTCTCGACCGGCTGGCCTCGTTGCACGTTGACCACCTGGTGCTCGCCACCAGCGAGCTGCCCCAGGATGACGGCGTCGCCGACGTGGCCGCGACGAAGGGCGTCGCCGTCGTACGGGGGTCGGAGACCGACGTCCTCGACCGGTTTCGGCGAGCGATCGACTCGTATCCGGCCGACGTCGTCGTACGGGTCACCGCCGACTGCCCCCTCAGCGACCCCGCCGTCATCGAGGCCGCCATCGACCTGCAGGCGACGACGGCCGCGGACTATGTCTCCAACAGCCTGGTGCGCACGTTTCCCGTGGGGCTGGACGTGGAGGTCGTGACGGCGAGCGCGCTGCGGGAGGCCGCCCGGGAGGCGGTCGATCCTGCCGAACGGGAGCACGTCATGCCGTTCGTCTACCGGCGCCCCGAGCGGTACCGGCTGGCCAGTCTGCGCACCGACGAGCTCGCCGGAGGCGAGCGGTGGACAGTGGACACGGCCGACGACCTCGAACGAGTTCGGGCCATCGTGGCTCGGCTCAGCGATCCGGTCCGGGCGGGGTGGCGGGAGATGCGCGCCGTGGCCCCCCCGCCGCCGACCCCAGCGGCAGGAGTGCCGCGGATCCGCCCCGCGGTCGCGGCCGACGGCCTCGGTGACGCCTCGCTGCTCGACCCACAGACACGGGCGTGGGTGGTGGAGGACGGCGCCGGTGCGAGGCTCGGCTCGGCCCGGGCCACGGTCGTGGGCGGCGTCGGCGAGCTGACCACCGATGGGGACCACGAGGTGGTTGTGGCGTGCCTGCGGGACCTTCTCCGCACCGACTTCCAGGTACGGGAATGGGCGGACGGCGGGTCAGGCCGCGTCTGACTTCCTGAACAGCCACCAGGTCACGTCGTCCCAACCCTGGTCCCGGCCCAGGAAGCCCTTGTCCGAGAGGGCCAGCTCGGGGAACAGGCGCTGGAACAGGCCGCCGTAGTCCCGCCGGAAGAGGGCGCCCTCATGGCCGCGGTAGGCGATCTCCTCGGTCTTCTCCGCGTAGTACTCGCCGCAGAGGATCCATTGTCGACTGGTTCGCACCATCTCTGCCATGAGCAGCGACAGCGTGTCCTCGGGCTGGTGGATGAGCACGCCCATCGTGAACACCAGGTCGAACCAGCCGTCGCGGAAAGGCAGGTCGCGGCCTGGGCTCCAGACCGCATTGACGTCGGGGACCGCGGCCCGGAGCTCCCGGAGGGCCTTGAGGTTCACGTCGACGCCGTAGACCTGCTGGGCCGGCATCATCTCGGCGATCCACCGGAGGTTTCCGCCCAGGTTGCAGCCCACCTCCAGGACCCGCTGGGGTCGGGTGGTCGCGATTGTGCCGGTCCAGAACGGCTCCCGCACGGCGAACTCTCGATTGCGGTCGACGTACGCATCACCGAAGTCGCCGCCCCACAGCGCTTCGAGGCGCTTCGCTTCCGACTCACTCATTGCCGATCAACTCCCAGCTGAGGGGGGTCCCGCGCTCGATGCGGCACCGCGCCCGTCGCCCGAGGACGGCGGCTAGGTGCTTCGGCGCCAGGCCCTGCCCGGGGCGGATGGCGCGGACGTTCTCCTCGGTGAACGGTTGGCCGCTGTCAATGTCCGCCACTGCGAACAGGGACCGGCGGAAGGCCACGCTCGATTGCTCGCGCCGCGACGGGCCGTACCGGATGCCGCCCTGCACGGCCTCGGCCTCCCGTACTGCAGCCACCATCGCCGCGAACTCGACCGGCTCGAGGGAGAAGGCGCTGTCCGGCCCGGGCTCGGCCCGGCTCAGGGTGAAGTGCTTTTCGAGGATGCAGGCGCCGAGCGAGACGGCCACGACGGCCGCCGTCGTGCCCAGGGTGTGGTCGGAGAGGCCGATGGGGAGGTCCCACCGAGCCTGCATGTCGACGATGGTGCGCAGGTCCATCTCGGCGTTCGGCGCCGGGTAGGCGCTGTTGCAGCGGAGCAGGGCGATGCCGGCGGCGCCCGCCTCTCGTGCGATGGCGAGAGCCTCGTCTATTTCGTCGGCCGTGGCCATGCCGGTGGACATGATCAGCGGACGACCCGTCGCGGCTGCGTAGCGGATGAGGCCATGGTCGACCAGTTCGAACGAGGCGATCTTGAGCACGGGCACGTCGAGGTCCACCAGCAGGTCGACGGCGGCGGCGTCGAACGGGGACGAGAAGAAGTCGACGCCGGCTTGGCGCGCCTCGGCTTGGAGCGGCGCGTGCCACTCCCACGGGGTCATCGCTTCGGTGTACAGGTCGTGGAGGGTCCGGCCGTCCCACAGCGTCCCACCCGAAACGACGAACGGTTCCTGGGCCAGGTCGAGGGTCATCGTGTCGGGCCGGTACGTCTGGACCTTGACCGCGTCGGCCCCTGCTTCGGCGGCTAGGCGCACGAGCTCGACGGCTCGGTCGTAGCTGCCTCCGTGGTTGGCGGACAACTCGGCGATGACGTACGTGCGGTGCCCGGGCCCGACCTGGCGGTCCCCTATGGCGAAGTGAGGCATGGCGCCCGGTCACCGTCCCTTCGTCGCTCGTAGTGATCGCCGCTGGGCGTGAAGTCGGCGTCTGCGAACGCGATGTGCGACGCCACGTTCTCGGGCCTGATGTGGGCGACGATGGCGGGGGTATCGGTGGTGGCGAACAGGCGTCGGACGCCGGCGTCGATCAGGGCCGCGCCAAGGCCCTTGCCGCGAGCCGATGGGGCCACAGTCACGCTGATCACGGCTCCCTCGAACCGCACCACGCCGATGTCGGTGATGAACAGGTGGCTGGCGGGGTCGGCCAGCCGGCGGCGCAGCCAGTCGGCGTGCGTCTCCCACGGGATCGGGTCGCTGGTGAACGAGGCGGCGCGGGTCGCCGGGTCGTTGGCCCACTCCCACAGGCGACGGGCGTCGGCCTCGGTCACTGGCCGCAGGTCGAGCGACTCGGACACCATCCGCGTCACGACCCTCCGGGCCCCGCGACCGTCGACCAGGGCGCGGCCGCGCCCCGCCATCGTCCGGCGCCGGGCCGGGTCATGAGCCAGGTCGGCGACCAGGCCTGCCAGGTCGTCGTCTCGCGTGGCGGCGAGGGCGATGCCCGCTCGAGCCAAGGCGGCGGCGAGCGGGGCCTGATTGGCGGCGAGGGGGACGAGGACGGCGGGAACTCCCATGCAGCACAGCTCCCAGGACGTGCTCCCCGACCCGCTGAGGGCCAGGTCGGCACCGGCCAGGACGCTCGCCACGTCGTCCACGCCCTCCAGCCGCGTGACTGTGAAGTGGGCCAGGCGGGGGTCGGCGAGGGCGGTTGTCACCATCTGCGTGTCCCGCTGCACAGGTGCACCGCCTATGGCGACGACGAGCCGCGTGGCGTGGTCGGGCTGGTCGCGCTGAACCTCGTCCCGACGGAGGCGGAACTCCCGTCGGAGCAGGGCGTAGCGGGGGCCCAGCCGCACGTCGCGGGCGCCGCCATACGGCCCGGCCGTCGCACCCAGGTTCTGGTCGACGACGAGGTGGGCCCCTTCCGCCGTACCGGCCTGGCCATGGTCGTCGACGACCAGCAGTCGACACCCTGCTTCCGGGCGAACCGAGCCGAGGTGGTAGCCGTCGACCACCACCCAGTCGCCGCCCAACGGCGACGTGCCGGGCGCGCGGACCTCGACGCCTTCGGAACGAAAGCGGCGTGCCCAGTGCGGCGGTGGGGAGTCCGAGACGAGGGTCGCCACACCGCCTCGGTCGACCCACGCCTCGGCCAGCGCGAGGCATCGCGCCAGGTGCCCGACGCCGATGCCCGGGCCGCCGTCAGCGCGCAGGACCAGCGATCTCATGCTGCGATGGCGACCGTCGGCGCGGGCGCAGGCCGAACCAGGCGCACAACCCGGGTGGCGAACGCCGCCAGCAGGCCGGCGGCGGCCAGGCCGCGGAAGACGAGCCACGCGTCGGTGGTGGGCAGCACGGCGCCGATGGCGACACCGGCGGCGGCGACGGCCCACGCCTTGGTGGCGACGGTCGGCCGCCAAGGGATGTCGACCAGCTTGCGGCGGGCGCGGCGTACAAGCCACGCCTGCGCGCCGTACGTGGCCACCGTGGCATACGCCGCGCCGACGAGCCCGAGTCGGGGGACGAGGAGGAGGTTCAGCACGATATTGAGAACGGCGGACAGAGGCGTGATCCAAGCCAGCGGCCAGACACGCCGGAGCTGGAAGATGGGATGGGCGTTCGAAAGGTAGCCCACGTAGGCCACGAGGCTGAGAGCCACGACAGCCGACGTGGCGGTGAGTGTCAGCGGCTGGTACGACCCGGGTGCGAGGACGAGAAGGGCAATCGGGCATCCCACGGCGACAGCGGCGGCCAGGAGCCCCGCCAGTTGATAGAGGGCGGCGGTGGTGTCCGCCAGGACGTGCCACCGGTGCTCATCGCCGGCTCCGTAGATCAAGGGCGCCCAGGCGTTGTTGAGAGCCCCCGCGACGGTCAGGCCGACGGCACCGACGACGTAGGCGACCTGGTAGCGGGCAACGGCATTTATGCCCGCGAGGCGCTCGACGAGGATGCGGTCACCGGCGGCGACGACGAAGATGGCCATGGCGTGGGGGACGGTAGGGATGGCCACCCGAAACGCCGACCGCAGGAGTTGACGGTCGCGCAAGCGGGAGGCGTCCAGCCCGGTGAAGGCCAAGCCGAGCAGGCCTGCGGCGGCCAGCCCGCCGGCGACACCGGCGAGGTACACCGAGGCAGACGGCCGCAGGAAGGTGATGAGGGCGAGGCCGGTGAGCTGCGAACCAGCGGTGGCGACGATCGTGACCACCACGAACCGTCCCGTGCGGTGCAACGACGGCAGCAAGGATTGGACGGCCAGGACCAGCGCCATGGGCACGGTGGTCCACACCGCGACGCGCAGCGGCAGGTCGTACGACAGGCCCGAAAAGACGGCGTCCGCCCAGAAGGGCCCGAGCAGGTCGATGACGCCCGCCATGACCGCGGCGACCAGGACCGAGGCGACAATGAGGGAGCGCGCCGCGGTCAGGCCCCCACGCCCGTCGAAGTACTCCAGCGTGACCGCGGACGGGAGGCCGAGGACGACCAGGTGCATCAGCACCTGCGTGACGACCACCCCGGTGGCCGCCTGCCCGAACTCGGCACTGGTCAGCAGCCGGGTGACGAAGGGGAGCACCAGGATGGCCGACGACATCTGCGCGGCCGTGGCCAGCGTCAGGATCGACCCGCGCCCCAGGAGCGACCGCACGGCCGGTTGCGGGGTGGCCATCTCAGAACCGGGGCAGGGGGGTCGTTCGGGGCAGGCGCGCGCGGACGTTGTAGGCCATCCGGCGCACGTGGTGCTCGGCGCGGGCGGCGGCTTGGGCCGGACGCGCGTAGCCCAGCTTGCGAGGGGTCCAGCCCAGGATCTCCCGTAGCTCGTCCGGGGGCAGCACGAACGCCGCGCCCAACTCGTCGGCCGCCATGTCCCGAGCGGTGAGCCCGTCGGCCCCGCCGTCGAACAGCTCGGGCCAGCGCGCCCGCGAGTACTGGTCGAACGCCCGCCCTTCCGCCTCGTTCTCGGCGCTCATCGTCGGCCCGTACAGCTTGACGGCCCGGCCCAGGTAGCCGCCGTACCAGAGGGCCGTGCCCAGCCGGTTGGACGCCACCCGGTCGTGTCGCAGCAGCTCGTCCCGCTGGCGGATGAGGAACAGAGCCTCGTGCCGGTAGCCATGGCAGATGACCCGGAAGCCCGCGTCCTCGTAGAGCCGCCGGACCGTGGGCTGGTCGAACTCGTTCCAGTACAGGCAGACCGTGACCGGGCCTTCCTCGCGGTCTCGGATCGCGGCGATGACATCACGGTGGGACCCGAGCAGTTCGTCCCACTCCCAGCCGTGGTGCGGGTAGTAGATCGTCGAACGGGGGGCCGTCGGCGCGGACACCTCGGTGGGGGCCATGGCGTCCAGGTAGCAGAACGGGGCCCCGATCGCCTCGACGGTTCGGATCCCCCGCTCCTCGGCGGCCTTGCGGTTCGACGCGCTCCACACGAACTTCGGGAGCCACGAGACCAGCCGGGCCGGTTGGGACAAGCCGGTGGAGGGCGTCCAGCCGTGCTGGACGTGGCCCCGGATGGCGGGCGGGCGCGAGCCCAGCCCGGCGTACTCCGCGAGCACCCGCTTGTGCCCGTAGAACGCGTTGTCAGGATGCATGGGCGTGGTCGCGGCGGTGCCGCCAGAGGAACCTGGCCACGGCGACGGCGTGCTGGGCGCCGCGGCGGGTGAGGACCTTCTTGAAGCGGCGGCGCGCCGGGTGGTCGCAGACCTCGTCCCGGAGCTGCACGGCGTCCCAGCCGGCCTCGGCCAGGCGGAGGCAGAAGTCCACGTCCTCAGGACCATAGAAGATCGACTCGTCCAGCCGGCCGACGGCCCCGTAGGCCTCCCGGCGGAACAGCTGGCAGGCGCCGATGGCGAAGTCCACCCGCCACCAGGGGGCGCCCGCCGGCCTGGGCGTGCGGCTGTAGTGGGCGGTGACGTTGAGGCCCCGGAGGGCCTTCCGGGCCAGTGTCGGCCTCCGGCCGGCGGTGGCCTCCGGGCGCTGGCCCGCATAGGTGGGGGCGGACAGGCCGATGGCGTCGTTCTCCAGCAGAGGCCGCAGCAGGAGGCGCAGGCCTCCGGGATGCAGGCGGGCGTCGCTGTCGAGCAGGCACACGAACGGCCGGCCGGCCGACTGGATGCCCTGGTTGCGGCCGCCGGCCACGCCCCGGTTGACCTCGTTCCGGACCAGGGTGACGCGGGGGTCGTCGGGCACCGTCGCAGGAGGTTCGGAGCCGTTGTCGACAACCGTGACGTGCACATCGACGCCCTCGGAGTCGAGGGCCGAGCGGAGGGCGACGTCCAGCATCGGTCCGTCGTTCCAGGTCAGGATGACGACGTCGACCTGGGGCAGGGTCATCGTCCCTCCCGGCCCAGCACGCTGCGGACGGTGCGGCCGAGGATGCGGGCGTCGAGGGCCAGGCCCTGGTGACGCAGGTAATAGAACTCGTACTGCAGCTTCTCGAGGGCGTCGAGCTCGCTGGCCCCGTAGGGGTACTTGACCTGGGCCCAGCCCGTTAGCCCGGGGCGGACGAGGTGGCGCAGGTTGTAGAAAGGGAGCTTCTCGGTCAGCTCGTCCACGTAATGGGGCTGCTCGGGGCGGGGGCCGACGATGGACAGGTCGCCACGGAGGATGTTCACCATCTGGGGCAGCTCGTCGAGGTGGCTCTTGCGCAGCCAGGCGCCGAACCGGGTGATGCGGGGGTCCTGGTCGGCCGTCCACTCGCCGCCACCGGCACCGGTGCCACCGGCGGGCGTCATCGTCCGGAACTTGAGGATCTGGAACGGGCGCCCGTTCTTGCCCACCCGGGCCTGGCGGTAGAACAGCGGCCCACGGTTGCCGAACCGGTTGCCGAGCAGCACCAAGGGCGTGACGACGGCCAGGCCGGCCAACCCGGCCAAGCCGAGGGCCACATCGACGATGCGCTTCATGCGGCCGTAGCGCGCCCGGTGCAGTTCGCCGATGTCGAACATCAGCGAGACCCGCTCCAGCTCCGAGATCGGCAGCTTGCCCAGCCACTGGTCGTAGCAAAGTGAGAGGGTGCGCACCCGGACGCCCTGCTCGTGCAGGGTCGCGGCCTGGGCCACGATCGAGTCGTCGTTCTGCGCCCGGCGGTCCAGGACGATGGCGGTGGCGTCGTGGGCCTGGGCCGTCTGGATCAGCGGCTTCCGGCGGGGGTCGGCCGTGGCCGCCGACTCCGGGCTGAGGACGGCGACCAGCACGGCCGGGCGCTCCGGATTAGCCGCCAGCTCGTCCGCCAGCTGGGCCGCCTCGTCGATCCCGGCCACGACCACGAGGCGGTCCTTGCCGGCGTCCCGGTTGCGCCCGTCAGTGGACAGGGCGGCGGCGAGGACGTAGAGGGGCAGCAGGGCGGCCGGGGTGGCGAACAGCACGAAACGGGGCAGCAGGGCCGACCCGGCCAGCAGCTGGACCACGGCCAGGGTCAACGAGGCCGCCATGGTCGACGCCACCGTGGCCAGCAGGGCGGACCGGCGGGTGCGGGTCATGTCCGGCAGGCCCGCGCCGTAGGCTCCGAGCACGAGGAGGAGGATGTAGGCGAAGGCCCACCCGAACCGGGACGACTGGGTGAAGTCGTAGCCGTGGGCGACGGCGTGGGCCTTGCTCAGCCCCAGGACGACCGCGGCGGTGCCCCCGACCAGCGTCGCTCGGGCTACACGTCGCACCTGTCCTAGATCGGCATCGGCGGGGGCCCGGTTGAGCGGCTTTGCCGGTCCGGGGGACGGCCCGCCGTCAGCGCCGGGCCAGGATGGTGGCCAGGAACTGGCCGGTGTAGCTCTCGGGCGTCTTCGCGACCCGTTCGGGCGGGCCCTCGGCTACGACCGTGCCGCCACCGTTGCCGCCTTCGGGGCCCAGGTC
>JBOGID010000548.1:0-4313 GCA_050742295.1 Acidimicrobiales bacterium | reverse complement strand
GACCTGCCGGCGGACTTCGAGGCCAACCGCGACGTGCACTACGCGGCAATCCGCCAGCCCCTCGACGCGTCGGAGTTCGTGGCCGATCTCAAGGGGCGGCTGGGCGCGGCCCTGACCCGCCTCGACGAGGGCATCGCCGCCGGCACCACCGGCGGGGTGAAGATCACCACCCGGCGGGGCGAGCCCTGGATCAGCGTGCCGCCGACGCCGGCAGTGCCTGAACCGACCAACCTTGTGGCTCTGAAGGCCGAGGTGGAACGACGGTGGGGCGTGCTCGACCTGCTGGACATCCTCAAGGAGGCCGACTTCGACGCCGGGTTCACCGAGGAGTTCACCTCGGTGGCCTCCCGGGAGATCACCGATCGGGCCGTCCTGCGCCGGCGCCTGCTGCTGGTGCTGTTCGCCTTGGGCACCAACGTCGGCATCCGCCACGTCGCCGGCGGGGAAGGTGGCGAGTCCGAGGCCATGCTGCGCCGGGTGCGCCGACTGTTCGTCAACCGGGACAACCTTCGCCGGGCGGTCGCGCGCCTGGTCAACGCCACCTTCGCTGTGCGCGACGAGGCCTTGTGGGGCCACGGCACCGCCTGTGCGTCGGACTCGAAGAAGTTCGGGTCGTGGTCGTCGAACTTCATGACCGAGTACCACGTCCGTTATGGCGGAGCCGGGGTGATGATCTACTGGCACGTCGAGCGCAGGAGCCTGTGCATCTACTCCCAGCTCACGAGCTGCTCGGCATCGGAGGTGGCGGCCATGCTCGAAGGCCTGCTCCGCCACGTCACCTCGGCCGACATCGATCGCAACTACGTCGACACCCACGGCGCCTCGGTGGTGGGCTTCGCATTCTGCCAGCTCCTCGGCTTCAAGCTCATGCCCCGGCTCAAGAACATCGGCGCCGCCCGCCTCTACGGTCCGGGTGGCGCCGCCGACCAGCCGTGGCAGCGGATCGCTCCGGTCATCTCGGCCCGCCCCATCGACTGGGACCTGATCGCCCGCCAGTACGACCAGCTGGTGAAGTACGCCACCGCCCTGCGCTTGGGCATGGCCGAGGCTGAGCAGGTCCTGCGGCGCTTCACCCGGGGCGGGCCCAAGCACCCGACCTATGCAGCGCTGGAGGAGCTGGGCCGGGCGGTGCGCACCATCTTCATCTGCGAGTACCTGGCCTCGGAGGAGATGCGACAGGAGGTCCAGGGCGGCCTCCAGGTGGTGGAGAACTGGAATAGCGCGAACGGCGTGGTGTTCTACGGGAAGGAAGGCGACCAGGCTGGGCCGGACAAGGAGCACCAAGAGGTCTCCATGCTCGCCCTCCACCTGCTCCAGTCCGCTCTCGTCCACGTCAACACCCTCCTCGTGCAGCGGGTGCTCGCCGAACCGGCTTGGAGGGAACGGCTCACCGATGCGGACCGCCGGGGCCTCACTGCAGTGTTCTGGTCCAACGTTCGCCCCTACGGCCTGTTCGAGCTGGACATGGACCGTCACCTCGACTTCGACCTGGCGGCCACGGCGTGAGCGACCCCCTCCCTGTCTCCGCCGCGACCCGGACCCCGCCCAAGCGCAAGGCCCGGCAGCTGGCCAAGCACCTCAGGGGCGAGCACCCCGACTACGCCTACCTCAAGGCGGTGTTCCGCCATCTGCGGACCGAGCTGGAGGTCGAGGTGCAGCGGGAGCCGAAGCGGCTGCCGTATGTCCCCACCGAGGCCGAGATCCGCCGCTACTACGAGGTCGTCTGGACCGGCCGGCGAGGCCAGGACATCGTCCTCATCAAGACCCTTCTGTTCACCGGGGTCCGGGTCTCCGAGCTGGTGCGCATCCGCGTCGACGATGTCGACCTGGACGCCTGTCGCATCCGCATCACCCAGGGCAAGGGGGCCAAGGACCGCACCGTGCCATTCCCGAGCTCGTTCAAGGAGACTCTGGCCCTCCACATCGAGGCCCAGCGGGCCAAGGCGGCGGCCTTCCTGTTCGAGTCCAGCTGGAAGAAGCCCTACTCGACCCGAGGGGTTCGAGCGCTGCTCGCCCGCTACGCCGCCAAGGCCGGCCTCGAGCACAACATGCCTCCGCACCGGCTGCGGCACTTCCTCTTCACGTGGCTGAAGACCCAGGGCATTGACGACGCCCTGATCCAGCCCTACTCCGGTCACGCCTCTCGCACCAGCCTTGAGATCTACTCCCGCATTGCCCTCGGCGACGCCCAGGCGAGCTACGACAAGGTGATCGACCGGTTCCCCGTCTGATCGAGCCGTCTACTTTGCGGCTGGTGACACGGACCCGAGTGGTGGGCCGTAATCACTGTGGGCGGCGGGCAGACGACGACGACATCGAGTTCCACCACCTCGACGAGTACGACGACCACTGTTGCACCGTGCCCATCATTCGCCCCGTCGAGCGTGACGGCGACCGCTGGTGACACAAGGGCGACCGTCGAGTGGGTGGCCTCCTCATGCGGAGCCTCGACCGTCATCGACTACACCGTCACGGCCAACCCCGGCGGCCAAAGCACCACGACAGGCCCGACGGCGCGATCAACGACCGTTTCCGGCCTGACCAACGGCCAGTCGTACGCGTTCGTTGTGTCGGCAAGGAACGGCCAATTGGACACACAGGCGCCGACGTCCGAGCCGGTGACGCCTTCGGGTCCGCCCCGCCCGCCGACAGTAGTCACGCCCACGGCGGGCGATGCGAGCGCGACGGTGCACTGGTCAACTGCCGATGCAAACGGCGCGCCACCAATCCTCGAGTATGAGATCAAGGCTTCCTCGGGTCTGACCGCGTACGCTTCGGGAACGCAGAACGATGCCGTCATCGGTCCTCTCAACAACCACCAGCCCTACACGTTCACGGTCGCTGCCCGAAACGCGAACGGTTGGGGGCTCCACTCTGCCCCGTCCGTTGAGGTCACGCCGATCGGGCCGGTCACAGGCACCGCGACAGCCTTCTCACAGAGCTTCGTCGAGGATCCCGTCGACATCGACGTTGTCTATCTTCGCAATCAGCTCTCGTGGGACTGGGATGGCATTTGCACCCGAGAACAGAACGTCTCCGATGCGACCGAAGACCACTTCCAGCAGTCGGGTTGGCGCCTCGATTCGTTCACGATCAACCGTTCACGAACGTGCGAAGGGACTGTGATCACGAGCAACGGCGCTTGGCACAACGACCCGTTCTGCCCTAAGGATACGACTCACGCCGACTTGCAGAACACCCTGACTGGTCACGCAACGGGAACGTATGCCCACACATGGACGGACGAGGTGCGGGGCGGCTGCAGCTCCCTCTTGACCCCGGTCCACACGAACGGCTACGTCTCGGGACCGTCGAACGTCCAGTCGGTTCAGCCGCCAGGCGGACCCAGCGGCGGCGCTACAACGGCTGCCTCTTCCGGCACATCGGCCGACCTTGGCGAAGACTAGACTGGATCGCGGTTTCGAGCGTCTACTCGCTGATCGCAGCAACGACCACTCGAATCAGTGGCGTTCGGACTGACAAGGGGTGCCGTTTCACGGGATCCAGCAGAGCGGTGTTCCGGGTAGCCCGATCCAGGTTACGCGGTATACCGCTGTCAACCTCTCTCTGCCTGCGAGGCGGTGATCGAGCGCGGGGCCGCGAGTTCCGAGTTCGCGGCCCTGATCCTGAAGAAGGCCACGTCGTGATGGGCAACGACCAGCCTTGGAGCCTCGATGAGCTCACAGTCCTGAAGGCCGTTCTGGGCCTAGTCGCGGGCGGCGCCTGCCTCGCTCTCACGATCCTCTATGCCGGATGGTTTCTGTTCATCTTCGGCCCGCTCGGTGCCGTCCTACTCGTCGTGGGGTTGGCCCTGGTCTTGCTTACTCACCAGGAATCGCTGACACGAGCCGGTCTCTGGCTTGCAGTGGTTGGTGGTGTGCTTGTCTCCGGACCACTTCTCTACTTCGTTATAGCGGTGGCGTGAGAAACCGCGTCTCCCCGATTCCCTTGCCCCTTGATGATCAGGCCAAGACCTCGATCATCGCCGGGCAGTGGGACCAGATCTGCCGGCTGGCCGCCTCCCTGGAGGCCCGCACCGTCACCCCTTCGGCCCTCCTCCGGTCGCTGCAGCGAGGGCCGAACCCCTCCAGCCTGGGCCGGGCGCTCTCGGAGCTCGGCCGCATCGTCAAGGCCCTGCACGTGCTCGACTACTGCCACGACCCCATCTACCGCCGGGCCGTCCACCGCCTCCTCGGCCGGGGGGAGAGCCGAAACAGCCTGGCGCGTGACGTCTTCCACGGACAGCGGGGCCCAGCTCCGCCAGCATTACCAGGCCGGTCAGGAGAACCAGCTCGGCGCCCTCGGCCCCATGG
>JBOGID010000547.1:0-3756 GCA_050742295.1 Acidimicrobiales bacterium | reverse complement strand
GCGCCGGGGCGGCGCGGCCCACGACGGCGGGGCCTCGGTCACAGGCACGGGGCCCGGCCCTTGCGGCCGGGCCGGAGGATCCCCGCGGCCACGGCCAGCTTCTTCCACATCGGGACCCGGACCCGCTTGGAAAACACGTCGTAGCCGGCCTTCTCGATCTGGCCCAGGATCCCGCAGTACAGGGCCCGGGCGCCCTGGATGCAGCGGGCCGACGCCTCGGGCAGGTAGCGGATCCCGATGTCCCCGGACTCGCAGTAGCGCCGGGCCCGGGCGATCTCGAAGGCCATGAGGTCGCACCACTCGGGCGTCACCCGCCGTCCCCAGGGGTCGGCCCCGAACTTACGCAGGTCCTCCTGGGGCAGGTAGACGCGGCCCCGGTCGAGATCCTCGTCCACGTCGCGCCAGAAGTTGGCGAGCTGGAACCCGATGCCGAGGTCACGGGCGTGGGGCTTGGCCTCCGCCGACGTTGGCTCCAGGATGGGCAGCATCATCTCGCCGATCACGGCCGCCGACCCGTCGGTGTAGACGAGCAGGTCCTCGAAGGTCTCGTACGTCTCGGTGTCGAGGTCCATGGCCATCGATCGCAGGAAGCGGTGGAAGCAGCCCGGATCGATGCGGAAGGCCCGCACGGTGTGGACCACCGCCTTCAAGACGGGGTGGTCGGAGTCCCCGCCATCCAGGTCGGCGAAGAACTGCTCGCCGTAGGCGGTGAGCGCCTTCTTGCGCTCCTCGACGGTCGCTGCCGACCCCAGGTCGTCCACGATGTCGTCGGCGAACCGGGTGAAGCCGTACAGGGCGTGCACGTGGTGGCGCTTGACCGCCGGCAGCAACTGGGACGACCAGTAGTAGGTCGTGCCGTACTTGCGGTTGAGGGCCCGGCAGCGGGCGTACGACTCCTCGAGGGTGATCACGAAGCGAGGCGGTCGACGCGCTCCGCAGCCAACCGGCCCGAGAGCAGGACCATTGGCACCCCCACCCCCGGCACCGTGCTCGACCCGACGAACACCACCCCGGGCACCCGCTTGTCCACGTTGTTGGGCCGGAATGGGCCGGTCTGGAAGAAGTTGTGGGCGATGGCGAACGGCGTGCCCCGTTCCATGCCCTGGCGGCGCCAGTCGGTGGGGTCGATGAACCGTTCCACCACCACGTCGTCGGTCGGGTACCCGGCGGCGGCGACCCGGGCCACCAGCCCGTCCTTGAACCCGGCCCGCTCCCGCTTCCAGTCCACCTGGCCGTCGAGGTTGGGCGTGGGCTCCAGCACGAACAGCGAGATGCAGCCCTCGGGCGCCAGCGACGGGTCGCCCCGGGTCGGGCTCGTGACCAGGATCGAGGGGTCGGGCATGAGCACGCCCCGCTTCATGAGGGCGTCGAAGGCCGACTCCCACGCCGCCCCGAAGTGGATGTTGTGGTGCTCGGCTTCCGGGGGCAGGAGGCCCCGCACGCCGGCGATCCACACCGCGCACGACGGCGAGTAGTTCCCGCTGCGGGCCACGCGGGGCGCCCGCGTGCCGGGCAGCAGCTTGCGGTAGGCGACGGGCAGGTCGGGGTTCAGCACGACCGCGTCGGCGGCCACCACCTCGCCGTTGTCGAGCCGCACGCCCGTGGCCCGGCCGTCGGCCGCCTGTTCAACGCGGTCGACGGTGACGCCGAACTGGAAGTCGGCCCCCGCCTTGGCCGCCGCCGCGGCCAGGGCCTTGGGCACGGCGTGGATGCCGCCCTCGGGGAAGAACACGCCTTCGACGGTGTCCATGTACGTGATCACGCAGTACAGGGCGAGGGCCTCGTAGGGCGACAGCCCCGCGTACATCGACTGGAACGAGAAGATGCGCTGGAGCCGGTAGTCGTCGAAGTAGGAGTTGACGACGGTGGCCAGGCGCCGCAGCCCGCCCATCTTCACCAGCCGGGCCAGCGGCGCTGGCGAAGGCTTGAGCAGGTCGAACAGCGAGTCGAAGTTGCGGTCGATGAAGTTGGGCAGTTCCAGCTTGTACAGGTCGGTGAGGTAGTCGCAGAACCGCCCGAACGAGGCCGCTTCGGTCGCGCCGCACACGTCCCGGATCTCCCCGGTCATGGCCTCCCGGCCGTGGCGGACCCGCAGCTGGGTCCCGTCGGCGAAGCAGGCCCGGTAGATGGGGTCGACCGGCTCCAGGCGCAGGTAGTCGGCCATGTCCGCCCCCGCGCCGGCGAAGGTGGCGGCCAGGATGTCGGTCATCGTCAGCACCGACGGTCCCGTGTCGATCCGGAACCCGTCGGACTCCAGCACCCCGGCCCGCCCCCCCGGCACCGACTCCCGCTCCAGCACGACCACCTCGTGCCCCCGCCCGGCCAGGTGGCAGGCGGCTGACAGCCCCCCCAGCCCGGCCCCGACGACCGCGACCCGCACCTACCCCCCGTTCGCCATCGCGCAAGTGGGGGTCATAGGCGCGATTCCCGCGATGTCGAAATCGCAATCGCCCGATCTCTCCGCGCGACTGGCGTCCATAACCCCCATTTGCGCGATACCGAGGGTGGGGTGGCTGCCGGTCATCGGTCGCGGCCGGCGACGAACACGGCCAGGTCGGCCAGGCCGGTGCGGGCATCAGCGGTGATGGGAACCGAGTCGAGGGCGGCGAGGGCCTCGGCCACGCGGGACTCGATGGTGGCCTCCACGAAGGCCACGGCGCCGCTGCCCACGAGCAGGTCCTGCAGCGACGAGATCTCGGCCTCGGACAGGTCGGGGGCGCCGTAGCGGTCGAGCAGGCGGTTGTCGGCCCGGGCCCGGGCCGCCGCGTACAGGAGGGTGGGCTTGCCCTCCCGCAGGTCCTCCCCCACGGGCTTGCCCGTCACCGACTCGTCCCCGAACGCCCCCAGCAGGTCGTCGCGCAGCTGGAACGCCTCGCCGAGGGGCAGCCCGTAGGCCGACAGGGGCGCCGCCAGCACGTCCAGCCGACCGGCCAGGGCCGCGCCCAGGTGCAGCGGCCGCTCCACCGTGTACTTGCCCGACTTGAACAGCGAGATGCGCCGGGCCGTCTCCTCGCCCGCCACACCCCGGGCCGTGCCCACCAGGTCGAGGTACTGGCCCACGTTGACCTCGATGCGCAGCTCGGTGAAGACATCGAGGGCGTCGGCCGGCGCACCGGCCAGCAGCTTGTCGGCATAGACGAAGGCCAGGTCGCCGACCAGCACCCCCACGCCCTCGCCGAACCGCCGTGCCTCGCCCCGCCAGCCGTCCAGGGCGTGGCGCTCCTCGAACAGGACGTGGATCGTCTCCATCGACCGCCGGGTGCTTGACCCGTCCATGATGTCGTCGTGGATGAGGGCGAACGTGTGCAGCAGCTCCAGGGCGGCGCCGGCATCGATCGCGGCGGGGTCGTCCCCGTCGCCCCCCGCCCCCACGAAGGCCCAGTGGCAGAAGGCGGGACGCAGCCGCTTGCCCCCGGAGAGGACGAGCTTGGCCAGGGCGTCGAGGGGCTCGGCCAGGGCGGGGTCGACCTCGGTCCACCGAGCCTGCTCGGCATCGAGCAGCCGGCGGATGCGATCGTCCACCCGCCTGGCGATCCGTACCAGGCTGTGCGGAGCGACTGCGGTAGCGGGTACGACGCGCACAGGCCCCCCTTCTCGAAGCGCGACCACAGAGTAATGGTCGCTCCCCGAGTTTCGGAATGAAGGGGCCAGGTGGATGTCCCTAGGAGGTTGGTGCCTGAGCCCTCCCTCGGCGGCCGACCGCCCCGCTGGCGGCGGCTCTGTATTGCAAAGGTGCAGGTCAGAGGCAGGTCGGCC
>JBOGID010000546.1:0-16369 GCA_050742295.1 Acidimicrobiales bacterium | reverse complement strand
GGTGGCCGGGCGCAGCGAGTCGGGCCGCATCACGATGCCCTTGCCGTCGACGGAGAGGACCAGCACGTCGCCGTCGGTGGCCGGCTCCCGCTCGACGGCGGCGTAGAAGCCCTCGACGTCGGCCGCGGCGCGCCGGGCGAGCTGCTCCACCTGGCGCTTGGCGACACATGGGAGCCGGTGGCCCGCTCGATGGCCTCGACCGCGCCGTCGAAGGACCCGCGGGAGGACTCGATGGCCGCCAGGCGGCGCAGGCCGTGGGAATGGCGCTCGACGGGGAGGTTCAGCACCCCGTCGGCGGGGTGCAGGTTGGCGTGCCCGGGCCGCCGGTAGGCAAGGCGCCCCACGCCGACGCCCCCGAACACCGTGGCGAGGGGCCGACGGTGGCCGGCCTCGACCCGGCGGCGGGCCACGCCGTGGGCGTCGACGACCTCGCCTCGTTGCTCACGCTGGGCGCGCAGGCCCAGGTGGTCCTGGAAGGACTGGCGCAGCACCTCACGGCCCTTGGCCTCGACCGAGCCCTCGAGCTCGGCGTGGGTGAGCGCCCCGGCCTCGTCGCCCTCCAGCCAGGCGAGCATCTCCTCCACCCGAGCACGGGACGCCTCGAAGGGGGCCGTGGGGAAAGTCCCGGGCGCCGCCGTCACCGCCGCCCCCGGGCGCCGAGCCGGGCGACCAGCTCGGCCAGGCCCGCGTTGGCCTGCCCTTCCAGGCGCACCCGCTCGGCCCGGTAGCGCTCCGTCGCCGCCGTGACCGCCGCCACCTGGTCGGCCGGCAGCATGACCAGGCGGGTGCGGCCCGCCTCGGAGTAGCTGAGCACCGATGGGTCGTACATCTTTGGAACAGTCCCGGAGGTACGCCGCCTGTCTGGCATGCGGTCCGCGGTGCCGATGAATGGGGCATGCATGCGGCTCCGGGAAAGCCCGTTGGCACCGAGGGTCAGGAGACAGGCTAAGAACGGGATGGCCGCTCAGACACCCGCTGCGAACGGGTTGAGCGGGCGGTGCGACGCTCGTCCCCCTGCATCCTCCTGGAGAGCCCGCGCACCTGTCAGGTGAGATCCGTCAAGTGCCGGTATCCCCCTTCGTCCACGGTCACGACCGGCTCATCGTGAAGAACTTGTCGAACGAAGTCCAGGTCGGCACCGTCAACCAGAACTGTCGTGCCGGACCATACGGAGTGCAGGACTGCCAGCGATCGAATGTTGGGCATCGGCTGGAGAAGGCGCTTGGTGATCCGGTCAGCCATGGCAACGGCTGCGTCGCGAGAGGACATGCAGGAGCGAACGTCGACCCGCATTGGGTGCGCTACCACGGAACGCAGTTCGGCGACATGACGGTCGAGGTCATCTGCAAAGGAAACGATGAGACGAACAGGCCCCGGCAGGTCATCGTTGTTAAACCGAACGCCGCCGTAGACATCCGGATGGGCGCGGCCGTACGCCTCGACGGCCTCAACGTCGTCCTGCAACTCGTCCTGCTGCTGCATGATGAGGCCTTCAAGGTCGTCATCCACGCCGGCAATGATGCCGTTGGTGGCACGGCTTCCGCGTCGGGACGACAGGAACGAAGAGCCACGAAAGGCGTTACGCCGCCCAAGTGTCGCCGACTGGCTCAGCTCACTCTGAACACAGGGCCGCGCGGCACTACCGGAAGGCGGGCTCCCTCAGGGATCAGCCAGGCGTGCTCGCGGCGGACGCGCACGGCGTCGCACTGACCGTCGGTGATGACGAGGATCGGGCCGTTGTCGGGGAAGTCCGCCGCCGACTCGAGCAGGTCGATGCCGGGCTGCAGGACCGTGCCGCCCCGCCCGCGCACGCGAACGCGGCCAGCGATCTCGTACGGCGATAGGTACCCGGCGTCGTAGGCGGCGGCGTCGCAGAACACGACCCGAGCGGCGGCCACGTCTCGCGTTGCCGCGTAGCTGGCGATCGCACCGAGCGCTTTGCCCAAGAGGACACGGTCCATCGACCCTGACGTGTCCAGCACGACCCCGAACGTCCGCCGCGAGACCAGCTCCTCCGGGAGCACCAGGGCCGGCCGTGGGATGTCCGGCGTCGCCGACTGCCGACGGCTGAGCCGGACGTACGTCCGCCGGCGCTCCAGCGCCGGGAAGTGGTCGTCGAACCAGCGCGCCAGCGCGACACGCCACGTTCCACAGCCACGGGTCCCTCCCACCTGAGCGGGTGTCGTGGCGCAGACCGGCGTGGAGTAGCTCATGGCCGATCACAAACCGGCGTTCCTCGGTGCTGAGCGGCACCTTGGGGTTCACGTAGAGCTCGCCGGCCCCGGGCGACACCGCGGCCACCGCGATGTCCACCCGCTCGCAGACGTCGGCTTCCTCGACGAGGCGAAGCCCCGACGCGAGCGCGCCGAGCAGCGGGAAGTTCGACACGAACCAGCTCATAGCGGCGGCCCATGCGCTGTTCGCGGGGGTGTTCGCGCTGAGGTTGGCCAGCTCCCCTCCGGCCACGGCAACCGCAGCGGCGACGGCCGCTTCGAGGCCTTCTGCGAACCTCCGGTCCCAATCCATCCCCTCGGTCCGGGACGCGTCACGGGGCAGGTCGCCGCCGGGTGCCGTCCCGATCGCCGTCAGGTCGTCCGGTACTTCGTGGCGGCGCAGCACGGCAGCGAGAGCGCCGTCCGAACCGGCCGACAGCTGCGTCGCGCCCATCCACGCCGGAAGGCCGGGTCGGGAACGACCCCGTCCGGCGCCCTTCCGATCTTTAGCGTGAGGAGGAACCGGTTCACCGCCAAGCACGCGGCGACGTTGTATGCCCGATCGATCCTGCCCGACCCCGGCCCGGGGTCGACGTGGCCGAAGCCGAAGTGCACGAGGCAGTGGGCCAGCACCCACGTCCACTCGGCGGGCGAACCCCGTCGGGTGGGGTGGAGGTCGATGCTCCGACCGCCGGTGATGACTGCCCACCCGCTGGCCGGGCACACGCTCTGGCCCTTCGCCGCCTGCAGGTAGAGCCCGGTCAGGAGCGGGCGGAAGAGCGGATGCCCACTTAGGTGGGTGATCCCGGCCTTACGGGCCTCCGCCGCCGGGTCGGTGGCCTGGGACGGCCTGCGGCGGGCCACGCGATCACGCGCTCGTGCCGCGTCCGGCGACCAGACGCGGCAGGTCGCGCACGACTTCGGTTAGGAACCACGTCGGCAGACCAGTGCCGTCGGACCCATCGGCATCCGTGCCTTCGGGGGCCACGACGACCTGCGCGATCTCCAGGCTGATGTCGGCCAAGTCCACCAGTAGTGCCTTGGCCCGGGGGCAAGCTGGGTGGCCGCCGGCGAAGAGCCTCGCTTGCCACGCGGCAACTCCTTCGCCAACCGGGCCCGCAGACTCTGGGCGAGGAAGAACAGGACGTCCCGGTCGGCCGGGTCGGACGGCCAGCGGGGGGTCCCCTTGAGGACGGCCTCCAGGTCCCACGCGTGGCGCATTTGCTTGACGAACGCACGGAACTGGCCCGCATGGGGCGGGCTCACGCATCCGCTGGCGAGCACGAGCAACTCGTCGTCGGGGATGTCTTCGCCGTAGGAGTGCAGGGCGTCGGACAGCATGTGCCACGACCGGGGGTCGAGAACGGCTCCTCATACTTCGGCAGGGCCGCCGTCAGATGGTCCGGACGGAGGGCGACGTAGTCGAGCACCCAGCGGTGGATGCCGCTCCGGCGGGCCCATTCCAGCCATTCGCGCGGACTGGCCGAAAGGTGGACATAGGCCATCCGGTTGACGAGCGCCGAGCTCATGGGGCGAACGATGGCCGAGTCCTGGCTCCGGTTGCCGGCTCCGATGACCACGGCACCCGGGTGAAGGTGGAACTCGCCCAGCCGGCGTTCGAGAATCAAGCTGTAGAACGCCTTCTGCACCTCGTGCGACGCTCCGTTCAGTTCGTCGAGGAACAGGCAATAGGGGTTATCGCGAGCCACCATCGAGGGCGGGCAGAACCGGCTTCGTGGTCCGGTGGGCATGTCGAAGATCTGAGGCACCCCGATCAGGTCTTCCGGCGCGAGCTGGGTGCCGAGCAGGCTCACGCACTCCAACCCGAGCGACTTGGCGAACTCGGCGACGAGCGAGCTCTTGCCGATTCCAGGCTGGCCCCAGACGAACACCGGGCGCGTCACGGCCACGTGGAGGAGCACGTCGGGGAGCTGCGCCTGGGTCACTGAGATCGAACTGTGCATCGGAATCCATGGTGGCAAGGTCGTCGCCGATGCGCACTCCGAATTCTCTCGAATGCGCGTTCCCGCCAACCGGTACCGTGTGAGGATGACCCGAACGGCAGTCGGCACGGATGACTTTGGTGACGACGACCGCGACGGTTCCTCTGACTATGGACTCCGGAAGTACGAGGAGGACCAGGCACGGCGAGCCGTCCTCCGCGAGGCGAGGAAGATCACTCGCGACGCCGTGCAGGAAGAGCGACCCCCACGGCCCGACCCCCGGACCCTCCCGCCACGCGAGCGTCGCCGCGCCGATCGTGACAAGCGCTGACAAAGTTGAAGTGCCTCGCGTTAGACCTGAAGGGCCCCTTGGAGAGTTGACTTATGAACATTGAGGTCGACCTACCTGAGGAGGCGGTGCGCCGTCTGAAGGCTGAGGCAGACCGCCGGGGGCTGAATATGGATGGCCTCGTCGCCAATCTCGCGTTGGAGTTGCCGGCGGTGCCGACTGGACCCGGACGGCGGCCGGCGTTCGTCGCAGTCGGAGCGTCGAAGCTCGGAACGACAGACCGCATCGAGGAGACGTTGGCCGAAGGTTTCGGGCGGGACTGATTCCGTCCCCGGCATGGCAGCCGGCTCGTAAACTGGAGACGGAGGGGTCACACGGGTGTCCGAATCATCGCCAGTGCCCGACGCGATCGACCGAGCGAGTGCGTCGTTCTGGAATCCGCCTTCGCTCGACCAACTGATGGCCGACGTCGCGCCGCTGTCCGCTGACGAGGACTTCTCGATCGGCGACCTGACTGAGCAGGAGTGGGAAGTCTTCGCCGACGCGCTGCACGAGTGACCGTCGTCGTCGACACGGACGTATTCACCTCTCGGCTCCGTCCCGAGTCAACGCTGGCGTCGCCTTACGAGCGGCACCTCGTAGGGCAGCGGCTGGCGCTCGCTCCTCAGACCGCTGCCGAAACGCTCTACGGGGCGCTGAAGGCTGTGGTGACCTTCGGCCCCGGCACCGCGGCGGTACTGGCGGCGCACCGTCACCGTCAGGCCGCCGAGTCGGCCTTCGCCGGCGACGCCTGGGAGGGGAGCGGCCTGGTTTTCACCACGCCCCTCGGCGGCTGGATCGACCCCAACAACTTCAGCCGATGATGGACGTCCTCATCGAAAAGGTCGGCGTCCCGAGGATCACCCCCAAGGGCCTTCGCCACACCGCACAGTCCGTTGGCCGCGTCGTGGTCGGCGACGACAAGGTGATGCGGGAACGCCTCGGTCACGCCGACATCGGCATCACCCTCGGCACCCACACCCAGATCGTCACCGACCAACACCGCGCCGCTGGCCAACGCCTCGACGAGGTGTTCGCCGGCCCGGTGCCATGAGGCCAGTCCTCCTCCGCACCGAGGAGCCGCCGAAAACGACGACGGGTAGAGATGGTTCGGGCCGGCGCCAACGGCGTCAGCGTCGAGGTGCTCCGCCGGACCGCCACGGACAACCACGACGACCTCGGCTACTTCGGCGTCTCGCTCTTCGCGGCGCTCGACATGGACGTCGACGACGGCCGGCGCCTATGTGGTCGTCGGTGCGGAGGACGCCGAGTCGGCCGTCGCTCACGTGGTCGACGTCGATGCCTCAGGTGTCGTCGTCGTCCGAGTCCTCCCCGGTCCCGCCGAAGCCCATCTCGAACTGATCGGGCCGCGACCGGCGTAGCAGGCGGACGAGTGAGCACTCCAGCGAGGCGCGGCGACGAACCGGTCGCAGGCCTACTACAAGGACGCCGCGGCCCGCAGCCTCGACGAGTACTACGCCGGGGCCGGCGAGCGGCCCGGTCGGTGGGTCCGCCAGGGCGCCGAGCGGCTCGACCTCGCCGGCGAGATGGGGAGCGAGGCCCTCGACGCCATCCTCGACGGCCGGACCCCCCGAGTGCTGCGGGCAGTCCAAGCGCTCTTGGAGGAGCACCGCGACGCCGCGCTCCATGCATTCAACGAGACGTTGGAGCACCGATTCCCCGGTAGCTTGGAAGCAGGTACGGAGACCACCGATGACTGACTTGGAGCCACTGATCGACGTGACCGGGGTGCGGGTTCTGGCGCGCTACGTCGTCGAGTTGACGTTCGCCGACGGCGATGCTCGCGTGATCGACCGGGAGCGGTTGCTGTGGGGCCCGATGTTCGATCCGCTTGTCGCGGACTATGGCCTCTTCCGGCGGGTCCGTGTTGATCGGGAGGCGGGGACCATCGTCTGGCCCAACGGGGCCGACATTTCGCCTCGAACGCTCTACGCCGAATCGAAGCCCGCCGTTCCTGCGTAGACCAGGGTCTCTGCGAGCGGCGTCGCCAGGGTGCTGTGCGCTGCATCGCCATCTGCGACCGAGTGCTGAATTGCGAAACGCGGGGGCCGTTGACAAGGCACGAGCTCGCTGTCACTCCGGGTGGTGCTGGGCGTGGATCCGCCCAAGCAACGGATAGGGGCCGTCGGATGGCGGTGCCCGGAAAGGAAGCCATAGGAGAATCTGCTAAGCGGCTGGCGCGCGCCGCCTGGTAGGCGTGTTCGGGGTCTTCGCTCAGGGCTAATCGCGGGCCGGGGACGGGTGGCACAGCGCCGGACCGTCCGTGGACGGTGCGGCACTCGCTCCGGTCACCACCGATCGCGACCCCAGCACGAGGGACGTCGAGCCTCCCGTCCCGCCGCGGGCGGCACAAGTAGGTTTGCGGCGTGCCAGCCGGAGTTCTCGTTGGCTTGGTCTCGGGTCTGCTCATCTGCCTCGTCACCGAGATCTACTGCCACCGATGCCTCGCGCACCGAGCCTTCCGGATCCATCCGGTGGTGGGGTCGATTCTTGACGGTTTCATGCAGGTGTACGGCGGGGTTCATCCGCAACGGTGGGTCGGGGTCCACCGGCTGCACCACCGCTACGCCGACACACCGCTCGATCCTCACTCACCCCTCCAGCGCCGCCCTCTCTCGGTGCTGGTCGGGACCCCCTACCTGTTCGCCAGAGCCAGGCGGCGGCTGCCGGCCGATTCTTCCCCTGGTCCGGGGATCATTCACATCGCGTTGCAGATCCTCATCTCCGCCTTCTGGCTCTTCATGATCGGGCCGGTTCACACGCTGACCGCGCTCGCCGTCCACCTCGTCTGCTACCTCGGCATGATGGGGATGGTCAACACGGTCGGGCACAGCTCAGGGAGCAAACCCCATCCCGACTTCCCGGGGTACGACCTGCCCTGGATGGCAATCCTGCTGCTGGGCCACGGCTACCACAACTCCCACCACGCCCATCCGGCTGCGGCCCGGACGGGGTTCCTCGACCCGATCTGGCCGGTCTTGCGCCTTCTCTCCGGGTTGGGCCTGATCGCGCTCGGTGAGCAGCGCGCGGAGCCCCATCCCCGAGGCTGCTGCACGGCGTCCATCTCCCTGGCTTCGGGTCGATAGAGGAACGGCCAGCCGGCGGCCGCCGCGTCCGGACTTCCGCCGACGCGGACAAGGGTCTGACTTCGATCTGCGGGGCCACGACTTCGAATCTGCGGGGCCACGACACAAACACAGTAACGGCGCGCTTACTCGGTGATTACGCCTGGGTTCGTACGGTTCCGTCGTGATGCGCGAACACCTCTCCCGTCGGGCACGCATGTGAGCTCGGGTGCCGGCACCCTTCTGGGACCGCCGGAGGCCGGCGCGCCCGAGCCGCCGTCCCCGCGCCCCAAGCGGCGCGCGCAGCTCCTGCCGTGGTTCGGCGTGCTGGCGCTGACCTTCAGCGCCGTCGTGGGCAGCAACATGCTCGGCCTCCGCGACCACTTCTTCGAACCGGCGGCCCCTGAGGCCGCGCCGCCCGCCGCCGGCCGTTCCGCCGGTGCCATCAGCGCCCAGGACACGGTCGTCGCGGCGCCCACCTCCCTCCGCTCACAACCGTGGTGGCAGGACGTCACCGTCCTCAACGGCACGGGCACGACGACCTCACAGGCGTTCACCATCGTCCCCGGCGCCATCCAGTGGCGGGTGAAGTGGACATGCCAGGCCGGCCACCTCACCGTCCGGTCTCCCCACCAGACCAGGCCGGTTGTCGACGGGAACTGCCCCGAAGGAGCAGTCGGTTACGGCACCAGGTCCGGCCCGATCAGCCTCCAGGTGACGGCCACCGGGCCGTGGCAGCTTGAGGTCGCCCAGCAGATCGACTCCGCACTTGTCGAGCCGCCGCTCCCTGCCATGACGGCGCCCGGTGCTGCCGCCATCGGCACCGGGACCTTCTACAACATCGACAAGGTCGGGACGGGGAAGGTGACGATGTACCGCCAGGCCGACGGGAAGTACTCGGTCCGCCTCGAGGACTTTTTCGTGAGCCCCACCGCCGACCTCGAGCTCCGGCTGAGTACGCTCGATGCGCCCCGGTCTTCGCCGGAGTTCCTCAACGCCGAGTCGGAGCTGGTCGTCCCGATGGACATCACCGCCGGGTCGCTCAACTACACCGTGCCCTCCGGGGTCGACCCCACCAAGTTCCGATCAGTGGTGATCTGGTGCGCCCCGATCAACAGCGCCTACGCGGCCGCCAGCCTGGGACCGGTCCGGTGACGACCACCCCGATCGCCCCGCCGCTGGCGCCCGCCGAGGCGCCCCCGAAGCCGCGGCCCGAGGTCACCATCGGTGGGCGGCGCATCCCCGTCATCCTCCCCAAGAGGAGCGACCCCCGGCTCAAGCTTTCGGCCACCATCTGGACGATCACCCTGCTCGGCCTCACCGTCCTGAGCTTCCAGGTCTCGATCCCCCAGATCGCCGTCACCGTCCTGCTGTGCGCCGCGATCGAGGTCGGGGTGACGTACCGGCGGGAGCACGTGCTGGTGTGGCCCGCCAGCGCGTTGCAGACCGGCATCAGCGTCGCCTTCATCTTCCGGGTCGCCGGCACGCGGCAGGCCGACTATTGGAGTACCCGCGGTCTGTGGATCTTCGTGGCCGTTGCCCTGATGTCCCTGCTGCCGAAGTACATCATCCGGTACAACAACCGCCACGTCTTCAACCCGTCGAACATCGGCCTCGCCTGGGGACTCCTGCTGTTCGGCCCGAGCCATGTCTTCTCGGAGCACCTGTGGTGGGCACCGCTCGGCGCACCCGTCCTCGTCGCCTTCGCGGTCATCGTCGCGGGCGCCTTCTGGGTCCTGCGTCAGGTCAAGATGATCCCGCTGGCGACGGCCTTCCTGGCGACGTTCCTTCCGATCATCGCCCTGTTCGCACTGTTCGGTCGCGACTACGTCGCCGCGTGGCACAACGGGCCGGTGGGCGGCAGCTTCTACTGGCTGACGATCGCCCTGTCGCCTGAGGTGCTGATATTCACTTTCTTCATGATCACCGACCCTCAGACGGCGCCCAAGTCGAAGGTCGGCCGGCTCATCTACGCATCCCTGACGGCGGTTGTCGCCGCCGTCCTCATCCTCCCGCAGGGCACGGAGTTCGGCATCAAGGTCGCGATCCTCTCATCGCTGCTGGTCACGTGTGCCCTGACGCCCGCCATCGACCGCCTCGGCCGACGGATCGAGGCCCGGCGATCGGGCGAAGAGGGCATGGTTGCCGCCCCCGAGGCAGCGCCCGTACCGGCCGCCAAGCCGCTGCTGCGACGGTTCGCGGCGGCGGCCCGCAGGCCCGTGCTGGTGGCCGTCGTCATCATCGCCGTCGCAGCGCCCCTCAACACCGCCCTGCTCGCACGCGACAAGAAGATCGTCCTCATCGAGCAGGGCCTCACCACCCGCACGGTGCAATAGGACCCATAGCGCTCGGTGCTACGTGATGGAAACGGCCCGTTTACGCGTCGTAGGTACGGTCGGATTCGAGTTGGGGCCTGAGGGGGGATGGTGCGCAGAGCGTTAGCCGGAATCGTGGTCCTCGGGCTGCTCACGGCGTGCAGCTCGTCGAACGACAGCACAGGGTCGACGGGTGCTTCGCCGAGCTCCTCGGACGAGCCCGATCTCGAAGCAACGCTGCGCTGGGCCGCGATCGGCGACGGCGGAGGCAACTACGACCCGCACACAGCCAACAACCCAGGTTCCACGCAGTACCTCACGCCCGCCTATGACCGGCTCACCTACCTCGACCCGGACGGGAAGTTGCAGCCCATGCTGGCGACGCAGTGGACGACGAGCGCCGAGGGCAAGGCGCTCACATTCCAGCTCCGCCCGAACGTGACGTTCCACGACGGCGGCCGGTTCGACGCCGCCGCCGTGAAGGCCAACATCGAGCGGGGCAAGACGCTCGACCGGTCGGCGGTGAGACCCGACCTGGCCTCGATCGACACGGTCGACGTGGTCTCCGACGTCGAAGTCCGGTTCAACCTCTCGTCGCCCAACGCCGCGCTGGCAGCCATCCTCAGCGACCGGCCCGGGATGATGATCAGCCCGGCCGCCTTCTCCAACCCCGACCTCGGCCTCAAGCCGGTCGGCGCGGGGCCGTTCAAGGTCGTCCAGATCCAGCCCGGCAGCCTGCTGGTGTTCGAACGGTACGACGGCTACTGGAACAAGGACGCCCAGAGGGTCAAGCGCATCGAGATGACGATGCAGCTCGACTCCGACACCCGTATGCGCTCCCTGACCTCGGGGCAGGCCGACGCCATGCTCCTGTTCTCCGATCAGCTCGACGCCGTGCGCAAGGCCGGGCTGGTCGTCGGTGAAGCGCCCACCGTGCCCCAGGTCCAGATGCTGTTCCTCAACAAGACCCGAGCCGGCCTGGACAAGCCCGAGGTCCGCAGCGCCATCTCCCACGCCATCGACCGCGAGGGCATCTCGGCCGCTCTCTTCGACGGCAAGTGCAGGCCGACAAGCCAGCCCTTCTCCTCCGACGGCCCCTACGCCGATCCCCAGACGAAGGTCGACACCTACGACCCCAACCTGTCCAAGCAGCTCCTGGCCAGGGCCGGGGTGCCCAACGGGTTCGAGTTCGAAGCGGTGATGGCCAACGTGTCGTGGCTGGTGGCCGAGGCCGAGGCGGTCCAGGCCCAGCTGGCCAAGGTCGGGATCAGGTTCAAGCTCTCGCCGCTGGAGCCGGCCCAGGTCATCGGGCGGTTCGTGACCGAGAAGTCGGCCGACGCCTGGTTCAGCGCCCTCCAGAGCCAGGTGGACCCGGCCAAGACCGTCAACCACGCCATGCTGGCGGCGAGCGTCTACAACCCCGGCGGCTTCCAGAACGCCACGATCGCCGGCCTCGCTCCCCAGGGCGTCGCCACGGTCGATGCGACCGCCCGGAACCGGGTGTACCAGCAGATCTCCACCGCCTTCGCCGGCGACACCTTCAACCTGGCCATCTGCAGCCTGCCGACGTTCTTCGGCTCGGCCCAGAAGGTCCACGGCCTGCGCCCCAACCTCACCAACACGTTCGACCTCCGTGAGGTCTGGATCGGCAAGGGCAAGTAAACGGTGGGCCGGCTCGTCGTGCGGCGACTCCTCTCGCTGGTGCCGCTGCTGTTCGTCGTGTCGGTGCTCGTGTTCGGGTTGATCGTTCTCCTCCCCGGCGACCGGGCCCGCGCCATCGCCGGCGACGACGCCACGCCCGATCAGGTGGCGGAGGTGCGTCACTCCCTCGGCCTCGACCGTCCCCTCGCGGTTCAGTACGGGCGCTGGATCAACGGGGTGGCCCACGGGGACCTCGGCACCTCGGTGTTCGTTCGCTACGAGGTGAGCGACGCCATCCGCGACCGCGCGCCGGTCACGATCTCGCTGATCGGCGCCGGGCTGGTCCTGTCGCTCGTCGTCGGCATCCCCCTCGGTGCCCTCGCCGGCTCGCACGCGGGCGGGAAGCTCGACCGTGCCGTGACCTTGGGGGCCGCCGGCGGGGTGGCCCTGCCCAATTTCTGGCTGGGCCTTCTCCTTCTCCTCGTGTTCACCACCGTCTTCCAATGGCTACCGGCCACCGGGTACGTCGGCCTCTCGACCAGCGTCGTCGAGTGGCTCCGCCACCTCGCCCTGCCCGCCCTCACCCTCGGGGCGGCCGGCGCGGCGGAGATCGTGTTCCAGACCCGCGCCGGCGTCAGCAACGTGCTCCAGCAGGACTACATCCGTACGCTCCGTGCCACCGGCCTGCGGCGCCGTTCGATCGTCGGCAAGCACGCCCTCAAGAACGCCATGGTCCCGGTGGTCACCGTCGCCGGGCTGCAGATCAGCCGCCTGTTCGGCTTCTCGGTGATCGTCGAGCGCATCTTCGGGCTGCCCGGGATCGGGAGCCTGGCCGTCGAGGCCGTCTTCAAGCGGGACGTGCCGGTGATCCAGGGCGTCGTGCTGGTGGTGACGGTCGTGGTCCTGCTCACCAACCTGCTCGTCGACCTGTCGTATGGCTACTTCAACCCCAAGGTGCGCGCCGCATGACGCTGCTGGCCGACAGCCCGCCCGTCGCGGTCCTGGTCCCCCCGCGCCGGACGCAGCGCCTGCGCGGCATCGGCCGGCGATTCCGGGGCCAGAAGATGGCGCTCGTGGCCCTGGGTTTCATCGGCCTTGTCGTCGCCGCCGGCCTCGCCGCGCCCCTCCTTCCCATCCACGACCCCAACGCCCAGGTCCTGTCCGACCGCCTCAAAGGCTTCTCCGGCGAGCACCTGCTCGGCACCGACGACCTGGGGCGCGACGTGCTGAGCCGCCTGCTCGTCGGGGCCCGGGTGACGCTGCTGGCGGCCATCCAGGCGACCGCCATCGCCTCGCTGCTCGGGGCCCCGGTCGGTCTCGTGGCCGGCTACGTCGGGGGATGGGTCGACGTGGTCACCAGCCGGATCGCCGACGCCGTCCTCAGCATTCCCGGGTTCCTTCTTGCGCTGGCCATCGTCGGCATCCTGGAACCGGGGGTCACCAACGCCATGATCGCCGTCGGCCTGGTCTATGCGCCAAGGTTCTTCCGGGTCGTGCGGGCATCGACCCTCGCGGTGCGGGAGGAGGCCTATGTGGACGCGGCCCGGGCGCTGGGCGTGAACCGGCGCCGGATCATCGCCGGGCACGTCCTGCCCAACATCGCGTCGCCCCTCGCCGTCGAGCTGGCGCTGGCCGCCGGCTTCGCCCTCCTAGCCGAGGCCGGCATCAGCTTCCTGGGACTGGGTGTCCAGCCGCCCCAGGCGAGTTGGGGCTCCATGCTCGGGCGCTCGACGAGGTTCATGAGCGAGTCCCCGCTGCTGGTCGTACTGCCCGGCCTGGCCATCTTCCTGCTGGTGCTTGCCGTGAACGTGGTCGGCAACGGCCTGCGCGACGCCCTGAGCCCCGAGCACACCAACCGATGACGACGCTGTCCGCGTCCGCCCTGACGGCCGGCGGCGAGTCCCTGCCCGAGCGCCCCGTCCTCACCGTCGACGGGCTCGGGGTCTCGTTCAGGCGGGGAGACCGCTGGGTCCCCGTCGTGCGGGACGTCCACCTGACGGTGGCGCCGGGCGAGACGCTCGGGCTGGTGGGCGAGTCGGGCTGCGGCAAGTCGGTCACCGGGCTCTCGATCATGCGGCTGCTGTCGCCCGCCAACTCCCGGCTGACGGGGCGGGTCCTGCTTGGCGACATCGACCTGGGGGCGCTGCCGGAGAAGGAGCTGGGCGACGTTCGGGGCGACCGGGTGGCGATGGTCTTTCAGGACCCGCTGACGAGCCTCGACCCCGCCTTCAAGGTGGGAGACCAGATCGCCGAGGTGGTGCGGCGCCGCACCGGCGCCTCCCGCAGGGTCGCCCGGGACCGGGCCGTCGAGATGCTCGACCTCGTCGGCATCCCGAACGCCCGCCAGCGGGCCGGCGAGTACCCCCACGTGTTCAGCGGGGGCATGCGCCAGCGCGTGATGATCGCCCTGGCCCTGGTCTGCTCGCCCCGCCTGCTGATCGCCGACGAGCCCACCACCGCCCTCGACGTGACGACCCAGGCCCAGATCCTCGAGCTTCTCGTCACCCTGCAGGAGCGCCTCGGCATGGCCATCCTGTTCATCACCCACGACCTCGGCGTGGTGGCCGACATCTGCGACCGGGTGGCGGTCATGTACGCCGGTGATGTCGTCGCGCAGGGAAGCGCCGAGGACATCTTCTACCGGCCGAGCCATCCCTACACCGAGGGCCTGCTGGCGTGCAGCCCGCGCGAGCACGGGCAGGAGCCGCTGGTGCCCATCGTGGGCTCGGTGCCTGTGCCCGAGGACTATCCGGCGGGCTGCCGCTTCCACCCGCGGTGCGCCTACCGGGTCGAGGGACCGTGCACCACTTCGGCGGTCCCGCTGGAACCGGTGGGCCCCGGGCACGCCGTGCGCTGCGCCCGGTGGTCGGAACTGACGCTGCGCGGGGTGGACCGGTGACGGACGCGGGCTCGGCCACGCCCCTGCTCCAGGTCGAGGGCCTCACGAAGGCCTTCCGCACCGGGTACGGCTTCCTCGGCGGGCGGGCCCGGATGGTCGCCGTCGACCGGGTGAGCTTCGACGTCGAGGCCGGGGAGACGTTCGGGCTGGTGGGCGAGTCCGGGTCGGGCAAGACCACGGCCGCCCGCATGATCCTACGCCTGCTGGCGCCCGACGCCGGGTCGATCCGCCTCGGTGGCGTCGACGCCCTGTCGCTGCGGGGCGACGCTCTCAAGCGGTTCCGCCGCTCGGTCCAGATCGTGTTCCAGGACCCGTACTCGTCCCTCGACCCGACGTGGTCGATCTTCGACAGCGTGGCCGAGCCGCTGCGTGCCCACGGCATCGTGAGTGGGACGGGGGCGCTGGGCCGCGAGGTCGCCACGCTGCTGGGACGGGTGGGCCTCGACGCCAAGGTGTCAGAGCGCTACCCCCGTGAGCTGTCGGGCGGACAGCGACAGCGGGTCGCTATGGCCCGGGCCCTCGCCCTCCGGCCGCAGCTGCTGGTTTGCGACGAGCCGGTGTCGGCCCTCGACGTCTCCACCCAGGCCCAGCTCGTGTCACTGCTCGCCGGCCTGCAGGCGGAGCTCGGCCTGGCCGTGCTGTTCATCGCCCATGACCTGCTTCTCATCCGCCAGATCAGCCGGCGCATCGCCGTCATGCTCTTCGGGCGGCTCGTCGAGGTCGGCCCGGCGGACGAGGTCTACCACCGCCCGGCCCACCCCTACACCCAGGCCCTGATCTCGGCCGTGCCCGTCGCCGACCCGATCCGCCAGCGCCAGCGCCGCCGGGTGACGCTGGCCGGCGACGCCGGTTCACGACCCGCCACCGCACAGGGCTGCCCCTTCCAGCACCGGTGCCCGGCGGTCATGGACGTCTGTCGGGTGGAGGACCCACCCCTGCTGACGATCGGTCCTGGCCGCCAGGCCGCCTGCCACGCCCTGACCACGGCACCCGTCGCCACCGCGGCGGCCCCTCCCGCCTGAAACAAGGAGACCTTCATGTCCACCGTCCAAGACACGACCGAGACCCCCGCCGACGCGCCCTGGAGGGACGTCGATTTCTCGAAGCTGCCCGACCCCGACGTGAGCGGCATCACGCTGCACGCTCGCGGTCCCGAGGGGATGAGGGCGACGCTGCGCTGCACCACCGCCACCGTCGAAGGCAAGCACATGCTCAAGGTCGGCCATTTCGCCCGCCACACGGTGATGTGCGACGAAGGTCCGATGATCGGTGGCGACGACGCCTACCCGCCGCCCATCGCCTACATGGCCCTGGGCATGGGCTTCTGTCTCCTCACCCAGATCGGCCGGTACGCGTCGATGAAGAAGGTCGCCTACACCCGGGCCGAGTGCGACGTGGAGCTCGACCTCGGGATCACCGGGTCCGTGCTCCGTGGCGACGTGGCCGCCGCCTGCCACGGTGCCCGCACGGTGCTGCGGGTCGAGTCCGACGCCGATCCGGCGGCCATCCTGGACGTCGTCACCCTGGCCAAGCGGGGCTGCTTCGGCGAGGCGATGCTGCGTGAGCCAGTGCATATGGGCAGCACGATCTTCATCAACGGCGAGCCGATCGACATCGAGGGCATCACGACGACCTGACTCCCGGGTCTCACCCTGACCCAACCGGCGTGACCGAAGCCGCCTCGCGGCGGTCGCCGTCGGGCTCGACCGTCGGGAGTTCGTCGAACGACGTCGGGCCCGGCGCCGCTGGCGTTGTTCGGCGCCGCCCCGCCACGCCGACCATCGTGATGAGAACGGCGAGGCCCACGAGCAGTGCCGGCCAGGCGGGCGGGTCGCCCGAGGGCGGAGGCGATGGCGCGACCGGGTTCGCGGGCGGGTCGCCCGAGGGCGGAGGCGATGGCGCGACCGGGTTCGCGGGCGGGTCGCCCGAGGGCGGAGGCGATGG
>JBOGID010000545.1:0-6346 GCA_050742295.1 Acidimicrobiales bacterium | reverse complement strand
GCCTGGAGCGCACCCTGGCCGTGGCGTGGGAGAGCGGCGCCACGCCCGTGGTCGTGCTGACCAAGCCCGACCGCTGCCCGGACGTGGGCGACGCCGTCGCCGCAGTACGGGCGGTGGCCATGGCCGTCGACGTCGAGGTGGTCAACGGCCTGACCGGCGAAGGGGTAGAGGGCGTGCGGCGCCATCTGTCTGGCAACCGGACGGCCGTGCTGATCGGGCCGTCGGGCGCCGGGAAGTCGACCTTGACCAACCTGCTGGCGGGCGAGCCGGCCCTGGGCACCAATGAGGTGCGCGCCGGCGACCGCAAGGGGCGGCACACCACCACCGCCCGCCACCTGGTCGTGCTCGCAGGCCCCGGCGGGGGCGTGCTCATCGACACGCCCGGCCTGCGCGCCCTGGCCGTGTGGGACGTGGCCGACGGCGTGGCGGCGGCCTTCGCCGATGTCGACGAACTGGCAGCCGGCTGCCGGTTCCGGGACTGCCGCCACGACGCCGAACCAGGCTGCGCGGTGCGGGGCCACGTCGACTCCGACCGGCTGCGGAACTGGCGCCACCTCTCCGAGGGCGTCGACCCCGTCGAGGCCCGCCGCCGGGCCAAGGTCATGCAGAAGTCCTACCGGCGGATGACCAAAGGGGCGCCTTAGCTGAGCCCTCAGAGCCTGCGGGCCAGGACGCCGGGCACGACCTCGGCGCTCCTGCGACGCAGGCCGCGGCGGCCCCACTGGTCGGCCGTCAACGGCTCCGCGTGGGCCACGTCGTCGTCGAAGTGGGCGTCGAGCCCGGCAACCAACTCGGGGTCGAACAGCACGACGTTCACCTCGTCGTCGAGGGTGAGCGAGCGGGAGTTGAAGTTCACGGCGCCCACGCTGGCCATGGCCCCGTCCACGGTCATGACCTTGGCCTGGAGCAGGGTGGGCTGGTACGACCAGATCTTCACGCCGCCGTCGAGCAGCCGCCGGCACAGCGAGTCGCTGGCCAGCGAGGACACCCGGCTGCTCACGTGGGGGCCGGGCCTCAGCAGTTCGACCCGCACGCCTCGCCGGGCGGCGCCGCACAGCAGGGCGAGGCCGGCGTCGTCGGGCACGAAGTACGACGCGCTGATGCGGAGGCGTTCCCGGGCCAGGCCCACGAACGACCGGACGAGCGTTGACATGTCCCCCCACCCCGTCTCGGCGTCGCCCCGCACGACCTGCACCGCGCTCTCACCCGCCGGGGGCTGGTCGGGGAAGGGGTCGACCTCGGCGTCATAGAGGGGCTGGCGCGTCTCGGCCCAGTTGTTGATGAACGCGCCCCGTAAGCCGTTGACGGCCGGCCCTTCGACCCCGACATTGGTGTCCCGCCACTGCGAGGCGTCACGGGCATCGCCGAGCCAGTGGTCGCCGATCCCCACCCCGCCGGTGAAGGCGAGACGGCTGTCGCAGATGAGCAGCTTGCGGTGGCCGCGGTGGGTGGACTGGGTGATGCGCCAGTTCGTCAGGGGCCGGAACCACTGGACGTTGGCGCCGGCCCGCGCCAGCCGGTCGACGAGCGCCCGGTCGATGTGGCGGGTGCCGAGGGCGTCGAGGAGGACCCGGACCCGCACGCCCGCCGCCGCCCGTCCGCACAGGGCCTCGGCGAGCTCGCCGCCGATCGTCCCGTTCCAGTGGCCGAAGGTGTGCAGGTCGATTGTCGACTCCGCCGAGCCGACCGCCCCGAGCATGGCCGGGAAGGCCTGGTCGCCGTTGCGGAGGACGGCGACCCGGTTGCCGTCGGTAGCGGGCACGCCGATCAGGCTCTCCATGGCGATCCGGTAGCGGGGGGTGTCCACGGTGCGGTTACAGGTGGCGGGCGACGACGCCGGGGACGAGTTCCAGTGCCTTCTGGCCGCGGCTGCGGGTCGACCAGCGGTCGGCGTCCACCCGTTCGGCGTGGGCCAGGTCGTCGTCGAAGTGTTCGTCCAGAAGCTTCACGACCATGGGGTCGAAGATGGCCAGGTTCAGTTCCTCGTCCTGCATCATCGAGCGGGCGTTGAGGTTGGCGGAACCGACGCTGGCGGCGATGCCGTCGATGGTGATCTGTTTGATGTGCAGCATGGTGGGCCGGTAGCACCAGACCTCGATGCCGGCATCGAGCATCGGCTCGTACTGGCCCTGGGTCGCCAGGCGGCTGATCCACTTGTCGCTGTGGGCGCCGTTGACGAGCACCTGCACCTGCACGCCGCGCCGGGCCGCCTCGCACAGCATGGCCAGGACGTGCTTGTCGGGCACGAAATAGGCCGAGGCGATGCGCAGGCGCTTGCGGGCAAAGGTCAGCAGGACGCCCATGAGGGTGGCGATGTCGCCCCACCCGGTGCGGGCGCCGGCCCGCACCACCTGGACGGTGGAGAACCCGGCCACCGGTTGGGGCTCGAAGTCGTCGACGGCGTCGTCGAACAGCGGGAGGCCGGTCTCGGCCCAGTTGTTGACGAAGGCCCCGTGGAGCCCGTCGACGGCGGGGCCGCGCACCCGGAAGTGGGTGTCGCGCCGTTCGTCGGGGTTGCGGGCGTCGCCCAGCCACCGGTCGTCCACCCCGACCCCGCCTGTGAACGCCACCTTGCGGTCGCACACCAGGACCTTGCGGTGGCCCCGGTGGAACGTCTCCCAGATCCGGGGGTTGGCCAGCGGCCGGAACCATGCCACGGAGGCGCCGGCCCGGCGGAGGTCGTCGAGGCAGCCGCGGTCGGCGCCCACGGAGCCGATGCGGTCGAGGAGGATGCGGACCCGCACGCCCTCGCGGGCCTTGGCCGTCAGGACCCGGGCGAACTCGGAGGCGATCGAGCCGCCGAAGTTGAAGGTGGCGAAGTCGATGGTCTTCTCGGCTGCCTCCGCCGCCTCGAGCATGGCGAAGAAGATGCGGTCCCCGTTGCGGAGGATCTCGACGCGGTTGCCCTCGGTGGCGGGAACGCCGAGCAGGCCCTCGAACCAGGTCCGGCACTCGAAGACATCATCGCGGTCAGACTGGTCGCTGTCAGGCTCGGCGGTGGGTGTCCGGGCCCCGGCCGGGGCTACCCGGGTACCGGGTCGACCCAACGCCGAATGCGCCGCAGCCGTCGCCGGATCCGCGACAGGAACGTCCCTCCGGGCACCAGTGCTCTCGGCTCCATCAGTAGGGTTCCTACCCCACAGCCGCGGGCGGCGAACTTAGGTGGCGGGCCGGAACAGCTCGGTGAGGAACTCGACGAGGCCGTCGAGGTCGGCGTCGTCGCACGCGAACACGGCCGGTCGCCCGCTGCCGCCCTGTTGGATCTCGGCCGCCAGTGCGCCGGCTCGCGCCGACTCGGCATCGCCCGCGACCAGCACGACGATGGCGCCTTCGGCCGCCAGTCGCCGGGCGACCGCCGCCGCCACCTCGCCGACGGGCACCACCGCGACCTTGCCTTCGAGCGGCACGGCCCCGCAGCCTACGGCGGCCGTTGCATCGGCTGTCCGGGTGGACGAGGATGGTGCCGAGGCGAGCTGGGGCGCCTCGTCACAAGGGCGGCGTGTGCGGGAAGGGGACGTCCCTGTCTATTCGCCACCTCAGCCGCATCGACGGGCGGACGTTGGTTGCGGGCACAGCGGCCCCCTGTACGGCGTGCACGACCGACCCCGAGGCCGGGTTCAACCCCAAGACGGGCGAGCTCTACGTCATCTTCGGCCAGCGGGACAACGCCGACGGCGAGCAGAACATCTGGATCAAGCGGTCCACCGACGGCGGCAAGACCTTTGGCCCGTCGATCCGGGTGAACCACGACAAGACAAGACTCCCCGTGACCACCAGTACCCCCAGATCAGCGTGGCCCCGAACGGCCGCGTCGACATGGCCTGGCACGACTTCCGCAACGACACCCAGTTCACCCCCCAGGGCACCCGGCAGACCCAGACCTACTGGGACGTGTACTACACGTACTCCGACGACGGCGGTCTCACCTGGGCCCAGGAGATCCGCATGAGCGACCGCTCCATGCACCGCAACGAGGGGTACAGCTTCAACAGCCAGTACGGCCTGGTGGGCCCGGTTGGGATGGCATCGACGGATGCGACGGCGTTCGTCGCCTGGGGCGACTCGCGGCGGGGATCGACCCAACTGCCGGTCGAGGACCACTACCTGGCCTCGGCCGTCCACGATCGAGACGGACCGGCGGAAGGAGGCAGCGGGAGCAACACGGCCCGGGATGTGGCGCTCGGGGCCGTGATCACCCTGGTGGCCGTCGGACTGTTCCTCGCCGGCGCGGCCCTCCTGCGCCGAGAACAACCGGCGGGCGCGCCCAGCAAGGCCAAGGTGGCGACGGGCTAGCGCTGGGGGCGCGGAATGCCGACCTGTCTGGTCGGGTTTAGACTGTCGAACCGATGGCTGCTGCGTCCCCGCCCCGACCGATCGACCCGCGAGGGCCGCGCTTCAACCAGGCAGTCCTGGCCGCGGCGCTGCTGGTGGGGTTCGTCCTGGACTGGCGCCCGGTCGTGCCCGTGTTTGCCGTGGTCCTCCTGCTGGGGGCCGCCTTCGGGCCGCGCTACGGGCCGTTCCTGCGGCTGTACGCCGAGGTGATCCGGCCCCGACTCGGGCCGCCCGCGTTCATGGAGGACCCGCGCCCGCCCCGGTTCGCAGCTGCGCTGGGCGTGGCCGTGCTCTCGGCCGCCTCGCTGGCCTTCCTGGCCGGCGCGCCGGGCCTGGCCTGGGCCCTGGCCCTGCTCGTGGCCACGCTGGCGGGCCTGTCGGCCGCCACCGGGCTGTGTGTCGGCTGCGAGATCTGGCTGCTGTTCGCCCGCCGGCGCGGCGTGCAGCTGGCGGGATGACGGTCCGCCTCCTCGTCGTGGTGATGCTGCTGGTTCTGTTCGCCGTCGCGCCCCTGCTATGGCGGCGCAGGCAGCGGGCCATCGCCGCCGGCCCGGCCGACCATCCGCCCGTCCCCCGTGCGCTGCTCGACGGCGCCGACCGCACGTGGGTGCTGTTCACGACACCGTGGTGCGCGTCGTGCGGGCCGGTGGAGCGGCGCCTGCGGGCGTCCGACCCCGAGGCCCGGCTCGTGACCGTCGACGCCACCCGCGAGCCCGAACTGGCGGGCGCCCTGGCCGTGAGGAGCGCCCCCACAGCCCTGCTGGCCGACCGCGACGGTCGGGTGCAGGCCCGCCTCGTGGGTGTCGCCGCCGTCGACCGCTACGTGACCGTCACGCCGTAGGCGGAGGCGCCGGGGCGGGTCCGAGCAGGGGCCGCAGGCCGGTGGGGATGGCGGCCCGGGCCGGGTTCTTCTGGTCCCGGCCGGAGAGGACGGGGTCGGTCACACCCCAGTCGGCGCCGATCTCGGGATCGTCCCACCGCACGCCCAGTTCGTCGTCGGGGCTGTAGTACTGGTCGACGAGGTAGGTGAGCGTCAGGTCGGTGAGGGCGGCGAACCCGTGGCCGACGCCAGGCGGGATGTAGACCCCGCAGTCCTGCGCGCCCCCACCCCGGTACATGTCGAACGACAGCGTGGAGCCCTCGGTGGGCGAGCCCTCCCGCAGGTCGTGCAACACGACCCGGGCGCGCCCCCGGGTCACGTACCAGTAGTCGGCCTGGTGGAGGTGGTAGTGGATGCCGACCAGGCTGCCGGCCAGCTTGTCGGAGCAGTTGCCCTGGATCATCTCCCGCCCTTCGGGAAACCAGGACCGCCGGTAGGTTTCGGTGAACTTGCCCCGGTCGTCGCCGTGGCTGAGCGGACGGACGACGACGACACCCACGATGGCGTCGGAATTGACGATCTCAGGGCTCGAAGCGGCCATATCCCCCTCGGTAGAAGATCAGCGGGCGGCCTTCCTCGGCGACATCGAGATCGTTGACCCGCCCCACGACCAGCATGTGGTCCCCCGCTTCGTACTCGGCTTCGAGCGTGCAGTCCACCCACGCGAGGGCTCCGTCGATGAGGGGGGCGCCCGACGGAGCCGGCCACCACCGCACCCTGGCGAACTTGTCGGCCCCGCGGGTGGCGAAGACGCGGCTGAGTTGCTCCTGGTGCTCGGCCAGGACGTTCACCGTGAACGTCCCGACGGTGCGGATGTGCGGCCACGTCGACGAGCCCTTGGCCACCGAGAACGAGACGAGGGGCGGGTCGAGGGACACCGACGTGAACGAATTCACGGACAGGCCGACGGGGTGACCGTCGTGCAGGCTCGACACGATCGTCACGCCCGTGGCGTAATGGCCCAGGACCGAGCGGAACCGGGCCTGGTCGAACGTCGCGTTGTCAGAGCCTTCGGGGCCGAGTGGGTCCTCGACGGCCTCGGTCATCGCCACGGGACGCTACTCACGATGCCGTGACGGGGAGCGCGAGCCAGCGGCCGTCGGGGGACAGGGCAGCCAGGCCGTCGTCGATCAG
>JBOGID010000544.1:0-2554 GCA_050742295.1 Acidimicrobiales bacterium | reverse complement strand
GGCCCCGCCGGCGTTGGCTTGCCGGCAGATGACACACGAACACGGTTGCCATCTGCCTACGAACGCGAAAACGCCGGGCCCGTGGGGGCCCGGCGAGTTCGGTAGGTACGGGAACTAGGCGGTGGCGGGCTTGCGCAGCTTGCGGCGCAGGCCGAGGGCCCCGAGGAGCAGGATCCCACCAGCGATCAGCAGGCGCTGGTCGTTCCCGGTGGCGGCGAGCACGCCGCCGCGAGCGACGCTGGGCCCGATGAGGGTGAGGCTGCCGGTGATCGCCGTGCCGTTGCCGACGATGCCGATCCCCTGGCCGACGATGTCCTCGCCGGCGCCGGTGCCATCGCAGTTGCCGAGGGTTGCGGTGACATTTGCGACGTCACGGAGCACGCCCGCCTGGGTGTTCCCGGCGACACGGCCCGTGACGGTGAGTTGGAGTGGTGGCGACCCGATTGTGTAGTTCCCGATATTGGGCCACGTCACCGTGTTGCCGTTGATCACCCCTCCGTTGCTCGCCCCCGTCAGCACGAACGAGGGGTTCCCGCTCTCGATGCCGTGCTCGTCGATGACCTGGATGGCGATCAGGTCGCAGGCGAACAGTTCGGCGAAGGTGGCGTCGTCGCTCGGGATGGTGATGGTGATGACGAAGTCAGAGCCGGCCGGCACGGGGTCGGGCGTCGCCGACTTGTCGACGGGGACGGTGCACCGCAGGCCACCGGCCGGCACGTTGACCGCCGCCTCCATGTGGCCGACCCGCACGTCGGCGCCTGTGATGCCCGCCAGCAGGCCGCTCAACAGGCTCAGGCTGATGACGTCGACCGCACCTGCGGCCTGCGTGCCGTCGTCCGACTCCAGCGGCGGCCCCGACCCGCCCAGCTGGCGCTCGGGGGTACCGATCTTGAGGTCGACGAGGAGGCTGAGCGCTCCGAGGATCGCTTCGGTGTCGAAGCCGCCGGCGCCGAAGAGGTCCTGGGTGGTGAGGATGATCGGCGGGGCGCCGAGGATCGAGAGGCTGACGGCCGGGGTCGTGGCGATCGCACCGACGGGGGCGTACTCGACCCGGGCCCCACCCGGCTTGCCGGTGGCGATGGCCCGCAGTGCCCATTCGCCGAGGACCTCGAGGGTGATGGAACCGCCCAGCAGGCTGACCGGGGCGATCGTCTGGCGCGTCTCGCTGACCAGGCCGAACGTGCCGTCACCGTTGGGGACGGCGTACGTCAGGGACTTGGTGTAGGAGACGTTGCGGGGATCCGCGGCGCCCAGCGTCGTGCCGACGAGGGCCGTCGCACCGAAACTGCCGTCCTGGCCGGGTGTGCCGACGAGCTGCAGGTTGGTGGCCTCGCCCTGCCCGAAGGAGAAGGGCTTGCCGACGGGGCAGAAGTTCGGGTCCCAGATCGCCTGGGCCGAGCCCCTGAGGAGGCTGGCAAAGGCGACGCCGCCGAGCGCGATGGGACCGATCTGCTTCTGCACGAGCCCGGTGCTCGGCGGGGCGTTGGCGGTCGCCAACCCCGACAGCAGGATCTGGTTGGGGTCGGGGTTGGGCGTGGGCGTCACAAGGCCCAGCTCCAGGCCCACGCCGCGGCCGAACGAGTTCCCCGGTGTGCCGGCCGGCTGCACGATGTAGCCCAGCTCGTTGAACAGCCCGACGCCCGGTAGGCCCTGCGAGAACGTGGACTGGCCTGCCGCGGCGGCCTGGACGTTCAAGGCCTGGGTCGCGCCCAGCTGCAGGACATTCACGCTCGCGGTCGCGCCGGAGCCATAGGCCGCAAACGGCTGCGCCGAAGGTTGGGCCGCTGCCGGCCCTATTGTCGACGTACCCGCCAAGGCCGCCATGGTCAGCACTGCAAGCAGCGCCGAAAATCGTCTCCTCACCCACAGCTCCTTTGTCGTCCCCACAATGTGGAAGCCCACCTCGTCCGGTCGCCCTGCGAGCCCTCCCCGGTGCCGTGCCCGAATCGGCACTGGGTCTCGTGGGCCCGCTGCAGTCCTTGTAGGCGAACGTTCTGCGAGCACCTCCCGCCGCCGAGCGTGGCGGCCTACCAAAGCTAGCACCCGACGTTTCGCCCGCGCACGGACCGTGCCGCCTTTTTTCCGCCCGGTTGTTTGATGTCCCCACCAGGCCCAGCTCTTGTCGACAGAACGCTCGCCTTCCTTACCCATCTGCGCCAAGCTTGAATCCGGTGGGACTGGCAGGTTTCTCCGGTTGCCGCAGGTCGCCGTGACGCGCGTGGCGCTCGCCGGCCAGGTGGGCATCGCGACGGCGGGCTCGCTCATCGAGACGTCGGGGTTGGGCCGGCTGGGTCGCGTGGCCTTCGCGTACCTGGTTGTCAACCGCGACCGTCCCGTGCCGCGGGACGAGCTGGCGGACGTCCTTTGGGGCGAGGACCTCCCCCGCACGTGGGACACGTCCCTGCGGGTCGTCGTCTCCAAGCTGCGGACCTGGCTCGAGGAAGCCGGGCTGGACCGCGACGCCGTCACGTCCGCCTTCGGCACCTATCAGCTGCACCTCCCCGACGGCACCCGGGTGGACGTGGAGGAGGCGGCCGCCGCCCTGGTCGCGGCC
>JBOGID010000543.1:0-7700 GCA_050742295.1 Acidimicrobiales bacterium | reverse complement strand
GTCGGCTACGACGTCGAGTACCTGCTGTTCCAGATCAACCGGGTCCTGGGCCTGACCCAGGACTGGCCCGTCGTCATTATCGGCGTCGGCAACCTGGGCCACGCACTGGCCAACTACCGGGGGTTCTCGGCCCGCGGCTTCCGCATCGTCGCCCTCATCGACGCCGACCGGTCCAAGGTGGGCGAACAGGTCAGCGGCTTGCCCGTCCGCAGTCTCGACGAACTGCCCGCCATCGCCGCCGAGGACCACGTCGCCATCGGCATCATCGCCACCCCCGCGGGCGCCGCCCAGGACGTGGCCGACCGCCTGGTGGCGGCCGGGGTCCGGTCCATCCTCAACTTCGCGCCGGCGGTGATCTCGGTCCCCGCCGGGGTGTCGCTGCGCAAGGTCGACCTGTCCATCGAGCTCCAGATCCTCGCCTTCTACCAGCAGCGGGGCGCGGCGGTGTCCGCCACGGCATGATGAGTTACCCGGTGAACCTGATCGTCGACGGCCGGCAGTGCCTCGTCGTCGGCGGCGGCACGGTGGCGGCCCGCAAGGTTGCCGGCCTGCGGGCGTGCGGCGCGACCGTGCACGTGGTGGCGCCGGCCGTGGGGGACGGCGTCCGCAGCCAGGCGGGCGTGACATGGGAGGAGCGGCCCTATGCGGCGGCCGACCTCGACGGGCGCCGCCTGGTGATCGCCGCCACCAACGACGCGTCCGTCAACGCCGCCGTCTTCGGGGACGCCGAGGCCGCCGGCGTCTGGGTCAACGGGGCGGACGACCCCGAGCACTGCTCGTTCACCCTGCCCTCGGTGCTGCGGCGGGGCGGCCTCATGATCACGGTCTCGACCGGCGGCCGCAGCCCGGCGCTGGCCGTCTGGCTGCGTGAGCGCCTCGAAGCCGAGATCGGCCCGGAATACGAGGTCCTGCTCGACCTGTTGGCTCAGGAAAGGGACTCCATCCGGGCCACGGGCCGTTCATCGGAAGACGTCGATTGGCGCAGCGCCCTCGACTCCGACATGCTCAGTCTTATCCGATCGGGTGACGTGACCCACGCCAAGGAACGGTTGCACACGTGTCTGTCGTCGTCGTCGGGCTGAGCCATCGCACCGTCCCGCTCGATCTGCTCGAGCGGATGGCGGTGCCTGTCGACCGCCTGACCAAAGCTCTGGGTGACCTGAACGGCCGCCCGTTCGTGACCGAGGCCGTGCTCCTCTCGACGTGCCACCGCACCGAGGCCTACGTGGTGGCCGAGAAGTTCCACGGGGCGGTACAGGACGTCCGCCACTTCCTCTCCGAGCTTGCCTTCGTGCCGCCCGAGGAGTTCAGCGACCACCTGTACACGTACAATGACGACGCCGCCGCCGCTCATCTGTTCGGGGTCGCCGCCGGCCTCGACTCGGTGGTGGTGGGTGAGAGCCAGATCCTCGGCCAGGTCCGCGAGGCGGTTGATGTCGCCCGCCGCGAGGGCACGGTCGGCACCCATCTGGGGCCGCTGTTCCGCCACGCGTTGGAGGTCGGCAAGGCGGCCCGGGCCGAGACCGGCATCGGGCGGGGCATCACGTCGCTGTCGCAGGCGGCCGTGGCCATGGCCGGCGAACGCCTGGGCCCGGGCGGGCTCACGGGCCGCACCATCCTGGTCATCGGCGCAGGCAAGATGGGCGAGGGCATGGTCGCCGACCTGGCCCGCACCCACACCCCGTCCGAGCTGCTGATCGCCAACCGCACGTGGGACAAGGCCGTCGGCCTGGCGTCGCGAGTCGGCGGGCGGGCCGTGCCCCTCGACGGCCTGGCTGCCGTGCTGCCCGAGGTCGACGTGGTCTTCACGTCGACGGGCGGCACCCACGTGATCGACGAGGACGACCTGGCCGGGGCCGCCGCCGGCGAACGCCCGCTCCTGATCATCGACCTGGGGATGCCCCGCAACGTCGACCCCGGCGTGCGCATGCTGGCGGGGGTCACCCTGCTCGATCTGGCCGACCTCCGGGGCTTCGCCCAGGTGGGGCTCGACCTGCGGCGCAAGGAGGTCGTGCCGGTGCGGGCGCTGGTCGCGGCCGAGGTGGAGCGGTGGATGGAGGCGACCACGGTCCGGGGCATGGCACCGACCGTCGCCGCCCTGCACGAGCGGGGCGAGGACGTCCGCACCGCGGAGCTGGAGCGGTTCCGGGCCCGCCTGTCCGGCCTCGACGCCCGCCAGCAGGCGGCCGTGGGGGCCCTGACCAAGGGCATCGTGGCCAAGCTGCTCCACGACCCCACCGTCCACCTCAAGGACGCCGCCGGCTCGGCCCGGGGCGAACGCCTGTCCAGCGCCCTGCGGGAGCTGTTCGGTATCGGGACATCCGAGGCGCCGTGACCCGCCGCTTGCGGGTGGCCACCAGGGGAAGCGCCCTGGCCCGCAAGCAGTCCTCGCTGGTGATCGACCTGCTGGGCGGGGACGCCGACCTGGTCGTGGTCGAGACCCTCGGTGACCGCCGCACCGACGCCGCCATCTGGGAGCTGGGCGGCCAGGGCGTGTTCGTCAAGGAGGTCCAGGCCGCGGTGCTGGACGGGCGGGCCGACCTCGCCGTCCACTCGGCCAAGGACCTGCCCTCGTCCTCGGTGACCGAAGGCCTGCTCATCGGCGCCGTCCCCTCGCGGGACGACCCGCGTGACGCCCTCGTCGGTTGCCGGCTGGCCGACCTTCCGCCCGGCGCCCTGATCGGCACGGGCTCCGTGCGCCGGCGGGCCCAGCTGGCGTGGCTGCGGCCCGACCTCACGTTCGCGGGCCTGCGCGGCAACATGGAGACGCGGCTGGCCACGGCGTCCAAGTTCGACGCCATCGTGGTGGCGGCGGCTGCGTTGTCCCGACTGGGCCGGCTCGACGAGGCCGCCGACGTGCTCGACCCCGGCCTGGTCGTCCCCCAGGTCGGCCAGGGGGCGCTGGCCGTCGAGTGCCGGGCCGGCGACGCCGAGGTGCTGTCGCTGCTGGCCACGATCGACCACGAGCCGTCGCACCGGGCCGTCGCCGCCGAACGGGCCTTCCTGGCCGAGGTGGGCGGCGGCTGCGACCTGCCCGTGGGCGCCCACGCCACGTTGGGCGACGACGGCCGCATCACCTTGACCGGCCTCCTGGCCCGCGCCGACGGCCGCATCGTGTTGCGGCAGACCGCCGAGGCCGACGCCGGCAGCGGCGAGGCCCTCGGACGGGCCGTCGCCCGCCACCTCCTCGACGACGCCGGCGGCTCCGACGTGCTGGCCGAACTCGTCGATAGCTCGGGATCGCGCAAGTGGGGGTCATAGACGCCAACTGCGCGGAGAGATCAGGCCAGGCCGGCGATCTCTCCGCGCGAATGGTGGCCATAACCCCCACTTGCGCGATGCCGACGGGGGGTGGGGCGTGACCGTCTACCTGGTGGGGGCGGGACCTGGCGACCCCGGGCTCATCACCGTGCGGGGCGCCGAGGTCCTGGCAGGCGCCGACGTGGTGGCGTACGACCGGCTCATCGACCTGTCCCTGCTCGACCTCGCCCCGCCGCAGGCCGAACGCATCGACGTGGGCAAGTCCCCGGGCGGTCCCATCGCCCAGGACCAGATCAATGCCCTGCTCGTCGAGCGCGGCCTCCAGGGCCAGGAGGTGGTCCGCCTCAAGGGCGGCGACCCGTTCGTGCTGGGCCGGGGCGGCGAGGAGGCCGCTGCCCTGCAGGAGGCGGGCGTGCCCTTCGAGGTCGTGCCCGGCATCTCGTCGGCGGTGGCCGTTCCCGCCTACGCCGGCATCCCCGTCACCCACCGGGGTCTGTCCACCTCGTTCACGGTCGTGACCGGCCACAGCCGCCACGCCACCGACACCGACGTCGACTGGTCGGCGCTGGCCCGGGCCGGCGGCACCCTCGTCGTGCTCATGGGCGTGGCGCACCGTTCGGAGATCGCGGCGAGGCTCATCGACGGTGGACTGCCGCCCCACACGCCGGTGGCCGCCGTCCGGTGGGGGACGTTCCCGTCCCAGCAGACCGTCCGCGCCACCCTCGAACGGCTGCCCGACCTCGTCCTCGAGCCGCCCGTCATCCTCGTCATCGGCAAGGTCGCGGGCCTCGACCTGCGCTGGTTCGAGGACCGTCCTCTGCTGGGGCGCCGCATCGTGCTGTGCCGGGCCGCGGGCCAGTTGTCGGCGCTGACGGCCCGGCTGCGCCGCCTCGGCGCCGAGGCCGTCGAGGTCCCCACCATCGAGATCGCCGACCCCGCCGACGGTTCCGCCGCCCTCGTCGGCGCGGCCGCCACCGTCGGCAGCTACGACTGGCTCGTGCTCACCTCCCCCAACGCCGTCGACCGTTTCTTCGCCCACCTCCGCGACGCCCGGGCCCTGGGCGACGCCAAGGTGGCGGCCATCGGTCCCGGCACCGCCGCCGCGCTCGCGGCCCGGGGCGTCGTCACCGACCTCCAGCCCGAGACCTCGGTGGCGGAGTCCCTGGTCGAGGCCCTCGGTCGTGGGCCGGGCCAGGTCCTCCTGCCCCAGGCCGCCGCCGCCCGGCCCGTCGTGGCCGACGGCCTGCGGGCCAACGGATGGACCGTCACCGCCGTCGAGGCCTACGGCACCCGTCCCATCACCCCACCCCCCGACCTGCTCGCCGCTGCCGCCAAGGCCGACGCCATCGCCTTCACCTCGTCGTCGACGGTGGAGAACTACGTGGCGGCGGCGGGCGTCGACGCCGTGCCCCCCGCCGTCGTCTGCATCGGGCCCATCACCGCCGACACCGCCCGCCGCCTCGGCCTCACCGTGACCGCCACCGCCGAGCAGCACGACCTCGACGGCCTGGTCAGCGCGCTGGCCGCCACCTTGCGGCCCGAGCCGCCAGCAGGTTGACCCGCAGCAGGGCCTCACACGCCACCGCCGTCACACAGAACGTGAACACCACGAGCGCCAGCGGCCACGGCCGCGACAGGGCGTCGCGGGCCCCGTCGACGACCAGGTGGGCGTTGCCCAGCAGGTCCCACGAGTTGAAGCGCAGCACCCGCCCGAGGTAGATCCCCACGGCCACGGCGGCGTGGATGGCGAGCTCCAAGGGGACGATCACGCGCCCCAGGTAGTGGCGCAGGTTGGCGATGCACAGGGCGTACGCCTCCAGCCCGGCCAGGAAGAACACGGCCGCTCCCGCCAGCAGCACGACGGCGTCGGCCCACGACGACTCCGCCCGCAGCCGCGGCACGAGATGGACGGCGTCGCTGAGCACGTAGGGCGCGTTGGGTAGGAACGCCAAGAAGCCGGCCACGCCGCACCACCACAGCACCGTCCGCCGCCGGGACCACCGGAACAGCACGATGGACAGCACGAGCGGCACGGCGGCCAGGAACAGGTTCCAGACCACGAAGGGGGGCACACGCATGAATCCCATGCTCGCGTAGCCTTGACCCCAATGGGATTCCCCACCGACCGTCCCCGCCGGCTCCGGCGCACCCCCGCCCTACGGCGGCTCGTGGCCGAGTCGCGGCTCACCCGTGACGACCTGGTGGCGCCCCTGTTCGTGCGGGACGGCATCGACACGCCCCAGCCCATCCCCTCGCTGCCCGGCATCGTCCAGCACACCCGGGAGTCGCTCCGCAAGGAGGTCCGGGAACTGGCCGAGCTGGGCATCCCCGGCGTGATCCTGTTCGGCGTGCCCACCTCCGAGCGCAAGGACGCCGAGGGCTCGGAGGCCTGGAACCCCGAGGGCATCGCCCAGCTGGCCCTGGCCGACGTGCGCCACGAGGTCGGCGGGGGCATCGGCGGGGGCATCGGCGGGGGCATCGCCGGGGGCATCGCCGGGGGCATCGGCGGGGGCATCGGCGGGGGCATGGTCGTGATGGCCGACCTCTGCCTCGACGAGTACACCGACCACGGCCACTGCGGCGTGCTCACGTCGGCGGGCGAGGTCGACAACGACGCCACCATCGAGCGCTACGCCCAGGTCGCGGTGGCCCAGGCCGCGGCCGGCGCCGACGTCGTGGCCCCGTCGGGGATGATGGACGGCCAGGTGGCCGCCATCCGGGCCGCCCTCGACTCGGCCGGCCACACCGACACCGCCATCCTCGCCTACGCCGCCAAGTACGCCTCGGCCCTGTACGGCCCGTTCCGCGACGCCGTCGACGTGCAGATCGCCGGTGGCGGCGACCGCAAGGCCTACCAGCAGGACTGGCACAACCGCCGTGAGGCCCTCCGCGAGATCGACCTCGACATCGCCGAGGGGGCGGACATGGTCATGGTCAAGCCCGCCGGCCCCTACCTGGACGTGATCGCCGAGGCCCGTCGCCGCACCACCCTGCCCCTCGCCGCCTATCAGGTCTCGGGCGAGTACGCCCAGGTCAAGGCGGCCGCCGAACGGGGCTGGATCGACGGCCCCGCCGTGGCCCTCGAACAGCTGACGGCCATCAAGCGGGCCGGGGCCGACTTCGTCCTCACCTACTTCGCCCGGGACATCGCCCCGCTCCTTTGACCAGCAACGAGGAGCTCTTCAAGCGGGCCCAGGCCGTCATCCCGGGCGGGGTGAACTCGCCCGTCCGGGCCTTCGGCAAGGTAGGCGGCACGCCGTACTTCGTCGACCGGGCCGAGGGCGCCTACGTCTGGGACGTCGAAGGACGCCGGTACACCGACTACGTCCAGTCGTGGGGGGCGTCCATCCTCGGCCACGCCCACCCGGCGGTGGTGGAGGCCGTCCAGAAGGCCGCGGCCCACGGGACCTCCTACGGCGCCCCCACCGAGCGGGAGGTGCTCCTGGCCGAGGCCATCTCGGCACGGGTCCCGTCCTGCGAACGGGTAAGGCTCGTGTCGAGCGGCACCGAGGCGGCCATGACCGCGGTGCGGGTCGCGAGAGGGTTCACCGGCCGGGACCGCATCGTGATCTTCGAGGGCTGCTACCACGGCCACTCCGACGCCCTCCTGGCCGCGGGCGGCAGCGGCATGGCCACCCTCGGCCTGCCCGGCTCGGCCGGCGTGCCCAGGGCCGCCGTCGAGGGCACGCTGGTCGTGCCCTACAACACCGTGCCCGAGATCGGCGACGACGTGGCCGCCGTCCTGGTCGAGCCCGTGGCCGCCAACATGGGCCTCGTCCCGCCCGCCCCCGGCTTCCTTGAGGGCCTCCGCCACGCCTGCACGGCCGCCGGCGCCCTCCTCGTGTTCGACGAGGTCATCACCGGCTTCCGCCTCGGGCTGGCGGGGGCCCAGGGCCTGTTCGACGTCACGCCCGACCTGTCCATCTTCGGCAAGGTCATCGGCGGCGGCCTGCCCCTGGCGGCGCTGGGCGGGCGCGCCGACGTCATGTCCGTGCTCGCGCCGGAAGGCCCCGTCTACCAGGCCGGCACCCTGTCGGGGAACCCCCTCGCCACCGCCGCCGGCCTCGCCGTCCTCGACCACCTCGACGCCGCCACCTACACGTCGCTCGCGGGCCGGAGCACCCAGCTCGCCGCATGGCTCACCGACGTGATCACCGAAGCCGGCCTGGCGGTCCAGGTGCCGACCGTCGGCCCCCTGATGGGACTGTTCTTCGCCGACCACGCCCCCACCGACTACGAGACGGCCAAGGCCGCCGACGGAGCCCGCTACGCCGCCTTCTTCCACGAACTGCTGGCCCGCGGCGTCGCCTTGCCCCCCAGCCCGTTCGAGGCGATCTTCCCCAGCCTGGCCCACACCAAGGACGAGCTCGAACGCACCGCCGACCTCGCAGCCGCCGCCGCCGCCGCCGCAGCCGCAGCCGCAGCCGCAGCCGCAGCCG
>JBOGID010000542.1:0-5055 GCA_050742295.1 Acidimicrobiales bacterium | reverse complement strand
AGCCCGAGCTGTTCGCCCCCGGCGCCCTGGCCGAGTCGCTGCTGGCCGCCGTCCCCGACGCGCCGGCGGCGGCGAGCGGCACGTCGTTCGCAGCCCTGACCGTCATGGGCGCCGCCGTCCTGGTCTGGTCGCTCGACCGGTCCCGTACGGCCGCCGACGTGCGCACGCTCCTCGTCGGGACCGGTGCGCCGCTCGTCCGTCGCAAGTCCCATCCCCGCCGGCTCGACCTGACGTCCGCCCTCAACGCCGCACGCGGTGGGCTCGTCATCGCCGGCGTCGCCCGCCGCCCCCTCGACCGCCAAGAGGTCGTCGCCGCCACCGGCCTCCCCATCGACCTCGTCACGACCGTGCTCGACCGGCTCGTCGCCGCCGGCATCGTCAAGGAGTCGGGCGGCCGCTACAGCCCCGCCGGCACCGGCCCCTACGAGCATTCCCTGGCGAAGACCTTCGCCGCCGCCTGACGACCCCTGACCTCGGGCCTCGGCGGCGCCGGCGCACGGTTCAGAACTGGACGGCGGCGGACTGCTCGGCGGTGGTGGTCGTGGGTGTATATGTCCGGGGCTGCGGCACGCCGGCGTCGACGACCACCACGGGCGTGCCCACCTCGACCATCTCGGCCAGGGCCAGCTCCTCCTCCTGCAGCATGCGGATGCAGCCGTGGGAGGCGTTGTACCCGATCGAGCTGCGGTCGGGCGTGCCGTGGATCAGGATGGCGGGGGCGCTCAGCTGCAGGGCGTGCGTGCCCAGCGGGTTGTTGGGGCCGGGACCGATCCGGGCCGGCATGCCCCGGGCCCACGCGCTGCCCGGGTTGTGCCAGGTCGGGTTGGCGACCTTCTGGGTGATCTGCCACTGCCCGAGGGGCGTGCCGTAGCCGGGGGCGCCCGTCGCAACCGACCACTCCTTGACGATCACGCCGTTCTGATACAGGTACAGCTTGTTCTCGCCCGTCCGGATCAGGATCGCCTGGTGGACCGACCCCTCCGTCCCGGGCGCCACCTGGCGCGTCGGGAGCCGCACGTCGGCGTCGCCCAGCGTGACCCCGTCCATGACCGCGTCCCGTGAGCGGTCGATATCCACGTCCACCCCGGGCTTCGGCCCCACGATCTTGAGCCAGCCCGTGGAGGCGTCCAGCTCGACGTCCTTGGGATCGACGTGGACCTTCGCGGCCACGTCGACGAGGGCCGCGTCGAGGCTGGGACGGTCCCAGCGGGGCGCGGCCGCCACCACCCGCTGCGGGCTGCTGAACATCCGGCGCCACACCCGCATGATCAGGTTGCCGTCGGCATCGCCGCGGGCCGTGCGCACCGCAGCCCGGACGTCCACCCGCAGCCCCAGGTCCCACGGCGTGGTCATCGTCTCGAACTCGCCCGAGTACAGCCTGATCGGCCGCCGCAGCGGATCCTCGAGCTGGCGGCGCAGGACGGCGGTGGCGTCCTTCACCGTCATCCCGCCCACGGGCACGCCCTGGATCGTGGTGCCGGGCAGCAAGCGATCGGAGTTGCGCTGATCGTAGGCCGTCGCCCAGGCCGCGGCGCCGCCGGCCCCGCCAACCAGGGTGATGGCGACGGCGAGGAGGATGACCACGCCACGCCGGTTCACGGCGGTCAGGTTACCTGTGGCCCGTTCACGCCGCCCGGCCGCTGGCCACCGCGGCGACGGAGGCGGCGGGGGATCAGGCGGGTGAACAGCGACAGGTCCTCCACGCCCAGGGCCCGGGCCGCGGCCACGAACGCCGCTACCCCCGCCACCCCGCCGACGGCCACCTGGATCAGCGCCCGGAGGTCGGCCGGCTCGACGGCCACCGACACCGCGCCGATGGTCAGGAGCATGGCGCCCGCCGACACCGCCGACGCAGCGACGACCTTGCCCAGCTCCCGGGCCGTGTGCCTGCCCTCCAAGCCACCGACCCGGCGGGCGAGCAGGGCCCATGCCACACCCGAGGCGACCACGTAGCAGACCGTGTGCGACAGTCCGAGGCCGCGCACGTCGAGGACCGGGAACAGGGCGAACGAGAACACGAGGTAGGCGGCGTTGCTGACCAGGTTGCAGATCAGGGGCGTGCGGGTGTCCTGGCGGGCGTTGAAGGCCCGCACCAGCAACAGGAAGGCGGAGAACGGCAGCAGGCCCAGAGCCAGCATGTCCAGCACCCCCGCTACCAGCTTGCTGCTCGCTTCCTGCATGACGCCGTGCTGGAGCAGCGTGCGGATCAGGGGCCGGGACAGCACGAGGTAGGCAGCCGTCGCGGGGATCATCAGGATGGCCACGGCCCGGATCCCGCCCGCCGTCCGGGCCCGGAAGCCGGCGTCGTCGCCGTCGACGGCCTGGGCCGCCAGCGTGGGAACCAGGGCGGTCATGATCGACACCGCGGCGATGCCGTACGGCAGCTGGAAGAAGGCGAAGGCGGTGAAGTAGGCGGTAGGCCCGCCCTGCACCCCGTTGGCCAGCACGAGCGCGATCCCGAAGCTGATCTGGTTGCTGACCACGTAGCCGAACGTCCAGGTGGACAGCCGCCCCAGCTTTCGCACTGCCGGGTGCCCGAACCTCGGCCGCCACCGCAGCCGCCCCGGCAACCTGCGGACCGACGGCCAGTTGGCCAGGGCCATCGCCGCCACACCGGCGGTCGTCCCTCCTGCCAGCAGCAGCTTCTGGGCTAGGTCGCCGTCCACGCCGGCGACGGTCGGTACGCCGTCCACCAGGGCGGCGAACCCGAGGAAGGTGGCGATCACCATCAGGTTGTTCAGGATGGGCACGAACATCGGCACCGCGAAGCGGTCGTGGACGTTGAGCAGCCCGGCGGCGATGGCCGCGTACCCGTACAGGAGGATCTGAGGGGCGAAGACCCGCAGGAAGAACGTGGCCATTTCCTGCTGCTGGGCCGCCTGCTCCCCCGACAGCCGCAGGGTGAACAGCCGGATCAGCCACGGCGCGGCGACTGCCGCGAACAGGGCGATGCCGAACAGGACCGTGAGGGCCGTGCTGACCACGGCGGACACCGCCTCCCAGGCCTCCTCGCGTGACTTGGTGCGCAGTTCCTCGACCACCACGGGGATGAACACCGACGTCAGGACGCCGCCCAGCACCAGCTCGTAGATCACGTTGGGCATGGTGTTGGCGATGTTGTAGGTGTCCGCCAGGCGGGACTCGGTGACGCCCAGGGCGTAGGCGGCGGCTACCAGCCGGCCCAGCCCGGTGACCCGGGAGAGGGTGGTTCCAACCGCCATGACCGCCGCCGAGCGGCCGAGGCTCGGGGCGCTCATCGGGCGGACAGTACCGGCCGGCACTACACCGGTTGAGCGTCTGGAGGAGGGGGTAGTGACGATTCGAGCAACCTGATGCCTACACGGAGCCACGATGCACCCGATCAGTGGACGGCAAGCAGCGTGCGGTAATGGACGGGCTTGAGATGCAGATAACCCTGTCGCTCACCCTGCCCCGCGACGAGCAGACGATCCCAGTGAGCCGCCACATCGTCCTCCACACCCTGGACGAGGTGGGCGCCCTGCAGGAGTGCGTCGAGGACATCGCCCTCGCCCAGACCGAGGCGTGCGCCAACGTGGTGAAGCACTCTGGCCGGGGCGACGAGTACGAGGTCCGGGTCGACATCGATCAGGACAAATGCATCATCCGGGTCATCGACACCGGGCACGGTTTCGACTGGCTGACCCTTCCCGACAACGGCAGCAACAGCGACTCGTCGGCCGAACGGGGCCGCGGCATCATGTTGATGCGCGCCCTTGTCGACGAGGTGCGGTTCGTGTCCAAGCCCGAGGCCGGCACCATCGTCCGCCTCGAGAAGGCCCTCCTGTTCGAGCCCGACTCGGTCTTTCACCGCCTGGCGCGACAGAAAGCCGAGATGGAGGCCGCGAAGCCGAGCGGATGACGGCGTCCGACGCTGGGCGATCCGCTGTGCGAACGGGTGTTCGATTCAGCGTGGTACGCTCTGTCCGTGCTTCGGCGGTGCGGTAGGTGCGGGGAGCACACGGGGAGCACAAGGACGTATCGGCGTTCGCCTGGAGGCGAAAGGCGAAGGGGCAACTCGACAACTACTGCCGCCATGTCGCGCTGAGTACAAGCGGGCGCACTACGCCGCCAACCGCCAGCGTTACATCGACGTCGAGCGACTGTGGTGGCTCATCGAGTACTTCGTCTCGCACCCGTGCGTGGACTGCGGCGAGTCCGACCCGACGGTGCTCGAGTTCGACCATCTCGGCGACAAGCAGTTCAGCATTTCCAGCGGGATGCGCGACCGCAACTGGGCTTCCGTGCTCACCGAGATGGCGAAGTGTGACGTAGTCTGTGCGAATTGTCATCGCCGGAGAACCGCCACGCGTGGCGGTTTTCTCCGTGCGGCGGTAGCTCAATGGCAGAGCCTCGCCCTTCCAAGGCGATTACGCGGGTTCGACTCCCGTCCGCCGCTCAACCCAGACGCGACCTGACCGTCCGTCGGGGAGGGGGGATTTGAACCCCCGACCGCCTGCCCCCAAAGCAGGTGCGCTACCACTGCGCCACTCCCCGTAATCGGGACCAGCGTAAACGAGATCAGCGTCCAGGAACGAGACTTTGGATGGTCCCGCGGGCGGCGCCCTTCGCCCTGGTGTCACCGCATGGTCACTGTCGGGTTGCTGCGGGAGCGAAACGAACACGTGCCCGAGCCCGTTCTGGGCGAACGCCCGACGGTGATCCCTCAGACTCCCGCCGCCACGTGGTAGCGGCGGGGGGGCCGCCCCGATGGATAGTGTGTAGAGTAGACGTATATGCCGAGGATGCAGGTGTACCTTCCCGATGACCTCTACAAGGCCGTCAAGGAACGCCGTCTGCCCGCGTCGGAATTGCTCCAGCAGGCCGTGCGGGCGGAACTGCACCGAGCGGAGCTTGTCGCGGAGGCTGACCGCTACATCGAGGAGCTTGCTGGCGAGGTCGGGAAGCCGTCGCCGGAGAATGCGGCGAATGCTGACCGCCTCGCGGCCGAGGTGGGGCGACGCCGTCGCAGGAGGAAGGCCGTCTGAGCATCCTCGTCTTGGGCCCGGGGGGCGTGAGCCGGCTCGCTCGCCGGAA
>JBOGID010000541.1:0-6567 GCA_050742295.1 Acidimicrobiales bacterium | reverse complement strand
CCGGGGAGTGGCAGGTGGTGCGGGCCCGCAACGTCCTGCTCGCGACGGGCGGGGCCGGGCAGCTCTACTCGGTGACGACCAACCCGCCCGAGGCCACGGGAGACGGGATGGCGATGGCGCTGCGGGCCCATGTGCCGGTGGCCGACGTCGAGTTCATGCAGTTCCACCCGACGGCGCTGCACCACCCGTCCATGCCCCGCCCGCTGCTGTCCGAGACCCTCAGGGGACACGGGGCGCTCCTACGCGACGCGGCGGGAGAACGGTTCGTGGACGAGCTCCAGTCGCGCGATGTCGTGTCGCGGGCCATGGCCGCCCGCATGGCCGAGCAGGGGGTGGAACACCTGTGGCTGGACGCCACCGGCTTGGAGGACTTCGATGGTCGTTTTCCGACGATCGCGGCATCGATGCGCGCCGCGGGGCTCGATCCGTCGTCGGAGTGGCTGCCCGTCGCGCCGGCGGCCCACTACACGATCGGCGGCGTCCTGACCGACCTCGACGGTGCGAGCGGGATGCCCGGCCTGTGGGCGGCGGGGGAGTCGGCGTGCTCAGGGGTCCACGGCGCCAACCGGCTGGGCTCCAACTCGCTGCTCGAAGGCATGGTGTTCGGAGCGCGGGTCGTCGAGGCCATCGTGTGGGGCAAGCGGGGGAGCGAGCCGACGGGGGCCATGCGTGACCCCGGCCGTCCGGCCCGGCCGGAGTCCGCCGAGGACTACGGGTACCGCCCGCTGGCGGCCGCCACCGGCGATCCGGCCAAGCTGCGGGAGACGCTCCAGGAGGCCATGACGCTGCATGCCGGGGTGCGCCGGGATGCCAGGTCGCTGGCCGAGGCGGCCGGCGCGTTGGCCGCGGTGGCGGAGGTCATGCCCGCTCGGGGCCGCGACGTCCTTGAGCTCAGGAACCTGGTGGGGGTCGCCGATGCGCTGGTCGGCTCGGCGACGGCGCGGGAGGAGTCCCGGGGCGCCCACGCCCGCACCGACTTCCCGACCACGTCGGCGGCGTTCGCCCACCGGATCGTGCACCGGTGATCCGGGACCTCGTCGCCGCCGCCCTGGCCGAAGACCTCGGGCCGCTGGGTGACATCACGTCGTCCCTGCTGCCGGCGGACGCGCACATCCACGCCGTCCTCGTGCCGCGCCATGATGGCGTTCTGGCGGGACGGGTGCTGGCCCACGAGACGTTCCTCCAGGTGGACGGGGCCACCTCGGTGGAGTGGGCGGCCAGCGACGGCGACCGGCTGAAGGCGGGACGTCCGATCGCCCACGTCCGCGGCCCGCTGCGGTCGGTGCTCACTGCCGAGCGGACGGCCCTCAACTTCCTCTGCCACCTGTCCGGCATCGCCACCCTGACCCGCCGGTACGTCGACCTGGCCGCCCCCGCCCGCATCCGCGATACCCGCAAGACCACGCCCGGCCTCCGGGCCGTCGAGAAGGCGGCCGTCCGGGCCGGGGGCGGCGTGAACCACCGCGGCAACCTGTCCGACGGCGTCCTGGTCAAGGACAACCACCTGGGCGGCCTATCGGTGGAGGAGGCCGTCGAACGGGCCCGCCGGCTGTGGCCGGGTCGCACCGTGCAGATCGAGTGTGACACCGCCGACCAGGTCAAGGCCGCACTGGTCGCGGGCGCCGACTTCGTCCTGCTCGACAACATGACCCCCGACCAGGTCGCGGCCTGCGTGTCGCTGGTGGGGGGCCGGTGCCTGGTCGAGGTCTCGGGCGGCGTCACCCTCGACACGGTCGCCGCCTACGCCGCCGCCGGTCCCGACCTCATCGCCGTCGGCGCCATCACCCACTCGGCCCCGCTCCTCGACATCGGCCTCGACCTCGATGTCGCGTAAGTGGGGGTCAGAGCCACCCAAATCGCGACGACATCGGCGGCAGGGGTCTGATGCTGCTGGCCATTGACGCGGGGAACACGCAGACGGTCGTCGGGCTGTACGACGGGGACAAGCTGCTGGAGCCATGGCGGCTGGCGACCGACGCCGAGCGCACGTCCGACGAGCACGCCCTGATCATCCGCCAGCTGCTGGACCTCCAGGCGGCGACGTTCGCAGAGGTGACGGGGATCGTGGTGTCGTCCACTGTCCCCCGGCTCACGAACGGCCTGCGGGAGATGGCGGACCGCTACTTCTCGGCCACGGCCGTGTTCCTGGAGCCTGGTACCCGCACGGGCATGCCGATCCTCTACGAGAACCCCAAGGAGGTGGGGCCCGACCGCATCGCCAACGCCGTCGGTGCCTTCGACCTCTACGGTGGGCCGGTGATCGTCGTCGACTTCGGGACCGCCACGACCGTCGACGCCACGTCGGCCGCCGGCGAGTACCTGGGCGGCGCCATCATGCCCGGCATCGAGATCAGCCTCGATGCCCTGTTCGCCCGGGCCGCCGCCCTGTCCCGGATCAAGCTGGTGGCGCCCAAGCGGGTCATCGGCAAGAGCACCATCGAGTCGGTGCAGTCGGGCACCCTCTACGGGTTCGGAGCGGCCGTCGACGGCCTGTGCCGGCGGTTCGCCGACGAGCTGGGCCCGTCCAAGGTGGTCTCTACCGGCGGGCTGGGCGAGCTGCTGGCCCCGTTCTCGGAGGCCATCGAGCAGCACGACCCGTGGCTCACGCTGCACGGCCTCCGGCTGATCTATGAACGCAACCAGTGACCCGTGACTGACGTCCCCTACCGGTACGAACGGACCGACGAGACGGCGGCCGTCCGGGCCCGCCACCCCGAACTGCCGCCGGAGACCCGCAGCGGGGAACGGGTCAGCGTGGCCGGGCGGCTCATGCTGCGGCGGGGCCAGGGCGCCATCGCCTTCGGCACCTTGGCCGACCTCAGCGGGCGTATCCAGCTGTTCGCCACCGAGGCGGACACGCCCCGGTTCGACGAGTTCACCAAGCTGTCGATCGGGGACTGGCTGGGCGTCACGGGAGAGGTCATCACGACCCGTCGGGGCGAACTGTCGGTCGCGGTGGAGAACTGGGTGCGCCTGGCCGAGGCCCGCCGGCCCTTCCCGGACAAGTGGCACGGCCTGCAGGACCCCGACACGCGCTACCGCCAGCGTTACGTCGACCTGTGGGCCACCGAGGAGGCCCGCCAGACGTTCCTCGTGCGCAGCCGGGTCGTCAGCCTCGTACGGCGCTGGCTGGAGGACCGCGGGTTCCTCGAGGTCGAGACGCCGATGCTGCACCCGTTGCAGGGCGGGGCGACGGCCAAGCCGTTCCTGACCCACCACAACGCCCTGGACATGCCCCTGTACCTGCGGGTGGCGCCCGAGCTGTACCTCAAGCGGCTCATCGGAGGCGGGATCGACAAGGTGTTCGAGATCGGGCGGGTGTTCCGCAACGAGGGGATCTCGACCCGGCACAACCCCGAGTTCACGATGCTGGAGCTGTACCAGGCCTACGCCGACTACCACGACATGATGGACATCGCCGAGCACCTGGTGGCCGACGTGGCGCGGGAGATCACCGGCGACACCAAGCTCACCTACGCGGGCAAGCCCCTCGACCTGACGCCGCCGTGGCGCCGGGCGACGATGGAGGAGCTGGTCTCCGAGAAGATCGCCACCGAGGTCCGCCTCGACCTGCCGAGGGAGGAGCTGGACCGCATCGCTGGCTGGTTGCATGTCCCGGTCAAGAAGTCGTGGGGGCCCGGGAAGATCCTGCTCGAGATCTACGAGAAGACGACCGAGTCGGACCTGTGGGGGCCGGTGTTCGTCATGGACTACCCGATCGAGGTCTCGCCCCTGGCCCGCCCGCACCGCAGCAAGCCCGGCTTCGTCGAGCGGTTCGAGCCCATCGTGGCGGGTCGCGAGCTGGGCAACGCCTTCTCCGAGCTGGTGGACCCCGACGACCAGCGGGCGAGGTTCGAGGAGCAGGCCAAGTTGAAGGCGGCGGGCGACGAGGAGGCCATGGCCGTGGATGAGGACTACCTCCGCGCTCTGGAGTACGGCCTCCCGCCCACCGGTGGCCTGGGTATCGGCATCGACCGCCTCGTCATGCTCGCCACCGGCGCCACCAACATCCGCGACGTCGTCCTGTTCCCGACCCTGCGGCCGGAGCAGCCGTGAAGCCGCGTTCGGTGTCGTGTGGGTGTTGCTGGACGACACCCTGTACGACACAGTTCGCTGGGTTTCGCGTCAGGGCCGGGGCGGCGGCGACTGCAACTGGGCCAGTCGCTCGGCCGACCCGGGCGGGAGGACGGCCAGGGCTCCCCAGCCAGGGCCGCGGCCCGGCGTCGTGCGTTCACGGGCCCGTCCGAGGCGCTGCGGGAGGCAGTGGCGGCGGCGCTACGCGGGGACGTTTTCGATCAGGTTGCCGGTGAGGGCCCGCAAGGCGTCCACCTCGGGGCCGGCGTCGCCCAGCTCCGCCAGGGCATCGCAGGCCTTCCCGGCGTAGCCGCGGGCCACGTCCAGCGACGCGGGCACGGCCCCGTTGGACCGGATGATGCGGCGGGCCTCGTCGACCTGCGCGGGCTCGATGTGGCGCCGCAGCAGGGCCCGCAACGCGTCAGACGTACCCGACGACCGAAGGGTCCGGATCACCGGCAGGGTGTACACGCCCTCGACGATGTCGTTGCCGGCGGGCTTACCCAGTTCCTCCTCGGACGCCACCACATCCAATATGTCGTCGACGATCTGGAACACCATGCCGACCCGTTCGCCGTAGCGGGTGACGGCCTCGACCGTCGACCGGTCGAGGCCGCCCGTCAGCGCCCCGATCCGGCACGCAGTCGCCATCAGCGCCGCGGTCTTGCCGTTGATCGCCGTCAGGTAGGCCTCCTCGGTGCGGCCCAGGTCGTAGGCCTGGGACAGCTCCCGCACCTGGCCCTCGCACAGCGAGCCGATGGTGGACGCCAGCAACCCGGCCACCTCGGTGCCCAGGGACGCGGCGATCTCCGAGGCGCGGGCCAGCAGGAAGTCCCCGGCCAGGATGGCGACCAGGTTGCCCCACCGGGCGTTCACCGACTCGACGGTGCGACGGGTGCGGGCCTCGTCCATGACGTCATCGTGGTAGAGCGAGCCAAGATGGACAAGTTCGACGGCGCAGGCGCCCATGATCACGGCGTCGCTGACGGGGGCGGAGGCCAGGCTCCCGACGCAGACGGCCAGCGCAGGCCGCAGGCGCTTGCCACCGGCGGGGATCAGGTGGCTCGCCACCGTGGTCATGAACGGGTCGCCTGCCTCGACCGCCCGCCGCAGCGCCGTTTCGACGCGTGCCAGGTCGGACTCCAGCGTCGGCAGGCGCAGGAGCGAGCCCAGAGCCAACATGCTGGGCCACGGTAGCCTAAGCGACTGCTCAACCCGCAAGGCGTCCGCAAACGGCGCTCACTTCTCGCAATCAATCTGCCGAGAACTGTGGTATGAGCGACCGAGTGCCAGGGAACTTCCGGCGCCGCCTGAGTGTTACATCTACCGTGGTCGTCGGTAGACTCAGGCCGCGGACCCACCCATCCCGGTAGAGGGGGTTCAGTTGTTCGAGCGATTTACGGACCGAGCAAGAAGGGTCGTTGTGTTGGCCCAGGAAGAGGCTCGGCTCCTCAACCACAACTACATCGGCACCGAGCACATCCTGCTCGGCCTCATCCACGAGGGCGAGGGCGTGGCCGCCAAGGCCCTGGAGTCCCTCGGCATCTCGCTGGAGGCCGTGCGCAACCAGGTCGAGGAGATCATCGGCCAGGGTGGCTCGTCGCCGTCGGGGCACATCCCCTTTACGCCGCGCGCCAAGAAGGTGCTCGAGCTGTCGCTCCGGGAAGCGCTGCAGCTGGGCCACAACTACATCGGCACCGAGCACATCCTCCTCGGCCTGATCCGCGAGGGCGAGGGTGTGGCGGCGCAGGTCCTGGTCAAGCTCGGGGCCGACCTGTCGAGGGTGCGCCAGCAGGTCATCCAGCTCCTGTCCGGCTACTCGGGCAAGGAGGCGACCTCCGGGGCGCCGTCCTCCGAGAACCAGCCCACCGGCTCGCTGGTCCTCGACCAGTTCGGCCGCAACCTGACCCAGCTGGCCCGCGACAAGAAGCTCGACCCGGTCATCGGCCGCGAGCGCGAGCTGGAGCGGGTCATGCAGGTGCTCAGCCGGCGCACGAAGAACAACCCGGTCCTTATCGGCGAGCCGGGCGTGGGCAAAACCGCCATCGTCGAGGGCCTGGCCCAGAAGATCGTTGGCAACGACGTGCCCGAGACGCTGAAGGGCAAGCAGCTGTACACGCTCGACTTGGGCGCCTTGGTCGCCGGTTCGAGGTACCGCGGTGACTTCGAGGAGCGCCTGAAGAAGGTCCTCAAGGAGATCCGCACCCGCGGCGACATCATCCTGTTCATCGACGAGCTGCACACCCTGGTGGGGGCGGGCGCGGCCGAGGGGGCGATCGACGCCGCGTCCATCCTCAAGCCCATGCTGGCTCGCGGGGAGCTGCAGACGATCGGTGCGACGACGCTCGACGAGTACCGCAAGCACCTCGAGAAAGACGCGGCCCTGGAGCGGCGGTTCCAGCCGATCAAGGTCGACGAGCCGACGGTGGCCCACACGATCGAGATCCTGAAGGGGATCCGCGACCGCTACGAGGCCCACCACCGGGTCACGAT
>JBOGID010000540.1:0-6396 GCA_050742295.1 Acidimicrobiales bacterium | reverse complement strand
GTGGGCGGGGGCGGCCACCTCACGCCCCCCGACGCAGCTGGGCCCGACGGGCGAGGCGGTCGTCGTCGTGGCGCTCGATCAGAGCGCTGTGGAGCCGGTTGAGCTGGGGGTTGAGCCGGCGCAGCTGGGAGGACGACAACGGGGGGATACAGCGGCGGACGGCGTAGGTGCGTTCGTCGACGAAGCTGGCCATGCCGAACACCGCCAGCCGGCGCAGCGTGCGACAAACAGGGGCTTGCCCGCCGGTCTTGCCGAGGCCGAGCGAGTGGGCCAGCTGCGCCACGTCGAGCGTGAAGCCGTCCGGGCTGGCCAGCACCATTCGAGCCAGCTGGCGCCACGCCAGCACCGCGGATGGTCCCAATGTCGAGGTCCATACGAGCTCGCTGTAGGGGTGGTCAGGGGGGAAGCCGAGGGCTTCGACGACCGGGTCGGGCCAGGCGACAACCGTGAGGTGGGCGGGGATAGGCGTTGCGGCACTGGTCATGTCTGCCTCCTGGGTGAGTCCTCCCGAGTGCTTCTCGGGGGTGTCACGGACCCAGCGACCCCGCGGCCAGGGTCAAGGCGGAGCGACCGGCCGCAGCGAAGTCGAGGCAGGGGGGCAGGGGGGGCGCCAGCCCCCCCGAGGACAACGAAGCCGCCCCGCAGGGGCGACGGGCCTCGACTGCAGCGAGGGTGGGGAGTCTGCCTTGACGCAGGGACTGCGTCCCCCTGGTGCCACTCACCGATGACGGTGGCCCCGGGGTTGCTACGAGCAGGCCTCCCGCGCCCGCCGGCCCGAAGGGCCGAGCTGCGGGCGCGACAAGCACAGCCTGCGAGGTCAGGGACCCCCCGAGAAGAAAAACCCTGGTACCTGAGGAGGGGGAGCGAGCGGCGAGCGAGCGTGGGGGAGCGCCCGGCGTAAATGCGCGAGGGCGGGGCCCGAACCAGGCGGGGAGTACCTGGCCCGAGCGCCACCGCTGGGGGATCGCTGATGGCTTAGCTGGCCCGGGCGAGCCGGCGGTGGCCGCTGTCGACCGCCTCAGCCCGCACGAACGGGGTGCCCAGAGATTCCCGGCACTTCGGGCAGCTTCGGATCGGACGGCGCCGGCGGCTGTCGGGGCGGCTTCGGCGGCTGTAGTAATTGCCCGCCGACCAGTAGACGGTCTCGGTGCAGGGGTGGGTCAGGGCGATCTCGATGAGCATGACGGCCTCCTTTCGGGACGGGCCACCGGGGAGAAGGGGCGGGCGCCGTTGCCCGCCCCTTCCCTGCTGGTGGGCTAGAAGGGCTCCTCGCCGGCGGCGTAGGCCGGCTCGCCGGCGCCGTTGGCCGGGGCCTTGTCCTTCGGGTCGAGGAACTCGATGTCCTCGGCGATGATCTCGTGCTTGGAGTGCATCGAGCCGTCCTGCTGGGACTGCCACTCTCGGTATTCCAGGCGCCCCTTGACAGCCACCCGCCGGCCCTTGGTCAGGTACTCGGCCACCGCCTCGGCCTGCTTGTCGAAGGTCACCACGTCGATGTAGACGGGGGGCTGCTCCTCGCCGTTGCGCTTGCGCCGGGGGACGGCGAGGCGGACGGTGGTGGTGGCCATCCCACTCGGGGTGTGGCGGAGCTCGGGGTCCTTGGTCAGTCGGCCGATGCCGTTCCAGTCGTTCATTGCTTCCTCCTGTTCGTTGGTCTGCGGTTCTTGGCGGGAGCACGCCGGGGCGGTAGAGACCGGGGGCAAGGGGTCGCCCGCAGGTCGCCCCGTAGGGGTCGGGGGAGTACCAGGACTGAGCGAAGCGAGGGAGGACACGGACCCCGCCTGCGGGCCGGGGGGCCTCCATCTGGAGGCACAGCCCCCCGCCCCTTGCGGCCGGTCGACGCCCCGGCAGCCTTCTCCCAAAGAGACGCAGGACCTCCACGAACAGGAGGCAGCGAACAGCCGGGCGGCATCAAGCCGACTGGCCCTGGGATCCCGCCCCGCCCCTGCCCTGAGCGGCTCATCGCCCACCTGTGCGCCGACATCGCCCGGACACGCCTCGGCGTCGCAGCTCATCGCCCACCTGTGCGCCGACATCGCCCGGACACGCCTCGGCGTCGCAGCTCGTCGGCTCTGACGCGGTGGCCCCGCCAGGTCGAAGCGTGCCGGCCACCTGACCGTTGGGCGAAGGGTGTCCGCGGGCGCCGGGTCGGGAGCGGTGGCCCGGACGGCTTGATGCACCACGCGCGTGTCATGCCGTGGATCGACCCTCGGGTCGAAGGGGGCCCGCGCGGGCGCCGACGAGACCGGCGAGCGCTGTCGAGGGGCGTACCAGTGGTAGCGGAGCGGACGGCGATCGTCCCGCCGCCGGTGGCGAGGCCCGAATGTGCGCGGCATGCTCCACTACGGGCGGGCGACGCCGCCCGAGCGGACAGAAAACCTTTGGCTGGTGAGCCGCCGTCCTCGTCAGACGCCGTGCAAGGTGGGGGGTTCGCCGGCGGGTTGGGATGCGACGCGCTCGCGGCCGTTCGGGCCGGGGCGACGTGCAGCTCCCGGAATGACCCGTAGGAGCGGTCGAAGTCGAGCCGGATGGGGTCCTCGGCGTTCGTCGGCCCGTAACGGTTCTTGCCCACGAGCGAGAGCGCCACGGGGACGACCCCGGAGGCCTCGGCCATGGCCTTGGCCTCCTCGTCGCTGGAGGCGGCGAAGCGCAACAAGATGCAGACGTCGGCGTCGTACTCCAGATCGCCCGAGCCCTTGAAGGCGTCCAGCGACGCGGGCTTGTCATAGGACTGGCGGTTTACGGACGAGATAGCCAGCACCGGACTCGACAGGTCCCGTGCCAGCTGGCGAAGCCCGAGGCCAGCCATGCTGATCTGGCGGTGCAGGTCAAGGCGGCGCTCGGCTTCTGGGGGGCGCATGCGCTGCAGGTAGTCGACGATGATGAGCGGAGGGCGGGCCGCCTCCTCGGCCACCGCCAGCGCCCACTGGCGGAGCCGTCCCACCGTGCCGAGGTGGTCCTCGACCACGAAGGGGTCGGAGCGGAGATAGAGGCGGTCGAGGTGGAGCCGGACGCCATCGTCGTGACCGGCAGCGGCTTCAGCGGCGGTGTCGAGGGGCCCATGGAGGGCATGGACATGGGCGCCATGGACATGACCAACATGGGATCGACGGCCGGCCTCGGCGTCCGCCCCGCCCGTCATCCTGCGGTGGAACGGCCCCGAAGGCCACGTGCTCACCAGCGCCATCCCCGACCGCACCGGGAGCATCTCGGTGACCATCAACATCCCCGAGACCCAGCCCGGCCAGTACTCCCTGACCGCCGTCCAGAAGAACGCCCAGGGCTACGACGTCTATGGCACGCCCGCCCGGGCCACCGTGCACGTCACCGCCGACGGGAAGGCGCCCCGTGAGGCGGGGGGCGGCACGATCGGCGGCGGGGGCGCGCTCGACTCGGCAACGATCATCGGCCTCACCGTGGCCATCGGGGCCCTCGGCCTCGGCCTGTTCGTGGCCGGCGGCGTCTCGGTGGCCCGTCAGGTGGGGCGCAAGCGCGTGCTGGCGGCGGCCCGCACCGGCGACCCGACTATTTGACGACGAACGTCCCCGACATCTGGGCGGGGTGAACCTCACAGTGGAAGGCGTAGGCACCGGGCCGTAGCGCGCCCACGTTGAACGTCTGCGTGCGCGGCCCCTGGAAGATCTCGGCCCGGAAGAGCACGTCGGACGCGGTGTGGCTTTTCGAGGATGGCGATGTTGTGGGGCAGGCTGTCCTTGTTGTCGATGGTGATGGTGAACGCCTGGCTGGCCGGAGCAGCCAGGCAGTCCTTGTCGAACTTGGTGCCGTTCGCCGTGATCGTCACCGAGCTGCCTGCCGGCGAGCACGCCGACGTCGGGTTGCCCAGATGATCAGTGTGGCCCGCTCCTCCCATCGCCATGGTGGTCCCCGAGGAGCCGCCCCCTGCCGCCGTCGACGTGTCCGAATCGTCGGAGTCGCCACGGCAGCCGGCCAGCAGCACCGCCACGACGCACAGAGCCGCCGTTCGCCTCATGGAATGCCCTCCTCATTGAACTCCGGAGGCTTTATTCCTACACATGAACCCGGCGACCGCGTCGGGGGGCGGGTCGGCGGAAGGGGGAACCATGTCTCGCAGAGGCATTCAGCGGTGGGCCCTGTGCGCCACCGGGGCGGTGGCGCTGGCGATGGCGGCTGCAGCCAACGGCTGGGCCTGTGCGTCGGTTGCCGCGCTCGACTTCAGTCCGGCAGTCGCCGCGCAGAGCCAGGAGGTCGCGGTCAAGATCACCTTCGTCAACAAGGACAGGCCCGTCGAGCTTCGGTGGGACGCCCTGAACGGGCCGCTCCTGGCGACCATCGACCCCGCGACGTTCACCGAGGGTCTGCACGGGAACTGGCGTTTCGCCGACACCAAGATCACCATCCCCGCCAACGCCACAGCCGGCAACCACCTCGTCATCGCCACCCAGGAGGCGGTCCGGGGCACGGCCACGTGGGGCATGCCGGCTCGGGGCTTGATCCAGGTCAGCGGGGCGGGCACACCGGCCGTGGGCCAGCCCGTCGGCCCCGCTCCGGTCGTGCGCCCCGGGGACCTGGTGGCCGAGGAGGGCCTCGCAACGAGTTCGCTGCTCATCGCTGCCCTCGGTGCCGCGGGGCTGACGATGCTGGTCGGTGGCGTCGGCATCCTCCTCGTCTCCATCCGCCGGGGCCGGGCCGGCGTGGCTGCCCCCGTCCGCACCGGGACCGGGCGATGACCCGGGTACGGGGGCTGGCGGCCGCCGGGCTGCTGGTCGGGCTCTCGGCCATCCCGGTCCTCGCCGGCGCCGCGGAAACAGCGCCGGCGCCGCGCATCACCTCGGCGGCATGGGTCACCACCGGCAAGGACGAACCCGTCGAACGGTCCTACACGTCCCCTTCGGTCGTGGTCGACCCCGACAACCCGCGCCTGGCCTACGCCGCCTCCGTCGACATCCGCAGCACGGCGTGCGTGCTCCTGCGGTCGGCCGACGGCGGCCGCAACTGGACGAAGGCCAAGGGCACCCCTGCCCCCACGGCGTTCCCCAAGTGCACGCACGACAACGGCCTCATCCCCATGCCCTTCCTGGCCATGGGCCGCGGCGGCACCCTCAATTTCCTGCACATCGGATGGGACGTGCAGGACGGCGGCCGTTCCGAGAACCGCAGCGTCTTCGTGGAGCGCAGCCGCGACGGGGGCGAGACGTGGCAGAGCACGCCCGTGAACATCAACCGGGGCAAGACCGGCAACGACATCGAGAAGAACGTCCCGAGCGACCTCGTCGTCGACACCCGGGGCCGCCAGGACATCGTGTACGCCGCGTACTCGGCCAGCTATCCGAACCCGACCACGCCGCCGACCAAGCCCACCCAGCCGTTCGTGGCCGTGTCAGTGGACGGCGGGCAGACATTCGGCAAGCCCGTGAACATCTCCGACTCGTTCTACGCCGACCCCAACGGCCTCCCGAACGACCTCGCCGCCGAGCAGCGCAAGCGGGAGAACTTCGGGGGCTCGGGCATCAACCTCGCCGTCGACGGCAAGGGGTCCGTGTTCGCGTCGTGGAACCGCTCCTCGGCCAACATCACGCCGCTGGCGCCGCCTACGGCGACCTACGTGGCCAAGACGACCGACAAGGGGGCGACGTGGGCCAGCACCCTGCTCCAGGCGCCCAACCCCGACCAGACGGGGCCGGGCGGCCTGCAGTTCGACTGGAGCCCGGCGGGCGGCGCCAACGGCAGCCTCCACGTGGTGTGGGAAGGCAAGCCCACGACCGTGCAGGGCGACCGCGACGTCCTGTACAAGCGGTCGACCGATCAAGGCAGGACCTGGAGCGACGTCAACGCCCTGAACGACGACGACCCGGCCCAGCTCCACCCCCAGTACCAGCCCAACCTCGCCGTCGGGCCCGACGGCCGTGTCGAGGTGGTGTGGTGGGACTTCCGGGACGCGGCGGGGCTCATCGCCACCGACGTCTACGGGACCACGTCGCACGACGGCGGCGCGACCTGGACACCGAACGTCCGGGTCACCGACCAGCTCATCAACCGGCGGATCGGCGTGTGGAAGCCGGGCTTCGGGGGCGACGTCCGCCAGCCGCCGGGGGTGGGCGCCGGCGACGGCCTCACGGTCGTCGTGTGGGATGACACCCGCAACGGCAACCTCCAGGTCGAGACCGTCGACCTCTACGCCGCCACGCTCCAGTACCAGGCCCTCGGGCGCACCCGCGGGCTACCCCGGGCCGCCGGGTATGCCCTGGGCGCCGCCATCGGCATCGCCGGGGTGGGCCTGCTCATGGTCATCGGGGCCACGCTCCTGCGCGGCCGCCGCGGCCCTCACGAGCCTGCCGCCCCTCCTCGCCGGGCCGGGAGAAGGTCGGAATCGGCTGAGACTGAGAAGGTCGACGATTAGGGTCGGCGGTCCATGGC
>JBOGID010000539.1:0-4016 GCA_050742295.1 Acidimicrobiales bacterium | reverse complement strand
CCGCGGCCGTGAGCCCCCCGGCCGTGACGCCCGGAGACGACGAGCCGGTGGCGGCCGAGCCGGCCGAGAACCCGTTCGCGGACCGTCCCGCGATCACCCAGACCGGGGCGAGTTGAGTGGGCGAGGTCCGGTTCGAGGCGATGGGGACGTGGGGCCATGTCATCGTCCACGGTGGCCCGGTGGACGGCTGCGAGCGTGCCCGGCGCCGCATCGACGACCTCGAACGGCGGTGGAGCCGGTTCCTGCCCGACAGCGAGGTCAGCCGCCTGAACGCGGGCGCGACGGTGGTTTCGCCCGACACCGCCCTGCTCGTGGCCCGGGCCGGCGACGCCGCCCGGATGACCGGCGGGCGGTTCGACGCCACCGTGCTGGGGGCCGTGGTCCGGGCCGGCTACGACCACGCCGCCGCCCTGGTGCAGAAAACTCACCGTGGAGGTAAGCCAAGTCGCACAGAAGGCTTCGACCCGGGCGGGATCGGCAAGGGGTTGGCGGCCGACATGGTCGTCGACGAACTGATGGCGGCGGGCTCCGACGGGGTGGGCGTCAACCTCGGTGGCGACCTGCGGGTCGAGGGCGTCCCGCCCGGCGGACGACCGTGGGTCATCGACGTCGAGGACCCGTTCGGCGGCGGGGGGCCGCCACTGGTCCGCCTCGGGCTCAACCGGGGCGCCATCGCGACGTCCAGCCGGCTGAAGCGGGCGTGGGTGGCGGAGGACGGTTCGCCACGCCACCACCTCATCGATCCCCGCACCGGTGAGCCGGCAGTCACCGACGCGGTGGCCGCCACGGTCGTGGCCGGGACGGCGTGGCGGGCCGAGGCCGTCGCCACGGCCGCCGTCGTGGCCGGCATCAGCGAGGGCCTCGCCCTCATCGAGTCGACCGGCGTCACCGGGCTGCTCGTCGCCGAGGACGGGCACGTCCACACCGCCGCCGGGCTCGGCCCCTACCTGGGATGATCGACGAGCGCATCTGGTGGTACACGGCCCGGGCCAGCGGGCTGGTGGCGTGGGCCCTGCTGGCCGCCTCGATGCTGTGGGGCCTGGCCCTCACCACCCGGGCCTTTGCCGGCAAAGCGGCGCCCCGCTGGCTACTCGACCTGCACCGGTGGCTGGGCGGGCTGGCGGTGGTGTTCGTCGGCCTCCACCTGGTCACGATCGTGGCCGACTCCTACGAGCACTTCGGTCTGGCCGACCTGTTCGTGCCGATGGCGTCCCGCTGGCACCCGGGCGATGTTGCGTGGGGCGTGGTCGCGGTGTACCTCCTGGTGGCTGTCGAGGTCACGTCCGTGCTGCGCCGGCGGCTCCCGCACAAGGCGTGGAAAGCCGTCCACTCACTGAGCTTCCCGCTGTTCGTCGTGTCTACCGTCCACGCGTTGCTGGCGGGCACCGACACGGCCCGGGCGTGGGCCCAGTGGTCGGTGATCGGGGCTTCCATGGCGGTTGCGTTCCTCTCGGTCGCCCGATCCGTTGCTCCCAACCCTGACCGGCCTGCGTGGCCTGAACGCAAAGAGCAGGACTTTTCTGGCGCTCCGGGGGGTTAACACCACCGATGAAGAGGCCAGCCAGCACGCTTTACCCGGACCCTGTACGTGCCGACAATGTTCCCATGAGCGCGGGAACGGCACACACCAACAAAGTCGCCCTCGGCCTGGCCGTGGGCACCTCGGCGGCCCTCGGTGCCGCCGCCGTCACCGGTCACGGCCTGACCGTCCCCGAGGTCGTCGGGGCCTTCGGCGTCGCCGGGGTCATCGGCGTCCTCAACGTCCGCAGCAACTTCCCCCGCCAGCCCCACTCGCTCACACCGGTGCCCGAGGTCGAGGGCGCGGTCGTGATCAACGCCGCCCGGGCCCGCAGCATGGCTGCCCACCCGGCGTCGCAATCCGTCGCCGCCGGTCACTCCCGCTCCGACGCCGCGTAGTAGCGAGTTAGTTCAGGCGGGCCCGCAGGGCCGTCGCCTCGTTTCGCAACGCCTCCGATTCGTCGGGGACAGCGTCGGCCAGGTCTTCCAGGGTCTCGGCCGCCTCGACGAACTGTCCCGCCGACCCCAGCACCCGCGCCAGGTCGCGCCGTTCCATCGTCGGGGTGCCGGGGAGGGCGAGCCGCAACGCCAGCGTCCATCCCAGCGCCTCCAGGTCCCCCCGGGTGGCGTAGATGGCCTTGAGGTTGGCCAGCATCCGGCCGAGGATGGCCCGCGGCCCCACCGGTTCCAGGTAGGACTCGTCGAAGCCCGCGCTGTCGCCGTTGACGACGTGGAACCGCGCCTCGCACCCGTCCCGGTCCAGCACCAGGCCTCCCGCGAACGGGTCGACCCAGCGGCGTGGCCCCGGCCCCTTGACACCGAGCAGGAAGTGGCCGGGCATGCTCACGCCCACGAGGGGGACGCCGATCCGCCGCCCCACCTCGATGCCGAGCACGGACAGGGTGATGGGGAGGCCCGTCCGCCGCCGCACCACCTCGTTGAGGAACGAGTTGGCGGGGTCGTAGTAGTCCTCCACGTTCCCGGTGAACCCCAGTTCCTCGAAGAGGTAGCGGCGCCACCCCTCGAACGTCGGTTCCGGGCAGCCGGCGGCGAGTTCGTCGAGCTTGGCCAACTCGGCCTCGACGTCGAGGTCGGGGTAGGCGTGGGCGGCGATGAGGAGGGCGGCCTTGTCGAGTTGGAGGCCGGCCTCGGGTCCACGCACCAGGTCCGCGAAGGGGACGGTGGGGTCCTCCACTCCTGTCGAGGCTACTCGGAGGCTGGGTGCCGCCCGTCGCGTACGATCCCGGACATGGCCACCGCGTCCCCCTCCGACACCCCGAACCCGAACGCCAAGAAGTTCACCCTGGACACCCGGCTTTCCTCGGGAATGAACATGCGAAGCGCCGAGGACGCCGCCGACAACCCCTTCGCCGCGGCGGTGTTCGCCATCGACGGCGTCGTGCAGGTGTTCGCCGTGGCGAACGGCGACTTCGTGACCGTCAACCGCCGTCCCGGCGCCGACTGGGACCCCATCGTCGAAGGCGTCAAAGCCGCCGCCGCCGAGCACCTGTAGGTCAACCGGAGGTCAGCAGGAAGGTCAGCTGCGGCAGAGCCGCCGCCAGCCCGTGCCCCTGGGTAGCTTGGGCGACGGCACCTGGCCGAGGGCGAACTCGGCCTGGCAGCGCTCCTGGAACGTCGCCGCCGCCGAACCGGCGCCGTAGGCCAGGAACGGCGCTTCTGCCTGCGGGTCGTAGGCGATCAGGCTCGTCTCGACCTCGATGGCCTGGGCGATCCGCTGGAGCAGGCGCACGAGGCGGTCGGCATCGTCGCCCGTGTACCAGTAGGGCACGGTCAGCACGACCCCGCCGGGGACGTAGGAGAACTGGATGCCGCTGCGGGCGTGGGTCAACTCGTGCATGCCGGCGATCGACCGCACCTCGGACCCCGGAAGGAGCGCCCCCACCCGGGCCGCCATCTTCTGCCACAGCTCGTGGTCCTTGTCGTCGAACGGCTGCGTCCTCCACGGCGACCGTTCGATGTCGAGCATCACCCCGGACCAGTCGCCGTGGCGCGGGAAGGTCACGAAGTAGAGGTCGAACGTCGTGCCCGGCCTCGCCGTGACGGGGCTTTCGACAACCGTTGGGCGCTGTTTGGTGGCCACGGCACCATCGTCGGCAGATGGCCCCGAAACGTTGAGGGGCCGTTCGGCCTACCGAAGGACCAGATGCACGACAATCACGACAACGACGACACCGCGTCGCCAATCGTCAGTCGGTGGGGTCGCCGGCGGGGACCAGGAGGCCCTCGCCGACGCCGTCCAGGGGCTCGGTCACCATCCCGCCGCGGGCCAGCAGGGTATTGATGGCCGACAGAGGCTGGGGGCGGGCGAAGTAGAAGCCCTGGGCGTAGCGGCACCGGAGGCGGCGGAGGCTGGCCAGCTGGCGGCGGTTGCTCACGCCCTCGGCCACCGCATCGAGGTGGAGGGTGGACGCCAGCTTGATCACGGCCCGGGCCAGGGCGGACTCGTGCGGCCCCTCCGCCACCCCGTCGATGAACGA
>JBOGID010000538.1:0-10823 GCA_050742295.1 Acidimicrobiales bacterium | reverse complement strand
AGGGCGTACTCAACCAGGGCCGCACCACGCTCGGACTTGCCGAAGGTGGCGCGCAGGGCGGGGGCAACAACGTTCTTGAAGTAGGCCACGAGGTCCATCGATCTCTCCTGTTCGTTCGACCCCACCGGCCGGGGCCTTGACAAGACGGTTGTCGGCGGCACCGCCCCGGACTTGATAGGCCAAACGACCCATCCGCGCGCAAAGCGACCACTCACCGTGGCCGTGCGAGCCGCCCGGGGGAACGCGAAAGAGCGGGCCCCGTGGGGCCCGCTCTCCGTGACCCGGAGGTCAGCCAGCGTCTCAGCTGCCGGCCTCGCCGATCTTGGAACCGACGTTGGAGAAGGTGCTGTCGGCGTTCTCGCCGAGGACCTGGATGGCGGCGATGCAGACGACCGCGATCAGGGCCACGAGGAGGGCGTACTCAACCAGGGCCGCACCACGCTCGGACTTGCCGAAGGTGGCGCGCAGGGCGGGGGCAACAACGTTCTTGAAGTAGGCCACGAGGTCCATCGATCTCTCCTGTTCGTTCGACCCCACCACGGGGCCTATTGACAGGAGAGGTGTCGTCCCGAGGCCTTCTACGCTGAATAGGTCGTTCGCATCAAAGGAAATCTGGAAAGCCGGAAATGGTCAGTCGAGGCGCACGATGCCGAGCCGTACGGCCCGGAGGACGGCCTGTGTCCGGTCCCTGGCGTCCAGCTTCTGGTAGATCGACGCCAGGTGGTTCTTGACCGTCTTCACGCTGATGAAAAGCTTGGCCGCCACCTCGGGGAGCGAGCAGCCGTCGGCGACCAGTTGGAGGACCTCCTCCTCCCGGGCGCTCAGCATTGACCCGTCACGGGCGTTCAGGCGGCGCGCCTCGGCCAGCATCGACCCGGCCAGGTCCTTGGACACACCGCCGTCGCCACAGGCGAGCTGCACAGCCGACAAGACCTCCTCGGTCGAGCAGTCCTTGACCACGTAGCCGGCGGCGCCCGCCTGCAGGGCACGCTGCATGAGGTCGCCGTCGCCGTGCATGGTGAGGATCACGACCTGGGTGTGCGCGAGCTGGGAACGGATGAGGCGCGTCGCCTCGATGCCGTCGAGCACGGGCATGGTGACGTCCATGAGGACGACGTCGGGGTGCAGCTCGTGCGCCATCCGCACGGCCTCCTCGCCGTTGGATGCCTCACCCACGACCTCGACGCCGCTGTCCGCCATGGCCCGCCGGAGGCCGTCCCGGAGCATCCGGTGGTCATCGGCCAGCAGCAGCCGAGGGGGGCGCCGGGGCGCGGCCGCCGGCGACGGCGACGGCCACGGCGACGGCGACGGCGTGGGCCCGCTCACGGCGTCCCCAGCCGGCACCGGACGACGGTCCCCGCCCCGGGGGCGGAGTCGACTTCGAGCAGGGCGCCGATGGCGTCCGCCCGTTCCCGCATGCCGGTGAGGCCGAAGGACCCGTTCCGGGAGCGGTCCACCAGGAAGCCCTGGCCGTCATCGGCGATGACCAGCAGCGCCTCGTCACCGTCGTACTCCCAGCGCACGCTGAGGTGGCGGGCCCTCGCATGTCGTTCCACGTTCGTAACTGCCTCCTGGGCGATGCGCCACAGCTCCCGTTCCTGTACGCCGGGAAGTCGCGCCCCATTCTGGTGTGTGAAGTTGACCTCCAGGCCCGTGCGCCCCTCGACCCGGTCCAAGAACGTACCCAGCGTCTGGATCAGGCCCCGCTCGTCGGACACGTCGGCCCGCAGGTCACCGAGGGTCTCCCGCACCTCGGCCACGGCGATGCGCACCTCGGCCCGCAGCTCGTCGACCTCCTTTTGCAGGACCTCGTCGGGGATCTGGCGGCGGATCCGGTCGAGGCCGAAGGCGACACCGGCAAGTGACTGGCCCAGCCGGTCGTGCATGTCGCGAGCGATCCGCACCCGCTCCTCGTCGGCGCCGATGGCCCGGAGGCGGGCGAACCAGCGGGCGTTGTCGATGCCGAGCCCCGCAGACTCGATGAACCCGTCGAGCAGCTGCAGCTCACGCCGGCCGTAGAACCCGGGGGCGTGGTGCTCGAGGGCGACCAGTCCGACCAGGGCGCCGCGGGCCCGCAGCGCCGCGTACAGCCCGGAGTGGGACAACAGCTCGGGGCCGAGCCCCTCCCCCGGCTCGAGCACGAGGGCGAGGGAGGCCACGCTGCTGGTCGTCGTCGACGCCAGCGAGGGCGGAAGCTCGTGGTCGCGGAACGAGCGGCCCGCGGTCGTGCCCTCGGCGGCGGCCACGACCCAGCGGGCGGTCGTCTCGTCCCGCACCAGCACGGCGGTGACGTCGCTCTCGATGATCGTCCGCAGCCGGGCCACGGTGGACTCGGCCACGGTCTTCAGGTTCAGCGATGCCGGGAGTTGCTGCGCCACCCGGTGGAGCGAGACGAGCAACTCGTTGGCCTCGACCAGTTGGGTCATGCGGTCCATGGTCTTGGAGTGCTGTTGCTGGGCCTCGCCGAAGACCCTGCGGGCGTACCCCGCCAGCATGGCAACCAGCAGCAGCTCGACCAACCACTGGCCGCTGAGCTGGAAGGCGCGGCCGTCGGGCCAGCCCGACGTGACCAGGTAGGGGATGCTGACGGCCAGGCCGGCGGCCAGGGCCAGCCGGGCGGCGAACCCGTAGCCCCGCGTGAACCCGCCGGCGACGACGCCGGTCACGATGCAGAAGGCAAAGGGGGAGTCCCAGTAGCCGGTGCTAACAATGGCCGCTGCCGCCAGTCCCGCCTCCACGATTAGCGGGGTGACCGCGGCGGCCTCGGCGATCACTGCGTTCGAGCCACGCAGGCGGGCCCGGCCTGGGCCCTGGAGGCGGAGGGGGCGGATCGTCCGCCACATGGCGTAGGCAAGGAGGATGAGCCCCCAGGTGACGACGGGGCGCACGAGGGGGCCCCCGACCGGCGCCACAGCGGCGCCGGCAGCCAGGGTGCCCCAGCGCACGCCGTGGATCAGGGGCTGGAAGGGTGGTTTCCGGCTCATCCCGAGGTCCGAGGCTGGAAGGGTCGGGACTCGCCGGCCGGCTAGCCGAGGACGGTGACGAAGCCTCGGGCGGCGGGGCCGAGGACGACGATCATGATGGCGGGGAAGATGAACAGCGTCAGCGGGAGCAGCATCTTCACCGGCAGCTTGGCCGCCTTCTCCCGGGCCCACTGCCGCCGCTTGGCCCGCATCTCCGTCGCCTGGGTCCGCAGCACCCGCCCGATCGGGATGCCCAGGGCGTCGGCCTGCATGATGGCAAGTACGAAGTTCGATAGCTCAGGCACCTCCGTGCGGCGCTTCAGGTTCTGGAACGCATCCCGGCGGGGAAGGCCCAGTTCCATCTCACGCAGGGTCCGGTGGAACTCGTCGGCCAGCGGCGAGTTGAAGTGCTGGCAGACCACGTCGATGGCGCCTTCGAAGCCCATACCGGCTTCCACCGAGATGGCCAGCAGGTCGAGGGTGTCGGGCAGGTCCTTGAAGATGGCCAGCTTGCGGTCGTTGACCTTGCGGGTCAGCCACGAGGAGGGGATGAGGGCACCGATGGCGGGCAGCAGGATCAGGGTGAGCAGGGCGTTCTTGGGCGACGGCGACCCCATGACCACGTAGAGCAGGGCCCCGATGGTCAGGACCGCGGTCAGGGCCACCTGGCCGACCACGAACTCCTCGGCCCTGATCGAGTTGGCCAGGCCGGCGTGGAGCAGCTTCTTGTGGACGTTCTCCACGTAGTTCTTGGGCGTCAGCTTGGCCACGCCGCCCAGGGCCTGGCCCAAAGGGTGGACGAGCCGCATGATGAACGGCTCTTGGAGGCGCCGCTCGTACTCGTCGGTGGGGCCGAACTCTTCGTCCAGCTGCTGGAGGTACTCGCCGGCGTCGAGGACCGGCCGGTTGGCCTTCATGCCCGCATAGGCGATCAGGGCGCCGGCGCAGGCCATGGCTACGGTGATGGCAATTCCGAGGGAGCTCATCGGGGGGAACCTCCGGGCGAAGCGTGGGTGAGCGAGATCGGCGAGGTGTGCGCCAACAGGGCCACGGTCAGACCTCGATCTTGGACATCTTGAAGATGATCGTGCTGCCCAGGAACACCATGAAGGCGGTGCCGATCAGCACGACGATCCCCCACCCCTGGTACATGGGCTCCATGTAGCCGGGGCTGATCGTCTGGATCATGAACAGCATGAAGGGGGCCATGGCCGAGAGGATCCAGGCCGAGATCCGGCCCTCGGCGGTGAGCACCCGGACCTCGCGGCGCACCTCGTCACGCGCCCGGATGAAGTCGGCCAGCGTGTGCAGGAGGTCGGCCAGCCGGCCACCGACCGACTGCTGGATGCGGATGGCCTGGACGATCCAGTCCAGGTCCCGGATCTGGAGCCTTGCCGACATGCGGGCGAGGGAGTCCACCAGAGGGTCACCCAGGCGGGTTTCGTTAACGACCCGGGCGAACTCCTCCGACAGCGGCGGCTCGGACTCCTCGCACATCATCTGGATCGCCCGGAGGAACGTGTGGCCGGCCGAGAGGGACGAGGCGATCAGGCTCAGGGCGTCGGGCAGGGCGTCCTCAAAGGCCTTCTTGCGGCTGGCGATGCGCCGCTTGATGAGGGCGGACGCCGCCAGCGGGCCCACCACCACACCGACGATCCCGAAGAACCAGACGGTCGTGAGCCCGAACAGCAGGGCGCCGAGGGCGACCGAGGCGCAGGCCGTGATGACCACGAACTCCGCGGGCTTCATCGGGATGCGGGCCCGCTCCAGCGAGGCCTTGAGCGACCCTTTGGCGTCGAACTGCGTGACCATCCGGCCCGCGAGGCCGACGGTGCCGGCCACGATGGGGCTGCGGGTCTCGGTCAGGGCCTCGACCCGGACGTCGCGCTCCCCGAAGGGAAGGTCGAGGATCTCGGCCAGCAGCTTGTCCCGGTTGCGGACGTTGACCAGCCAGCCCGCCACGACGAGGCTGAGGCCGGCGCCCGTTGCCAGCATGGCGAAAACAAGTGTCTTGCTCATCGTGCCCTCTCCGGTCGAACCAGCTGGGAGATCTTGGGGACCTTGGCGTTGTGCAGCCGGCCGGCTGTGGGGGCCGGCGCGGGTGCCGGCGGCCGGAAGGCCTTGGCCGGGATCTCCACGCCGATCTCGGCCAGCTTGTCGAGGAACTTCGGGCGCAGCCCGGTCGCGCTCAGCTCGCCGTCGGTCTTGCCGTCCTCGCCGCGGCCGTGCATGCGGTACTTGAAGATGTCCTGCATGAGGATGGTGTCGCCCTCCATGCCCTGGAGCTCGGTCAGCGCCGTCACGATGCGGCGGCCGTCGGGCAAGCGGTCGAGGTGCATGATCAGGTGCAGGGCCGAGGTGATCTGCTCCCGGATGGCGCGCACCGGCAGGTCGAAGCCGGCCATCAGCACCATCGTCTCGAGACGGCTCAGGGCGTCCCGGGGGCTGTTGGAGTGGACGGTGGTCATCGAGCCCTCGTGGCCGGTGTTCATGGCTTGGAGCATGTCGAGGGCCTCACCGCCCCGGACCTCACCGACGATGATGCGGTCGGGGCGCATACGGAGGGCGTTGCGGACCAGGTCACGGATGCGGACCTCGCCCGCCCCTTCGGCGTTGGGCGGCCGGGCCTCCAGGCTGATCACGTGGGCCTGCTGGAGCTGAAGTTCCGCCGCGTCCTCGATGGTGATGATGCGCTCGCTCTCGGGGATGAACGAGGAGAGCACGTTGAGGTTGGTCGTCTTACCGGTACCGGTACCGCCGCTGACCAGGACGTTGAGCTTGCCCCGGACGCAGGCTTCGAGGACCACCGAGAGGTCGAGGGTGAAGGTCCCGAAGTTGATCAGGTCCTTGACCGTGTAGGGGTCGGCCGCGAACTTTCGGATGGTGAGAACGCAGCCGTGGATGGCGAGCGGCGGGATGACGGCGTTGACACGGGAGCCATCCGGGAGCCGGGCGTCCACCAGGGGCGAGCTCTCGTCGACGCGCCGGCCCACGGCGCCCACGATCTTCTCGATCACCTGGCGGTACTGGGCGTCGTCGGTGAACGACGCACCCGTGTGGTGCAGGCGGCCGTCGCGCTCCACCCAGATGTCGTCGTAGTTGTTGCACATGATCTCTGTGATGGACGTGTCCGCCAGAAGCGGGTCCAGGGGGCCGTAGCCCAGGGTGTCCTGGATGACTTCCTGGACGAACTTGCGGCGCTCCGAGGGCGAGATCTTCACGTCCTCGCGCTGGAGGATGTCGTCGAGCGCCGAGCGCACTTCGCTGCTCAGGCGGTCGCCCGAGAGCCCGCCGATCTTGGGTGCGACCTCGGCCAGCACCAGTTCGCGGACCTTGCGCTTGTTGGCCTGCCAACCGGCCGAGGTGGTGCCCGTGCGGGCCCGCACCGGCCGGCCGCTGGTCGGCGTCTGGCCGGGCCGGCGGGTCCGGGCGGGCTCGGAGGAGACCCGCTCCTCCTCTTCGATGGCTGCGAGCTTGTCTGAGAGCTTCACGGTTCCCCTTTACGACTCGGTGGGGTGAAGGATGGGACGGAACAGGCGGGCCAACAGGCTGCGGCGTTCCTTGCCGGCCGGCTCGATCGGGAGACGGGCGGAGTTGCCTTCCGGCAGCAGGGGCACCAGGCCGGCGTGCAGGCGCTTGCTGACGTCGGACGCCGGAGCGAAGGCCAGGATGGGCGTGCCTACGTTGACCGACTTGCTGACCTCACGGGCGTAGGGCAGGACGGCCTCGAAACCCTGGGGGAACAGCTTGGTGATCTGCTCCACGTCGATGCCGACGTCCTTCTCGGCCTTGTTCAGGATCAGGTTGATGTTGTCGCCGGGGATCTTCAGCTTGTCGAGGGTGTTCAGGAAGACGCCCATGTTCCGCACGCTCGGCAGGTCCATGGTCGCCATCACGTAGAGGCTGTTGGACAGGTCGAAGGCGGCCAGGACGACCTCGGAAAGCTGGGACGGCGTGTCGACCACCACGTAGTCGAACTTGGAGCGGGCCGCCTCGAGCACCTTGGTGACGTCGGTGGGGTGGATCCGGTCGGCGTCGGTCGGGTCCTTGGGCGCCGGCAACACGTGGATGCCGGTGTCGTGACGGACCATGTACTCCTCGAGGTGGCCGGCCAGGTCGCCGTCCTCCTCGTCGCGGCCTAGCAGGTCGGCGATCGAGTACCGGGGCCGCAGGCGGAGGGCGGTGGAGACCTCACCGAACTGCAGGTCGAGGTCGATGACCGCCACCCGCTTGTTGGTGTGGTGCTGCAGGAAGTACGCCAGGTTGGTGGCGAAGAACGTCTTGCCGCAGCCCCCCGTCGCCGAAGCGATGGTGAAGACACTCGCCGCGTGGCCGTTGTGCGCCGCCGGCGCCGACGCGGTCGTCGCCGTTGACACCGCCGGCCGGCTCAGGCTGATCCCCCGCTCGAGCGTCTCCCGGAGCATGCGGTCCGCCACCGGCAGGTGCAGCAGGTCGACGGCCCCGGTGCGGACGATGTCCCGGAGCTGGGCGTCGGGCCGCTGAGCGAAGGCGAGGATGACGCTCATCGTGGGCAGCTCGTCGTGGATGATCTGGAGACGGCTCAGGCCCGACTTGGTGCCGAGGGAGGGCCCGGCCACCAGCACGTCGAACGGGCCGTCATCGGTGAGGAGGTCGCCGACCTGGCCCGGACGGTCGCACGGGACGACCTCGGGCCGGGGTCGGAGCTCGCCGGCCACGCTCCGGACCTGGCTGGCCAGGTCCGGATCGCGCTCGAGGACGAGGATCTTGGGGCTGCGCATGGGAAGACGCTCCTACAGGGTCTTGAGGGCCTGGCCGGCGTTGACACCAGGCGTGCCGCCGACCGGTGCCTGGTCCTTCGCGGTCAGGGCGAAGTAGAGCTGCTGGAAGCTGGTGAGGTAGATGAGCTGCTCGCCCTCGGCGGGCGACACGGCTAGGAGGAACACCAGGCCTGTGCCGTTCGGGGTCCCGGCGCCGGTGACCAGCTGGGAGCCGTTCACGTTCAGGATCTCGACGTTTTGCATGATGAGCTTGGCCTGGCTCTGGCCCGAGTCCGGCTTCAGCAGGCCGTAGATGTTGACCTTGTCCCCGGCGCCGGCGAACCCGGCCACGCCCGGCACGTTGGAGAGCTCCAGGGCCAGGGCGGTCTTGCCCTCGGGGATCTGCAAGGTGCCGATGCGGGTCTGGGCCTGCTGCCACTGATCCGACGTCAGGACCGAGCCCTCGGGCACGCCCAGGACGGCGTTCAGGCCGCCGAGCTGGGAGGCGTCGGTCAGGGCGCTCGCCGGCTTGGCCGACACGGCGATGGGCTTGCTGCGGACCAGCCCCTGGTTCAGGGCGCTCTGGCCCGAGGTGCCGGCCGGAATGTTCTTCGCGGCGTACAGGACGTTCACCTTGGGGCCGCTGGCGCTGGTCGAGGCGCCGTCGTCCTTGGCAATGAGGTAGGTGGCCCCTGCGCCGACCAGGAACACGGCCAGGCCCAGGACCACGATGAGGTTGGATCGTTTTGCCATCACATTCTCCCGGTCAGTTCTTCTGGAACAGAGGCGGCCACCCGGGACCGGGCAGTCCGCTCCCTAGTTGTCGGCCGCCGCGACCGGGACTTGAACGGAAAATAGGTCTAAAGGCCTACTCGGCTCGATCCGATAGTCCGGGAAGTCCAACCCCACCGTCGATGGAGTCAAGCGTGAGCCACCGTGCCCTCTCGCCGCGTTCGCGGCCACTCCCGCGGTTCCTGCGCCGTGACGAACATGGCGCGGCCGCCGTCGAGTTCGCCATCATCGCAATACCTTTCTTCCTGCTGCTGTACGGCCTGGTCGTGTTCGGCATGGCCCTGGCCGTCAAGCAGAGCGTGACCAACGCCGCCGCCGAGGGCGCCCGGGCAGCGGTGGGCATCACCGACGCCGCCGACGCCGTGGACAAGGCGGAGGAAGTCGTCGCCAGCCGGCTCGACTGGCTGGGCAGCAACTACCAGTCCAGCGACCTGACTGTCTCTTGGTACAACACGACCACTTCGTCGTGCGGTGCGGCCACGCCGCCGTCGGGCCAGCCGTGGACGATCTGCGTGGCCATCGACCTGCCCTACAAGTCCCGGGAGGTCGTCCCCGCGGCTCCGATCGTCAGCAACGTCACTCCCGAGCACCTCCGGTCGACGGCGATCGTGCAGGTCGGGTCATGAGGATGAACCTGCCCAGATTCCTCGCACGAGCGTTCGTGGCCCGGCGGCGCGACGAGCGGGGCGCCGTCCTCGTGATGGCCACCTTCGGCATCGTCGTCGCCGTCATCGCCGCATCCCTGGCCGTCGACCTGGGCCAGATCGCCCAGGAGCGCCGGCGCAACCAGAAGGTCGCCGACCTGGCCGCCCTCGACGCCGCACGCAACCTCAGCGACGTGCAGAACCTCGCCGAGGAGAGCGCCCTGCGCAACGAGTTCCCCCTCGGTGGCTCGAACACCGTGGTGGCGATCATCGGCAACAAGGTGAACGGCTCGTGTGTGGCCGACGCCGGCGCCGGCACGGTGTGCGTAACCGTGACGTCGAACGTCGACTACGCCTTCCGGGCCGGCGACCCGCCGGTCACGGCGGTCGCCGTGGCCGGGAGCCAGAGCAGCGCCGCGTTCACCATCGGGTCGAAGCTCGCCAGCGCCTCCCTGAGCCCGGAGCTGCCTCTCCTGAACGCCGTCATGAGCCGCTGGCTAGGCGCCTCGGGGACGGTCAACGTCCTCAGCTACAACGGCCTGGTCGACTCCACGATCAACCTGCGCCAGCTCTCGGCCCAGTTCGGGTTCGGGACGATGAACGAGCTGCTCACCACCGGCATCACCCTGGGCCAGCTGCTCAGCGCCGCCTCCACCGTGATGGCCGCCAACGGGGCCTCGAACGCCAGTGTGCTGACGCCACTGGCCACCCTGCAGGCGGCAGTGACCAATACGACGATGTTCAAGCTTGGCGACTATATCGAGGTGGCGTCCGGCTACGACGACAAGGCCCTTGACGGTGCCGTGAACCTGTTCCAGATCATCACGGCCGGCGCCCAGCTGATCAACAAGAACAACTTCCTGGACGCCGGCACCGTCCTATCCGTCCCCAACCCCTTGAGTTCGACCGGCGGTGTCCTGACGACCAAGCTAGGCGTGAAGGTCATCGAGGGCCCCAAGCTCTACATCGGAGGGACCGCAGGCCCTTACCCCCACGCCAAGACGAGCCAGGTGGAAGTGACGATCACTCCCCACATCGACGTGAACTTCGACACGCCGTTGCTCAACATCCTGAACCTGCTGCAGATCGGCACGTCGCCCGTGCGGATCGTCGGCGACATGCCGGTGGTCTTCACCGCCGCGGGCGCCGAGGGCAACCTGACCGACATCCGGTGCACGGGCAGCCAGGGCATCACCGTCCAGGTCCAGCGCAAGGCGGTCAACACCTCGACGTCGGCCTCCCTCCAGCTCTACACGCAGGGTGCGATCCTGCAGGCAGCCAACGTTCGGGCCAACATCGCAGTCGGCCCGACGTCGGCTTCGGTCGCCGCTCCCGGCTCACCGGACACACTGACGTTCGCCTACCCGGGCGAGTTCTGGCCGTCGACGGTCAAGGATACGCCCGGATCCCCGGCCAACATTGTCCTCTCTGGCGGGGGCGCGGGGGCCAACGTCAGCGCCAGCGTCGGGGCCCTCGGGATCCAGATCAACCTGCTCAGCACGCTGGGGTTGTCCAACATCCTCACTTCGGTGGTCAGCCCCATCCTCAATCCCATCATGAACGACGTGGTGAACAAGCTGACGACCCCGGCTATGAAGGCGCTCGGCCTCAGCATCGGCCCGGTGGACGTGACCGCTCCCTCGGCATACTTCAACACGACGACCTGCGGGCAGCCGGGCCTCGTG
>JBOGID010000537.1:0-14098 GCA_050742295.1 Acidimicrobiales bacterium | reverse complement strand
ATGATCGTCCGCTCCCCCGCCGCCGACGTGGCGACGCCGCCCGCCGGCGCCGCCCCCATCACCTCGCCTACCGTTCAGCGGTCGGTCGAGCCCACCGTCCGGCGAGCCGAGACGGCCACGGACACGTCGTCCGTCATCACCCCGCCGGTCTCGACCAACGGGTCAACCGCCGGCACCGGCACGGACGGCTCGCCGACCGCCCTGGCCGACCGCATCGACGAGCTGATGGCCGAGTTGGAGGAACGGGTCCTGATCGAGCTCGAACGGCGCGGCGGCCGGTTCGCGGGGTACTTCTGATGGCCGCCAACCAGAAGGCGTACCTGGAGCTGGAGTCGGGCGGGAAGATCAACTGCCTGTTCAACCCGGCCGAGTTCGCGCTGTCGAAGTCCAACCAGTGGGAGGCCGACCACGTGCCCGGCCGCGGCACGCCCGACCTCTTCTTCACGGGCGGCAGGGCGGGGACGATGAGCCTCAACCTGCTTTTCGACACCACGGCCACCGGGGAGGCCGTCACGTCCCACACCAACAAGCTGCTCAATGCCATGAAGGTGAACCCCGACCTGCCCGGCCACGACCCGACGCGCAACCGGGGGCGGCCGCCGTGGGTGAAGTTCCACTGGGGCGACCTCCACTCGTTCAAGGCCGTGATCGAAAACCTCGACCTGACCTTCACCTACTTCTCGTCGACGGGCACGCCGCTGCGGGCCAAGGCGTCGATCAGCCTCCGGCAGTTCGAAGAGGACGCCAAGTGGGGCCCGCAAAACCCGACGTCGGGAACGCCCGAGCCCCACCGAGTCCACCAGTTCCAGCTGGGGGACACCCTTGACCGCCTCGCCGCCCGCTACTACGGCGATTCGACCCAGTGGCGGCTGATCGCCCAGGCCAACGCCGTCGTCGACCCCTTGGCCGTCGAGCCCGGCGCGATCCTGGTCATCCCCCGCCAGGAGGGGGCCAACAATGCCTGAGGAACACGTGCCTGAGGAACACGTGCCTGAGGAATACCGTGCCTGAAGGACACGTGGTCGCCGCCGCCGTCATCAAGGTGGACGGCGCGGAGTTGACACTCGCCCAGTACGACGACCTTCTCGACGTCCGGGTCGAGCAGTCGGTGCACGTACCCGACAAGTTCACACTGCGCTTCCGCGACCCCAACTTCGAACTGCTCGACAAGGGGACCTTCAAGATCGGTGCGACGATCGACGTGGGCATCACCGACGACGGCGCACCCGTCCCCATCACGCGGGCCGAGGTCACGGCCATCGGCGCCGAACAGGGTGCGAGTGGCCGCCACGAACTGGTGATCTCGGGCCTCGACCGGGGCCACCGGCTGGCCCGGGGGCCGATGCAGCGCACGTTCGTGAAGATGTCGGACTCCCAGGTGGTCGCCCAGATCGCCCAGGAGCACGGCCTGTCGGCGAGCGCTGACTCGTCCAGCATCACCCACGAGTACCTCCTCCAGTCCGAGACGGCCTACGCCTTCGTCTCCGCCCGGGCCCGGGCCATCGGCTACGACTGGTGGGTGAACGACAAGACCTTGCACTTCAAGAAGGAGGCGAAGGTCGGGGCCGGGCCCACCCTGACCTTCGGCGAGGACCTCGTCCGGTTCAAGGTACGGGCCTCCTGCGCCGAGGCCGGCAAGGAAGTGCTGGTCCGGGCGTGGGACGCCGCCACCCAGAAGGCCATCGTCGGGCAGGCGTCGATGACCACCGGCCCGGGCGTTGACTTCGGCACGACCGCGCCTCTGGCCACCGAGGCCATGAACGGAGCCAAGTTGTTCAGCGCCAACACCAAGCGCGGCACCAACACCAGCGGTGTCTGGAACGCCAACGAGGCCAACCTGCTGGCCCAGTCCCTGGCCGCGTGGGCGACGGGCGAGTACGTGACGGCCCGGGGGGAGGCCCTCGGCAACCCCAAGATCAAGGCGGGCGCCGAGGTCGAGATCAAGGGCATGGGCCAGAAGCTGTCGGGCAAGTACGTGCTCACCACCGTCGAGCACATCATCGGCCTCGACAAGCGGTACCTCACCCGCTTCGTCTCGGGCGGCAAGTCTCCCGACACGCTCGTCGACCTGCTGGCGGGCCCCCCGGCGGCGGCCGGATGGGGCGAGCGGGGCCTGGTCATCGGGATCGTCACCAACAACAAGGACCCCGAGGGCCTCGGGCGCATCAAGGTCAAGTTCCCGACGCTGAGCGACCAAGAGGAGAGCTGGTGGGCGAGGGTGGCGGCCATCGGCGCCGGGCCCGAGCGAGGCCTGAGCGTGCTCTACGAGATCAACGACGAGGTGCTGGTCGCCTTCGAGCACGGCGACCTGCGCCGGCCCATCATCCTCGGCGGGCTCTGGAGCACCCAGAAGAAGCCGCACATGGGAGGCAAGGAGACCGACACCGCGGGCGTGGAGGCCCGCACGTGGCGCAGCCGGACGGGCCACACCGTCGCCTTGAACGACTCGACGATGCCCGCCACCTCCTTCGTCTCGATCACCCTGGCCGACAAGAAGACGGTGCTGAAGATGGCCGAGGACAAAGTCCTCCTCCACAGCCCCACGCCCATCACCATCGAGTCCGACCAGGGCATCACGATCAAGGCCACCGCCGACCTGACCATCGATGCCATGAACATCACGATGAAGGCCCAGAACGCCATCAACATCGAAGGCACCCAGCTGACGGCCAAGGGCCGGGCCACCACCAATGTCGAGGGGGCGACCACGACGGTCAAGGGCTCGGCGACGGTCAGCGTCGAAGGCGGCGCCCTGGCTGCGGTCAAGGGCGCCATCGTGAAGCTGAACTGAGGGTGTGATGGCCGTCGACAGCGACTTCGTCGGGCGCACCATCGCCTTTCCCTTCGCGGTGGACCACACCGGGGCCGTCGCTCTCATCTCCGGACCGGAGGCGATCGAGCGGGCCATCACGGTGGTGCTCTCCACCTCACTGGGGGAACGGGTCATGCGCCCCGAGTTCGGCTGCGCCATCTGGGAGCTGCTGTTCGATCCCGTCAACGAGAACACGCTGGGCCTCATGGCCGAGTCGGTGCGCCTGGCCCTGGGCCAGTGGGAGCCGCGCATCGACGTCGAGTCGGTCACGGCCGAGCCCGACCCCAACGACTCGGCCCTGGTGCTGATCTGGATCGACTACCGGATCCGGGTCACCAACGACCGGCGCAACCTCGTGTACCCGTTCTACGTCATCCCCGAGGAGAACCCGTAAGCCATGGGCCTGCCCAGCCCCGATCTCGACGACCGCCGGTTCCAGGACCTGGTGGACGAGGCCAAGCGCCTCATCCCTACGTACTGCCCGGAGTGGACGAACCACAACCTGGCCGACCCCGGCATCGCCCTCGTCGAGCTGTTCGCATGGATGACGGAGATGACCCTGTACCGGCTCAACCAGGTGCCCGACCGCCTCTACGCCAAGTTCCTCGACCTGGTCGGTATCGAACTGTTCCCGCCCAGCCCGGCGTGCAGCGACCTCACGTTCTGGCTGTCGGGGCCGGCCGCCCAGACGGTGGTCGTCCCTGCCGCGACGCAGGTCGCCACCGCGCCGGGCCGCTCCGGGGGTGCCGTCGTGTTCATGACCGACGACGACCTGGAGATCGTCGAGCCCGAGTTCATCGCCTTCCTCACCGGGACGGGCGGCGGGAACTACTACAACGCGTGGGACGACCTGCAGTTCGGCCGGGGGGGCGTGCCCGTGTTCACGTCGACACCGCTGCGGCCCGGGGACGCGTTCTACCTGGGCTTTCGCGCCTCGCTGGCCGGCAACGTCCTGCGCCTGCGGGTGGCGGCGTCGGTCGAGGGGCTCGGGGTCGACCCCAAGAGGCCCCCGCTCGACTGGGAGGCGTGGACGGGTGACAGCTGGGGGCCGTGCCGGCTCCACAGCGACAACACGGGCGGCCTCAACCGTGACGGCGAGATCGTGCTGCTCCTGCCCGCGTCGCACGCGCCGCTCACCCTCGCCGACCAGCGGGCCTACTGGGTGCGAGGGCGGCTGGACGAGGCCGAGCCCGACGAGCCCGAGTACCGCGACACGCCCGTCGTCCGGTCGGTGGAGGTCACGAGCCTCGGCGGTTCGGCCCTGGCCCACCACGGCGAGCCGGCCCCGGCCGAGCTCTTGGGCATCAGCGACGGGACTCCGGCCCAGCGGTTCAAGCTCCGCTCCCAGCCCGTGCTCCCCCGCCGGCCGGGCAACACCGTGGTGGTCGCCAGCAGCGGCGAGTCCACGCCGTGGGAGGAGGTCTCGGACTTCTCCCACTCCGGGCCCGACGACCGCCACGTGGTCTGGGACGCCAACGACGGCGAGGTCCGGTTCGGGCCGTCCATCCGCTACCCCAACGGCAAGGTCCGCCAGCACGGGGCCGTCCCCCCCAAGGGGGTCGACATCTCGGTGACCGGCTACCCCTTCGGCGGGGGCGCCACCGGCAACGTGGGCGCCGGCACCCTGACCGTCATGCGAACGACCATCCCCTATGTGGACCGGGTCGAGAACCTGCGTGCCGCGGGCGGAGGCGTCGACGCCGAGACGGTGGGCAACGCCAAGCTGCGGGCACCCGCCTCCATCCGCACGGGCGAGCGGGCGGTGACGGCGGCCGACTACGAGCGGCTGACGCTGGAGGCCGACCAGCAGGTGGCCCGCAGCCGCTGCCTACCTGCGACCGAGCCCGGTGCGCCCGTGCGGGTGCTGATCGTGCCCCACACCCACAAGGCGCCGGCCGAGCTGGAGCTCGACGACTTCGCCCTGTCCGACGAGCTGGTCGAGACCATTTCCAAGTACCTCGACCGGCGCCGCACGCTGGGCACGTCGGTCGAGATCGGTACGCCCTTCTATCAGGGCATCACGGTGGCGGCCCGCCTCAAGGCCCTGCCCGGACGGCCCATCGACCTGGTGCGCCAGCGGGCCCTCGATGCTCTGTACCGCTACTTCAACCCCCTCGTGGGCGGCATCCGGGGCACCGGTTGGGAGTTCGAGGAGGACGCCGGCACGGCGCCCGTCTACGAGTTCCTGGACGCCGTCGAAGGCGTCGACCGGGTCGAAGAGGTCCTGCTCTTCGAGGCCGACCTGCGCGAGCGGGAACGGGCGGGCCGCGGCAAGGAGGTCGTGCGCCTGAGCAACGACTGCCTGTTCCTGGGCTACGCCCACCGGATCGTCGTCCAGTGAGCGGAGTCGTCCGGTGAAAGTCCAGTTCGCCGACCAGCTGCCGGCGTGCCTGGCCGAGGACCCGTTCCTGCGGCGGTTCCTCGGGATCTTCGACGCCATCGCCAACACGGTGGAGACGCAGATCAGCGGCATGGAGCACGTGATCGACGTGTCGGTGGCCCCCGACCGCATGGTGCGGTGGCTGGGCGGGTGGCTGGACATCAACGACATCGATCCCTCGACCCCCATCGAGCGCCAGCGGGAGTGGGTGCACGAGATGGGGCGCCTCCTGTGGTGGCGGGGGACGAAGGCGGGCGTCGAGGGCATGCTCCAGCTCGCCACCGGCGAGGACGTGGCCGTGATCGACACGGGCGGCGTGTACCGCCAGGGCGAGGCGCCCGCCGTCCACCCCCGCCACGTACGGGTGCTGGTGAACGCCGTGGGCTGGACGACCGAGGAGTACCTTCTGACCGTGCTGCGCCGGGAGCTCCCGGCCGAGGTCACCTTCGAGCTGCGGGTCGGCGGCCGCCAGGTGTGGCCCAGAGAGGAGACCCCGTAGTGCCCCAGCTCGCCTGCCCCGGGTGCGGAGCGGTCGTCGACCTCCCCCACCTGAACCGGTCGTCGGAGGAGTTCTGCCCGTCGTGCGACTTCCCCCTGTTCTGGGCCGGCGGCTCCGGGCGCGCCGACGAGGAGGGATCGCTCGCGCTGGCCGTGCGCCGCCAGCCCGGTACGGGCGGGCGCCAGCTCGTCGCCACCGAGACGTGCATGGTGTGCCAGGAGCTCAACCGGCCGACCGCCGTCTACTGCCGGCGGTGCGGGGCCGAGATGCACCCGGCGCCCCCGCCCGTGACGGCCGTCCTCGACCCCGAGGCGTCGCCGGCGGCCCGCGCCCCGTTCACCGCCCCATCGGCGCCGTCTCTGGCGCCCCAGGCCCCCCGGCCGTGGTGGCGGGGCTGGATCCTCGTCGCCCTGCTGTTCTTCATCCTGGCGGCGGTGGCCATCGCGTCGATCATCGTCCTGGCCCTCCAGACGTAGGGCGTCGGGAGGACACGCCATGGCGCAACTCGTGACCGCCACCTCCCAGACGCTGTGCAGCTTCGGCCTGGCACCGAGCGTGCTCAACGTCCTTCCCGCGTCGATGTGCACGGCGGGGTCGCTGCCCGCGGCCACGATCATGGACAACATCCCGTTCGTGAACATCGTGCCGTTCGGCATGTGCACGAGCCTGGCCAACCCGGCCGTGGCCGCCGCCACCGCCGCCGCCCTCGGCGTGCTCACACCCATGCCGTGCACCCCGGTCATCCCCGCGCCCTGGGTGCCGGGGTCCCCCACCGTCCTGGTGGCGGGCAAGCCGGCCCTGACGAACACGTCGAAGTGCCTGTGCGCCTATGCAGGAGTCATCCAGATCACCGTGCCCTCACAGGTCACCGTGATGGCCCCCTGACCCCACCCTCGCCGATCGTTTAGGGCGGGATGCAGATGTTGAGGATGGGGATGACCAGCGCGCACGTGGCCGCGGTCGTGGGCGGAGGCGTGCACACCCCGTTGAGATCGGTGACCACCTCGCCGGGCTGGAGGTCGACGTCGGCGATGTCGCGCACCTGGTTGCCGATGATGAACAACACCCGCAGCTCCGAGGGAGTCTCGACCCGGGTGATGCGGTACGTGCCGTCGGGGCGGGCGGCCAGCAGGACGGGCGGGTCGAGGTTGGTGTTGTCCCGCAGGACCAGCGCCACCGCCGTGCAGTTGGTGGCCTTGCCCGCCAGCGTGGCGGGCTCGCCCTTCATGAGCACGTCAAGGGGGTTCTGCTGGTTGTCGGCGAGCGTGAGTGAGAACGTCTGGGACGCGTAGCCGACCTTGGTGAAGGTGATGGTGTATGTCCCTGCCTGCAGGCCCGCCACCTCGTAGCGGCCCAGGACGTCGGCCGGGGCGTTGGCGGACGTGGTGTTCCGGACCTCCTGGCCGTTGCGGTCGGTCACCCGCACCGCGACCCCGCCCAGCAGGCAGTTCGTCGGCTCGCAGGCGGGCACCCGGCGGACGTCCTCGCGCACCACGCCCGACACCACACCCGTCACGGGCCGCAGGATGGGGCTGAGCCCCGACTCGTTCCCGTTGTCGGCCAGGGTCACCGTCGCGGTGAGGGGTAGGAAGCCCACCTTCTGGAATGTCACCGTGAACGTGCCCGGCGTGGGGAGGCCCGAGAGGGCGAAGAAGCCCACGGGGCCGTCGTCCAGGCTGGCCGTCGAGGCCAGCACCGCGGGCGGCGGCCCAGTGGTCGTGGTCGGAGTGGGCGGCGCCGTGGTCGAGGTGCCGGGGACGACGATGGGCGCGATCGTGCCCGTCCCGGCCGTCACCGACACCAGCACGCCGGGGACGGGCTGGCCGCCCTGGCCGAACACCGTGCCCGAGATCGACCCCCGGCCCTTGGTCAGCGTCAGGGGGGGCGCCGCCACCTTCTGGCCGGGTGCCACGTCGAGCACCTTGGTCTGGGACCCGAAGTCGGCCTTCTCGTAGGTCACGACCCAGGTGCCGGGCGGCAGCGACTCGAGGGCGTAGGTGCCGACCGGGCCGCTGGAGGACGTGAGCGTGCTGACCGTGTCGGTACCGTTTGTGGCGACGACGACCACGCCACCGAGCGGGCCGTCGCCGTCGGCCACCGTGCCCGTGATCGAACCGCTGCCCGCGACCAGGGCGACGTCGACACCTTCGAGCGCCTCACCCAGCTTCAGCTCGACGAGCTTGGACTGGGTGCCGAAGCCGGCCTTAGCGAAGACGATCTGGTAGGTCCCGGGGGCGGTGACGTTCTCGATGTTGTACTCGCCCGTGGGCGGGGTGACGACGGGGGCGGGCACCTCACCCGCCGGTGCCGCCCCGTCCTCGCCGCTGGGGAGGGCGATGAGGCTGACGGTGGCCCCGTTGGCGTCGGGTTTGGCCGTGACCTTGCCGGCCACCGATCCCATCTGGTTGCCGGGGATGGGCCCCGACATGGCGGCCAGCTCCTCGTCGCCCTCGGTGACCTTGTCGACGATCTGGTTGACGCCCACCAGCAGGACCAGCCCCCACAGGGCGATGGCGGCCAGGATCGTCAGCAGCGTGAGCACGCCCCTGGGGATGATCGGCTTGTGCAGCAGCGTGGCCGCTGCGCTCAGCGGCTCCGGCGACGCACCGGCCGTGAACGTGATCTGCCGGGGCACGGGCGAGCCGATCCACGGACGCCGTCCCGTCGCCGCCACACGGGCCAGCGCCGTCTCCCCGGGGCCCACAGTCAGGGTGGGCGGGGCGAGGGCAAAGATCAGCTTGGCCGTGGAGTCGGTAGCGCCGAGGGCGGACTCGAAGGCGACGTTCCCCCGGTTCTCCAAAGTCAGGACGAAGTCGGCCCGCTTGGCGGCCGTGACCATCAGGGGCTCGACGGCCAGGGTGGCGATGTTCAGGGGGGCGACGTCGAGGGTGATCTCCTCGACCGCCGACTCCCGGGGGTGGGTGACCGAGGCCACCTTCACGCCGATCACCCGCCGGCCCGCCGGGAAGCCCGCAGGCAGGGTGAACGTCAGCACCATGACCCCGCCCGTCTCCGGGAAGAGGGACAGCTCGAGCGGGTCGGGGACGAAGGTGACGTCGCCCACGCCGAGAAGCGACGCCTGGAACCCGTCGATGACGTTCCGGGAGTTGTAGACCTCCAGCTGCAGGACGATCGGGTCCCCGATCGCCACGATCAGCTGCGTGGGGGTTGCGACAAGGCGCACGGCTGCGGACCTTAGGCTGTGGCCGTTGCCGGCCGGGCCGGGCCCATCGCTCCCCTCGCCGGTCGCCCCGGCATCGCCGTCAAACGGGGCTCACGCCGCCGTCGGGCGGGATGTGCGCTCGCCGGGGTGGGTCGCTGTCGATGACGACCTCGTCGCCGGGCTCGCCGGGCACGAGGAACCGTCCCCGCTCGTCGATGGGCGCCGACCCCCGGCGCGTCCTGACCCGGGCGCCCTGCAGGCCGGTGTCGTCGACGGTCCCCGCCACCCGCCGGCGCCGGGACGTGCGGGTCGGCTCCACCTTGTCCGCGAGACCGATGTCCACCACGCTGGGCGGCGGCGGCACCTCGACCAGGACATCGGGGTCAATCGTGGCGGTGACGGCCAGCTCCACGCCGGGCTGGAACCGCCCGCCCAGGGCCTGCCAGAACTCGGCGGGCGGGTCGTCGTCGGCCTTGCTGAGGGTGAGCGTGGGGAGGGGCCGGACGGCGGCCAGGGGACCCTGCAGGTACTCGGGGGGCAGCTCGTTGGTCGTCAGGAAGGCGGTCAGCACCCGGCCGAGGAGCTGGTGGGCGTTGCGGGCGTCGGTGGCCCATGCCGTCACCAGGTAGCCGAGCTGGACCCGGGGCCGGGGGCCGCGGCGGGCATAGCCGTTGGCGGTGCTCACCACCTCGGCGCCGGCCGAGGCCTCGTTCACGCTGAGCCGCAACCGCCACAGATAGAGGTTGACGGTCGGGCGGATCAGGCCCGCGGCCCAGTCGCTGTCGGGAGGGTCGAACGAGACGTCCACGTCGGCGGCCGGGAGGGGCCCCACGGCCCGCAGGAAGGCATCCAGGCTGTCGTCGAGGAGGTGGAGCATGGCGTGGCGTCAGATCAGGCCCTGGCGCGTGGCCAGGGCGACGGCATGGGCCCGGTTCCGGCAGTTCGTCTTCATGAGCAGGTCGTGGACGATGTTCTTCACCGTCCGCACGGAGTAGCCGAGGGTCTCGGCGATCTCCTGGGTGTCGTCGCCCTCGGACAGCGACCGCAGGACGGCCAGTTCCCGGCTCGTGAGGGGGTGGGGGCCGCCCGAGCCCGTGCGCGCCGCCTTGTCGAGCAGCCGGGGGACGAGCTCGGCGGGGAGGGCGCTGTTCCCGTTCACCACCGACCGGATGGCGGCGACGAGGGCCTGGGGCCCGAGTTGGTTGCGGAGCAGGACGGCGCCCACACCCCGCTCGATGAGGTCGAGGGCCAGCGGCTCGTCGTGGGACGCCAGCAGGGCCACCAACCAGACCGACCGGGTGTCCTGCATGGTCAGGGCCCGGGCCAGGCCGCCCCGCTCGGCCTGGAACAACAGGACGTCAAGCTCGGCCAGGTCGGGCATGGGCCGCAGCGACGCGCTCTCCCCGGCGATGACGAACCCCTCGGCCACCAGGCAGGAGATCAGCCCGCGGCGGAAGATCGGATGCTGGTCGTCGACCCAGACCCGCACGTCTTGCACCTGCGCCTGCGCCGGCTGCATGACCCCCTCCTGGCCTGCGTCCTGGGACGCCGCACATGGGCGCGACGAACGAAGCGGGAATTCAGACAATCACGCCGCTCACCGTCTGTCAGCGGCGAGCGGACAGCCGTTCAGGCAAGAGCTGCTACCCGGTCGGGCGGCGTCTTGCCCGTTCGGGCAACCAGCGGGTTTACGAGAACCCGCGTCAGTCGACCCGCAGGCGGCTGGTCAGCTCCTCGCGCCGGGTCTCGAACTCGTCGGTGCTGACGGTGCCGGCCTCGTAGGACTGGTGGAGGGCGGCCAGGGCGTCGAGCAGCCGGCCCTCGTCGTACTCCCGCTGGGGCTCGGCGGTCGTTTCCAGACCGGCCTCGTCCTCGGGCTCGTCGCGGCCGGCGATGCGGCGCTCGCGCTTGACCGCGGCCTTCGCCTTCTTGTCACGTTCACGTTGCAGCTTGCCGAATGTCGCTCGTCTCTTGCCCATCGTGCTCCTCAGGAAGCGGCCGGGACGGCCGGCGCCAACCGGGCGAGGTCGGCCAGCCGGGGATCGTTGGAGAACACCTCGACCACCGGGTCGGCGATCCGGAGGTGTCTCTTCAAACGTTCGACCTCGACAACCTGGTTCCAGAGGACGAACGTGGCGACGACGCCGCCCCGCCCCGCCCTGGCCGTGCGGCCGGAACGGTGGACGTACGCCTTGTAGTCCTCCGGCGGGTCGAAGTGGATGACGACGTCGATGTCGTCGACGTGGATGCCACGGGCGGCCACGTCGGTGGCCACCAGCACCTGCAGCTTGCCCGCCGCGAAGTTCTTCAGGGCCCGCTCACGGGCGGACTGGCGGAGGTCGCCGTGGATGGCGGCGGTCAGCACCTTCTCCCGCTCCAGCTGGGTGGCCAGGCGGTCGGCACCCCGCTTGGTGCGCACGAAGACCAGGGTGCGGTAGGTCGAACGGGCGATGGCGGCGGCCACCAGCACCCGGTCCATGTGGTGGACGGCGAGGAACCGGTGGGTCATCTCCACCATCTCCTCGGCCTCGGGCACGACCTCGTGGCGGACGGGGTCGTTCAGGTAGCGGCGCACCAGGCTCCCCACCTGGCCGTCGAGCGTGGCCGAGAACAGCAGGTACTGCGGCCTCGGCTCGCGACCCTGGAACTTGCGGAGCAGGTGGTCGACCTGGGGCAGGAACCCCATGTCGGCCATGCGGTCGGCCTCGTCGATGACGGCCAGGTCGACCTCGTCCAGCCGCAGCCACCGGTTGTCGACCAGGTCGATCAGCCGGCCCGGGGTGGCGACGACGATGTCGACGCCCTTGCGGGCCGCCTCCTTCTGCGGCTCCATGGACACCCCGCCGTAGACGGCCTCCACGCGTAGCCCGGCCGCCTTGGCCAGGGGGCGGAGCACCTTGGTGACCTGGAGGGCCAGCTCACGGGTCGGCACCAGCACCAGGCCGCGGGGCGCCTTGGAAGCACCGGCGGTGACCCGCTCCACCAGCGGGATGGAGAAGGCCAGCGTCTTGCCCGAGCCCGTCCGGGCCTGGCCGCAGACGTCGCGGCCGGCCAGCGCGTCCTGCAGGGTCAAGGCCTGGATCGGGAACGGCGTATCGATGCCCTCCTTGGAAAGGGCGGCAACCAGCAAGGGGGAAACCCCCGATGCTTCAAATGAACCCATGAAAGTCAAGATCCTCGTGTTCGACGGTGGCCTGCCTCGGCGAACTTCCGCGACGAACGAGGATGGACGAAGGTGGGCCGCGAGCCGGGTTATCCGGTCTCTCGCCGGACCAGCATACCGGAATTGCCGCTCTCTGTGGAAAACCCGCCGCCGACGGTCACCCGCGGGCGGTCTCACACGAGGAAGCGGAACGCGGGAGAGTCGGCTTCGAGCCGCTCGATGTGGAGGGGGCTGGCGTCCATGCGCTCCACCAGGGCGGGGACGTCGGCCACCGACGCCACCTCGATGCCCACCAGGGCCGGCCCCACCTCCCGGTTGTTCTTCTTCACGTACTCGAACAGGGTGATGTCGTCGCCCGGGCCCAGCACGCCGTCGAGGAAGCCCCGCAGCGCCCCCGGCTCCTGGGGGAACTCCACCAGGAAGTAGTGCTTCAGGCCCTCGTGCACCAGGGACCGCTCCACGATCTCGCCGTAGCGGCTGATGTCGTTGTTGCCACCCGACACGATGCACACCACCGTGGTGCCGGGCTCGACCGCGACGGCCTCCCGCAGGGCGGCCACCGCCAGCGCCCCCGCGGGCTCGGCGATGATCCCGTCCAGCTGGTAGAGGTCGAGCATGGCGGTGCACACGCCGCCCTCGGCCACCGCCACCACGTCGTCGATGAGGGTGCTGACGACCTCGTAGGTGGACGTGCCGACCCGGCGCACGGCCGCCCCGTCCACGAACGTGTCGACGGCGGGCAGGGTCACCGGCTCGCCGGCGTCGAGGGCGGCCCGCATGGAGGCGGCGCCCGCGGGCTCGACCCCGATGACCCGGGGCCGGGGCGTCGTGTCGGCGGCCACGGTCAGGACCCCCGACGCCAGCCCTCCCCCGCCGATGGGCACGACGAACAGGTCGGGCGGGCGGCCCAGCTGGTCGATGACCTCCAGGGCCACGGTGCCCTGGCCGGCCATGATGGCGGGGTCGTCGAAGGGCGGGACCAGGACGGCTCCCCCGCTGGCCGCCACCCCCACGGCGAACTCGTGGGCCTCGTCGTAGGTGTGGCCCTCGAGCACGATGGTCACGCCCGGACCGCCCAGCGCCGCGATCCGCTCCCGCTTCTGGCGCGGCGTCGGCCGGGGCAGGATCACCCGGCACGGCACGCCCAGGCGCCGGCACGTGAAGGCCACGCCCTGGGCGTGGTTGCCGGCGCTGGCGCACACGATGCCCTTGGCCCGCTCGTCCTCGGGCAGCGAGGCGATGAAGTTGTACGCCCCCCGCAGCTTGTACGACCGCACCGCCTGCAGGTCCTCCCGCTTGAGCCACACGTCGGCGCCGGTCTGGGCCGACAGCCGGTCGTTGCGCTCGAGCGGGGTGCGTACGGCCACGTCGGCCAGCACATCGGCGGCGGCCATGACGTCCTTGGCCGAGAGGGGCAGCATCAGCTCACGGTAGGCGACGTGGGCCCCCTGCGGCCCCCGGTTTCCGGCGCGCCCGAGTACGTTCGCTCTGCCGTGGAGCACCCCGAGTTCGACGACGAGCTCGACGTCGAGGCTGAGCTCGCGACGGCCCGCAACCTGATCCTGTCCGGTGAGCACTCGGAGGGCGTGCGCCACCTGGGTTTCGCCGCCGCCCTCGACCCGGCCCACCCCGACGTGGACGACCTGCTGGGCGTCGTGCTCGACGAGGCCGGCGAACAGGCGCCCGACACCGTCGAGCCCGCGAAGCCGGGCGCGCTGTCGGCGGGCGAGGCGGCGGTGCGGGCCTGGTTCCTGCGGGGGCTCGGGCGGGTCGAGGAAGCGGTCGACCTGCTCCTTCAGGCCGTCGGGTCCGACCCCGAGCGGCGTTGGTCGGTGTGGCTCGTCCAGTGGCTGGAGGAGGACCCCGACCTGGCGGTCCCGGCCGCCACCCTCGTGGCCACGTGCGGTGCCCTGATCCAGCCCGCCCGGCACGAGGAGCCGTCGGAGGCCTACGCCGCGACGCTCGCCGACATCACCGCCGCCATCGAGCGGGCCATCGCCGGCGATCCCGGCAACGCCCAGATCCGGTCCGCCGGCTCCGGCCTGGCCCGGCGGACGGGCCGGGCCGGCGACGCCGTGCGG
>JBOGID010000536.1:0-3890 GCA_050742295.1 Acidimicrobiales bacterium | reverse complement strand
GTGTGCGGGCTGTACCTGGACCCTCCGGAGAACGCCCTGGTGTGGTCGGTGGACGAGAAGACCGGCATCCAGGCCAAGAGCCGCATCAACCCCACCCGCCCCGCCATCCCCGCCGAAGGCGCCGTCGACGCCCTGCGACCCGAGCCGGGCGCTCCCGAGCGCGCCCCTGCCGCCAGCGCCGCGGCGGCGCAGCCCGAGGCCCCGAGGGGGATCCCCGTACGCCGCCGCAACGGCACGGTGAAACTGTTCGCCGCCTTCAACGTGCACGAGGGCACCGTCGCCGGCTGGGTGACGGACTCGACGCGGTCGGAGAACTTCGTCGCCTTCCTCCAGGACCTGGTCGACCAGACGCCGGCCGGGATGCAGCTGCACTGCATCGTCGACAACCTCTCCGCCCACGGCACGCCGCTGGTCGAGGAGTTCCTCGACCGCCCCGAGAACCACCACGTCTTCCTGCACAACACGCCCACCCACGCCAGCTGGCTCAACCAGGGTCGAGCTGTGGTTCTCCATCATGGAGCGGCGCCTGACCCGCCACGGCGAGTTCGGCTCCACCGACGACCTGGCTGCCCGCATCATCGAGTTCATCAACGCCTACAACCGCAAGGCGAAGCCCTTCCGCTGGACCTACGAAGGCCGCCCGCTCAAGGTCGCGTAAAGTCACAATGATTTCCGCGCGAGACAACTAGTCGTCGCCGCGGGCGCCGAGTTCCGCACCCGCCGCTGCGGGATGACCCGCTCGCTCGACGGCGGCCAGACGTGCACCCGGGTGGAGGCGCCACCGCTGCCGCGGCGTACCCGTTCTGCTTCATCACCGAGACGGGCGTGCCCCAGGCCTTGGTGGCGTTCGGCCGGAACTCGACGCTCTACTACGCGTCGCCGGGGTGGGACACGGCCGGCTCTCTCAGCGACTGGCCGTTCCCCCAAGGCGGTGGCTGGCGCGGCAACGTCACGCTGATCCTGTCCCGCTCCACCGACCTCGGGGACTCGTGGACGTCGACCATCGTCCGCGACCCGCGCGGCGGCCAGGGCGCCGACCTGGAAAACAACCGGCCGGTGACGGGCCTGGCCATCGACACCGGCAGCGCCCCCGACGACGTTGTCTATGTCGGCTACGCCCAGGCGTACCAGGACCGCAAGACAGCGGTCGTCTCGTCCTCCCTCGATGGCGGCAAGAACCTTCGGACCACCGGTCAACGTGGCCGCCGACTACCTCCAGCCCGAGGGCGTCCGGCTCGAGCTGGCCAAGGCGGCTGGGCGGCCCACCGCCATCGCCGTGAACGCGGTCGACATCCCCTGGCCCGTCCTCGCGGTCGACGGCACGGGCACGCTCTACGCCGCCTGGCACGCCCGCGGACGTCCGGGTCCGCCGGTGGACGACAGCGCCACGCGGCTGTCGCGATCGACCGACAAGGGCCAGTCCTGCACCGTCGCCCAGATCGGGCCACCGAGGAACACCTTCATCAATGCCGCCATCGCCTGGAGTCCTCTCGGTGGAACCCGGGGCACCTTGCACCTCGTCTACCACTCGACGACGGCAAGAAAGGTCGACTTCGAATACGACGTGTTCCATCGCCGCTCCACCGATCGCGGTGACACGTGGAGCGACGAGCGGACGCTCAACGACGACGACCCGAAGAACCTGATCGTCCAGGTCCACCCGAGCCTGAGCCTGGCGCCCAGCGGGCGTATCGACGTGGCCTGGACTTCCGGAACGGCAACGGCAACTTCGCCAACGACGTCTATCTGACCTCATCCTCGGACGACGGCGAACGTGGTCCAAGAACCTGCGTGTCACCGACCGGTCGGCGGCGGCGAAGCGATGGTTGGCGGCCGCGGGCGGCTTCGTGGTCGTAGCGCTGGGGCTTGCGGCCCGGTGGCCGCGGAGGAGTGCGATGTCGATCGCCGCCGAGGCGAGGGTCTCCTCCTCGGCGAAGTCGACGAAGCCGGCGAGGACCGGCGACCCCTGCTTGAAAAGCTGCGAGCAGGGGTACCGGCGACCAGGCGTGATCCGCGAAAGTGCTGCTCAGACGGTGCGCGGCGTGCTGACCGGTGCTGCGAATGGGGCCTGACGCTGTCCCGTTGGGTCACGGTTAGGTCACGCCGGGGGCGCTGACCCAGCCGTCACCCAACGTGACGAGCGTCACGCCACACTCGGCATCCTTCAGTCGGCCAAGACCGTCTTCCGCCGGACGACCCACCCGATCTGCCCTTCTCCACTGGATGGTTTGGCTCAGTGAGCAGAGCGATGCCGACTCTGGCGACGGGGTCCGTCCGGCTGGCGAGTAAGTCCGCGTCACCACGGGATAGGTTCCGAGCGCCCCGCAGAGGCGAGGCGACGTATACGCCGGGTGCCCTTGTACGGCACTGGAGGACATGTCGGCTAGCACACTCTCATCCCAGTGACTGTCACGAATCGGGTGCGGGCGGTGTCTTGATGTCGATCACACCGACAAGAGGAGCGCCCATGTCCAGCACGACCCGGATCCCCCAGGCAGCGATCACCGGCCCGTACGGCTACCTCGTGAAGCGGTTCAGCAGGAAGATGCTCGGTGAGGTTCCCAACGGGGTCGGGGTGATGTGGCAGAACCGACCGGTGCTCATGAGCCTCACGGGGCTCGGCCGCAAGGTGCAGAAGTGGGACCGGCTCGACGCCAACCTCAAGTCGTTCGCCCACATGGCGGTCGCCGCCCAGGTCGGCTGCTCGGCCTGCCTCGACTTCGGCTACTTCCAGGCCCACAACGAGGGACTCGACGAGGTGAAGGCCAGCGAGGTGCCCCGGTGGCGTGAGTCGTTGGTGTTCACACCGCTTGAGCGCGAGGTGATGGAGTACGCCGAGGCGATGACCGAGACACCCCCGCGGGTCACCGACGAGCTGTCGGCCCGGCTGCTCGAGCAGCTCGGCGCGCCGGCGTTGGTGGAGCTCACGGCCGTGGTCGGGTGCGCGAACCTGGCCGCGAGGGGCAACACTGCGATGGGGATCGAGTCCCAAGAGTTCTCCAAGGTGTGCGCACTGCCACTGGCGCAACCCTCGGCCGGGTACGCGACTTCTGCATGAGCGAGGATGCGTTCGCGCGCCACCGCAGCCTGCTATTCACCGTGGCCTACGAGATGCTCGGCTCCGCGGCCGACGCCGAGGATGTCGTCCAGGAGACGTGGCTGCGGTGGGCCGGCGTCGATCACGCAGTGGTGCGCGACCCGCGGGCCTATCTGGTCCGCATCTCAACCCGTCAGGCGCTGAACCGGCTGCGGTCGGTGGCGCGCCGGCGCGAGGACTACGTCGGCGAATGGCTGCCGGAGCCGCTGTTGACGAGCCCCGACGTCGCCGACGACGTCGAGCTCGCCGAGAGCGTGTCGATCGCGATGCTCACCGTGCTCGAGACCCTCGGTCCGGCCGAGCGCGCCGTTTTCGTGCTGCGCGAGGTGTTCGACACCCCCTACGACGAGATCGCCGAGGCCGTCGGCCATTCCCCGTCCGCCGTCCGCCAGATCGCCCACCGGGCACGCGACCACGTCGCCGCTCGGCGCCCGCGAATGCCGGTCAGCACGACCGAGCAGCAGGAGGCCGTGGATCGGTTCCTCGCCGCTGTCCGCCACGGCGACCTGCAAAGCCTCCTCGACGTACTGGCGCCCGACGTCGTCGTCGTCTCCGACGGCGGCGGCTTTGTCGCCGCTGCTCGTCGTCCGATCCAGGGTGCGGAACAGGTGGCGGGCTTGCTGATCAGGGGTCTCCGCTCAGTGGACTTCGAGGCAAGGGCCGTCTGGCTCAACGGGTCACCCGCCATCCGGCTCGACATCGGCGGGCAGGTCGACACCGCCGTGAGCCTCGCCGTCGAGAACGGGCGCATCACCCACATCTACGCCATCCGCAACCCACACAAGCTCGCCCG
>JBOGID010000535.1:0-6822 GCA_050742295.1 Acidimicrobiales bacterium | reverse complement strand
CGTGGCCGGCCTCGTGGTAGGCGATGCGGTGACGGTCCTGCGGCGACAGGATGCGGCTCTTGCGCTCCGGCCCGGCGACGACCCGCTCGATGGCCTCGAATAGCTGGCGGGAGTCCACCTGCTGGTTCCCCCGCCGGGCCGCCAGCAGGGCCCCTTCGTTCACCACGTTGGCCAGGTCGGCGCCCGTGAACCCGACGGTGCGCTTGGCCACCGCGGCCAGGTCGACGTCGGCGGCCATGGGCTTGCCCCTCGAGTGGATCTTGAGGATGGCCTCCCGCCCACGCACGTCGGGACGGTCGATGCCCACCCGGCGGTCGAACCGGCCGGGACGCAGCAGGGCCGAGTCCAAGATGTCGGGACGGTTGGTGGCAGCCAGCACGACGACGCCGGACCCGGACTCGAACCCGTCCATCTCCACCAGCAGCGAGTTGAGGGTCGCTTCCCGCTCGTCTTGCCCGCCCACGGCCATGGCCGTACGGCCGCGGCCCACGGCGTCGAGCTCGTCGATGAAGCAGATGCAGGGGGCGGCTTCCTTGGCCACGGCAAAGAAGTCACGGATACGGGCGGCGCCCACCCCCACGAAGATCTCCACGAAGTCCGAGCCCGACATCGAGAAGAACGGCACGTTGGCCTCGCCGGCCAGGGCCCGGGCCAGCAGCGTCTTGCCACAGCCGGGCGGGCCCGTCAGCAGGATGCCCTTTGGTACCGAGGCCCCCATGGCCAGGAACTTGTCGGGCGAGCCCAGGTAGTCCCGGACCTCGGCCAGCTCCTCGATGGCCTCGTCCACCCCCGCCACGTCGGAGAAGGTGATCTTGGACTCCCCGGTGGCCAGCCGTCTGGCCTTGGATTTCCCGAAGGCGAACGCATCGCCCATCCCTCCCCGGCCGAACAGGAGGAACAAGATGAGCAACCCGTCCACCACGATGAGGGCGGGCAGGATCATGGACGCGGGCACGACCAGGTTCTTGAGCGGCTGCTGCTTGACCTTGTAGGCCACGCCTGCGTCCTCGAGGGCCGACGTCAGGCGGGAGAAGATCGTCTCCCGGCCCGCCGCCACCGCCACCCAGTAGTCACCCCGGTCGTACTTGCCGACGATCCGGTTGTCGGACTCCAGGATGGTCGCGGTCTGGATGCGGCCCTGGCGCAGCAGGGTGATGTACTGGTCGATGCGCAGCTCGCGGCCCTCACTGCGCGGGCTCGACCACCACAGCAGGGTTGCGTAGAAGGCCACGAGGATGGGGAGGGCGATGATGCACAGGATCAGGCCGCGCTTGCGCATCTGATTCCTGCGGTCGGAGTCGTCCCCAGGCGAGGGCGGCTTGTCACCGCCCTTCTTGCGCTTGGGAGCGCCGTCGGGCTTCGGTGGACGGCGACGAGTGTTCTGGGCCATGCAGTGGCCTCCTTTTGCGACCGACAGGATGGGGCTTCAGTCCCTCTCGGGTCGCCGGCCGGAGGGCCGCCTGCCGGCGATGGCTGCAAGTCTACGCCGCAAAGGCGTCCCCGGCCACGAAACCCGTCCCGAACGGGCAGAGGGGCGCCTCGGCGCGAAGCGGCGGAGCGCGAACCCGACCGGTTTCCTACGGCTGGTAGCGGTCGGCGCAGCCTTGGGCCAGGGGGTTCTCCCCCGGGAAGGCGGCGTCACCGGCCACGACCAGCACCGTCCCGTCGCCGAGGACGACGGCGGCCTGCTCGCTGCGGGGGCACTCCATGTCGCCGGCCGAGCGCCATTCACGGGTGTTGGGGTCATAGACCTCGCCCGTCTTGAGCGACCGGCGCTGGCCCCGCTGGGCCGACTCGCCACCGGCGATCAGCACCCGCCCGTCGCTGAGCAGGGAGGCCGTCTGGCCGGTGCGGGCGGTGTTGAGGGGGCCCACCCGCGTCCAGCTGCCGGACCGGGAGTCGAACAGCTCGGCCGACCCCATGGAGATGTCGGCGTTGTCCCCACCGGCACCCCCCATGATGAGCACGGAGGCCTTGTCCGACAGCAGCACGGCGGCGTGGTTGGTGCGGGCCTCGCCCAGGTTGCTCGAGCTCACGAAGCCGTCGGCGGCCGGGTCGTAGAGCTCGGTCGAGTCGAGGGCCTGGATCTTGCCGCCCGAGTCGGGGCCCTGGCCGCCGGTGATCAGCACCTTGCCGTCGGGCAGGGCGGTGGCGGTGTGCTCGAACCGGGGCGTGCGCATGGCCGCCGTCTGCTTCCAGGCGGACGTGCGCACGTCGTAGACCTCGGCCGAGGCGTCGGGACGGATGGTCTGGCCGCCGCTCGCCCCCGAGGCGCCACGGGACGTGCCCCCCGCCACCAGCACGCGGCCGTCGGCCAGGGTGGTCAGGCTGTGGCCGATGCGGCCGATGGGCATGGGCGCAGCCAGCGACCACGTGCCCGTGGCCGGGTTGTAGATCTCGACGCTGGCCATGGGCTCGCCGTCGGGGTCACGGCCGCCGGCGACCATCACGCGCCCGTCGTTCAGGAGCGTGGCGGCGTGGCCCCGCCGTGCCTCGTTCATCTGGCCGGTGGCCTTCCACTGGCCCGCCTGGGGGTCGAACACCTCGGCGTCGCGGATCGGGATGGCGCCCACGCCACCCCCCGCCACCAGCACTTTTCCGTCCTGTAGGACGACGGCGGTGGTCGTGCCCCGGATGGAGGCGAGAGCCGGGGCCTGGCGCCAGGAGCCGACGGGGGGCAAGGTGGTGGTGGTGGACTCACCGTCGCCTCCACTGGACGCGAACACGACGACGATGAGGATGACGGCCAGCAGCGCGCCGCCGATACCCAGGTAGAGGGGCGTGCGCGACGGCCGCATCATGGCCAGGGCCTTCTCGTTGATGGCCGCAGGCGTCGCGTCTTCTTCGCACTTCAAGCCGACTTCGGTGCGCACCCAGCACTTGGGGCAGATCGGCTTGCCGCAGTCCACGCACGTGAGGCGCGTAAGCTCGCCGTGGCGGTCGCACTTCAGCGCCTGTGTCGCCATGTCAGCCCTTTCCGCGGCGCTGCGCGCCCCTCTTCACTTTGACGTGGCCACCTGACGACGCAGTCTAGACCCACTCCTGCGAAGAGGGAGCCGCGTCGCTCTACACGCCGGGATGGCGGACGTGGCCCGGCCGCGGCACCTTCTTGCCGGCCAGGAACTCACCCTTGGCCTTGGGCGCCCGCTCCCCCGGTTCCTCGTCGCTGGCGGCGTCGAGGGCGGCCTGGGGCACGTTGATGGCGTAGCGGGTCCGCGCCCGCCGCAGCCGCAGCCCGTCCCAGTGGCCGAACTCGTTCTCGGGGAGCCACTCGTTCGACCAGAACCCGGGCCACTTCTCCCGCAGTCCCTTGGCGTTGGGCGAGCCGAGCAGCCGCTGCACGCCGTCGCGGTCGCGCCACACGCTGAGCAGGTAGACGTCGCCGGGCTTGCTCACCCCGACGACCGCCCGCAACATGGCGTCGTCGCCCTCGCACTCCTTGCGCAGGGCCCGCAGGTCGATGAAGGCCTGGGGGGTCTTGACCGGGTCGGTGTGGATGTGGAGGACGGCGCCCCCCGCCCCGCCCACCTCGGCCCGCCGCCGCCGTGCGAAGACGGTCGTGTCGTAGTTCACGCTGCCGTCGGAGCCCATGGCCTGCTTGAGCTTGGGCAGGTGCTCCAGGGCCTTCTCGAGCAGCACGTCGCGCTTGCCGCCGCCGTTGTCGCCGTTGCCGCCGTCACCGCCGTTGGTCTCGGCCCCGGCCTTGGACGTGAAGGTGTGCTCCTCCTGGGCCATGGCCAGGCCCTTCCATTGGCCGACCTCCTGGGGGCCGGGCCGCCAGCGCATCAGCCAGAACGACCGGAGCCACTTGGAGAACAGCCACATGATCTCGTCGTGGGCCCCCGACCGCATGAACTCCTGCATGTCGTGGCGGGACTTCCACACCGTGATCGTCCAGAACTCGCTCGGGCTGGCCACGATGGAGGCCCACCGCACCACCTGGGTGTCGCGCCGGAGCTGCCGGCGGACCCGCATCGACGCGATCATCATCTGCGGGAAGAACCACGGCCCCCGCAGCTTGGACCGGGTCGTGACGGTGAAGAGGTCTTCGGAGGAACTCACCTGACGCGCATTTTACCCAGGGATGATGCGGGCCAGGGATGCGAGATCGAGGACCCCTGAGCAGCCGGTGCCGGCCCGGTCGGCCAGCACCTCGGCGGGCGCGCCCGGCTCCCCGAAGCCGTCGAGCACGAGGGCGGCGGTGGCCAGGTCATGGTCCTTGGTGTACCCGTTGACGACTACGGCGCTGCGCAGGCCGGCGGATGTGGCCGCGGCCAGGCCCTCGTAGGAATCCTCGACCACGGCGGTGGTGGCCGCGGTGGTGCCCAGCTTGCCGAGGGCGGTGGTGAACGCCTCGGGGTCGGGCTTGCGGGCCTCCACCTCGTCCCCGCACACGACCACGTCGAACGTGACGCCGGGCAGCAGCCGTTCCAGCAGGGCCTCGACCCAGCCCCGGCTGCCGGTCGTGGCGACGGCGAGGGTCACACCGGCGGACGCCAGCTCGTCGAGCAGGCGGCGGGCGCCGGGGCGGACGTCCACCCGTCCCTCGTGGACCAGCCCGGACATCACAGCGGTCTTGCGCCGGTGGAGGTCGGGGGCCAGCTTGGCGCGCTCGTCCTTGGGAACGCCCTGGCCGGCCAGGTAGCGGTCGATGCGGCGCTGGCCGCCGGTGGTGCGCAGCAGGTCGCCGTACTCCTCCACTGACCAGCAGTAGGGCAGGCCGAACTCCTCGAAGGCGAGGTTGAAGGCCACCCGGTGGCCGTCGCGCTCGCTGTCGACGAGGGTGCCGTCGACGTCGAAGATCACCGCTTCGAGCCCGCCCAACTACGTGATGCCGAAGCCCAGTTCGTCCTCGCCGCCGGCGGCCTTCAACCGGAGGTCGGCGAAGGCGGTCTCGATGTCGGCGCCCCAGAGGTCCCAGGTCGTGTAGCGCAGGCCGACGTACTGGACGCCCACCGACGTGCCGTACAGCGTCTCCTCGTCGAACATCTCCAGGCCGTCGGACCGGAACACGTCCTCGACGACGATCTTGGCCCGGTGCAGGTCGGCGGGCATGTCGTGGTTGACCAGGAAGCTGCGGGGACCAACGCGGAGGGCGACGGCCCAGTCCCGCCCCGCCAGCAGCACGGGGCCCTCGACGTGGAGGAGGTGCGAATAGGGAGCCAGCTGGTCGTGGGCGAAGGCCGCCACCACCTCGTCATCCTCACCCGGCGGCCCGAACGGCTCGTTCAGCGGCGGCATCGGCAGGTCGGTCACGGCGGTCCAGCGTAATGGTGCGTTCGGGCCACGCAGGCCGGTCGTCGCGCCGACGCGCCGGAGGCCGGTCACGCGCCGACGCGCCGGAGGCGGGGCACCGTGGCCCCGCCTCCGTTGGTGCGTCCTCGAACTAGCGAGCGAGCTTCTCGGCCTCGACGGCGGCTGCCTGCAGGTTCTGGCAGATGTCGTCGAGGTTGCCGTTGATGCGATCGACGGCGGGGCCGATGACGGCGCACATGGTCTCCACGGCCCGCACACCGAAGGTGATCTTGGCCAGCGTGGCGGAGATCTTGCGGAGCTGGTTGCCGATGACCGTCAGGTAGATGGCCAGCACGCCGACCAGGGCGGCGATCTCGAGAAGCGTGAGTAGTAGTTGGGTCACCCTCGGCCTCCTGCCGCGTAGTTCATGAGCTGGGCGTGCTTGCGGACCTCGTCGCGCAGCTCGCCGGTCAGCATGCCGGCCTGGTTGAGCATCCACGTCGTCGACGTGTTCTGCGCGACACGGGTAGCCGTCTCCCACACCTCACGGACATTGCGGTCGATGTCGCTGACGAACGTGTGGAGCAGGAACAGGAGCAGGATGACCGCTCCGATGACGACAGCGCCGAGGCCGAGCGAGATCCACCAGAACTGGACGTGCTCGGACGCAACGTTGACTGCTGCGACCACTACTGGCCACCTCCCAAGAGCGCACGCGCCTCCTGGGCGCTGCGGGTGATCGAACGCACGCCGCCGTTGATCTTGTCAACGTCCCACAGCGGAAGCGTGTTGATACGGGCCTCGTCAAGAGCGGTGGTGATCTGGTCGGCCTGGATGCCAATGCGGCGGGCCAGCGACAAGATGATGGCGACGAGCACGACGACGATGGTGATGACGACGGCGGTAATGACATAGCCCACGTACCATCCCGTGAGCGCGACACCTAGCATGCAGTCCCCTTCGGTGCTTTCCCCAGTGGACGATTCCACGTCAGAATAGACACTCAACACCTAGCTGGTCAACGGACTGTTCACGACCCAACGGACTGATTTCAACACGCTCCGTAGAATTTGGAGCACGAACCCGGCGCGTTCGGCGCGCCCTCGGCAGGTGACCCGATGAGCGACGACCCCGACCGCCCCGCCGGTCAACCGGCGACGGAGGGCGGCGGCGAGTCCGCCGTGGCCGCCGGGACGCCCATCCCCGACGGTGAGGACACGGAGTCCGAGGGGGTCGCGACGGCCGAGGCCGCAGACCGGAGCCCCGCCGTTTCCGATGGCGTCGACCTGCGCAAACCGGCCGGCGCCGCCCCGGAGCAGGACGACCCGGGGCCGGAGGCCGGCACCCCCGGCGGCGAGCTGGGGGAGGGCACGGGCGGCGACGAGGCCGAGCAGATCGAGTGGCAGCCGGTGGGCACGGGCGACCAGATCGAGTGGCAACCCGTGATGGCGGCCGAGGCGGGGCCCTGGCCGGACGAGGAGCACGGCGGCGCTCCTGAGTGGCGCGAACCCGTGTCCTACGAGGGCGACGACGACTACGGGGACGTCGAGGCGGAGGCGACCGCCGGCGAGGGCTGGGACCCCGACC
>JBOGID010000534.1:0-2844 GCA_050742295.1 Acidimicrobiales bacterium | reverse complement strand
GCAGCTCGGAGGCTGGCGAGCATGGCTCGCAGGCCGTCGGTGTCCGCCCTCATGGCGCTCGGTGACGCATCGGCCGATGCCGCACTCTTCGGAACCGCCAGGTCCATGAGAGAGCGAAGCCCGTCAGGGTCGGTCAGCGAGACGGAGATGCGGCGCAGCGCGTCCACGAGCGATCGAGCCGTGTCGCAGAAGGCGCCGGCGGGCCTGTCAGAGGTCGGGGCCGTCGTCGGGCTCGTTGCGGTCGTGGGCGGGGAGCTCGTCGTGCTGGTGACCTGGCCCTTCGGCTTGGTCGTCGTTGGTGTGGCCGTCGTCGGGGCGGCGGCGGTCGTCGGGGCCACCACGGTCGCTCCTGGCGATTGCTGGGCCGCCGTCAGCGTCGTGACCGGCACCGCTGCGCCCTGTCGCCACAGCGCCACACCGGCGCCTGTTGCGATCACCAGAGCGACTGCACCCCGGCTGACCCGTGTCCGGAGGCGGTGCGCAGGCGGGCTCTCACCTCGATCGTCGCCCGTCAGGACCGTCTCGGAGGCGAGCTCGCTTCGGGCTCTACCGCGGCGCGGCTTCCGTTCCGCATGGTCGGACCTGCCCATCTTGTTGACCGCCTCCTCGCTCGCTGTGCGGGCTCACGCCCGTCGCCGCCGCTGGAGCCGGTCACGCCGATTCCCGCAGCCGCCGTTGTTCGCCGTCGCTGCCAAACGCCCGGAGCCGGTTGGGGAGCCCTCCAGGCGATGGGCGTGCTTCAACCTCAGGATGAACCGTGGCGAGGAGTTTGGACATAGGCCGATCGGCCCAATCTTTCGGGCAGCGGCGGGGTGCACCGCACGCCCTTCGCACCCGACGATCAGGCCGCGCAGTGGCGCCATCGTCGATCCGACCCGGCCCGAGTGGTCCTCGAGCTACGAGGCCGAGCCGAGTCGGTCGAGCAGCGGAACATCGAGCAACAGCCGGCCGGGGTCGAAGCGAGCGCCACGCCGGGCGGGCATCACACGGACACGGTTGACGACGAAGCGGACCAACTCACGGCGCTGCCCGAAATCCCCTTCGCTCCACAGGCGGCGAGGGTCGGGATGCAGGACGATCCGCTGCTTGCTGTCGCGTTCAACCTGGGCGTGAAGGCGCTCCACCTCCCGTTCCAACCTCGTCCGGATCGAGCGGTACCGGCGCTGGCCGATCGCCCCTCGAACGTAGAACTCGTCGTCAAGAGTCTGGAGACGGCTCTGCGCCGATCCCAGCGCCGCCAGCGCTCGGCCGAGCGGTCCGTCGGCAGCCGGGTCAGACTGAGCGAGGATGGCACTCCGAAAGTCCGGGGACGTGAGTAGCTCCAGGACTCGCCGAGCGACCAGATCGTCGACGGGTTGGGCCACGATGGTCAGTTGGTGGCCCGGGCGACGGCCAGCGCACACGTAACGCTTCGTGTGATCGTCCCGTGGGCGCGAGAACATCCGACCGCCGCACAAGCCGCAGAAGATGAGCCCCATGAGAAGGTACTTCGTCGGCGTGTTGCCCATGGTCAGCCGCTCGGGGTTCAGCAGCACGGCGCGGACGTGGTCCCAGGTCGGGCGGTCGATCGCGCCGTCCCACACGGCGGGCGTCAACGCGCCCAGGACCCGCCCACGGGGATCTGCGCCGTGCTCCCGCAGGCCCGCGATCCGCGATGAGAGGAGGACCTTTCGGAGTGTCGGCGCCGTCCACGGACAAGCCGTCGTGCCTTGCACGCCGCGGCGGTTCCAGTCCCGCACAATGGTGATGAGGCCCTGGCCACCGAGGACGCGACGGGCCGCCTCGCGCACGAGTTCCCGCTCGGCGTCGGTGCGCACACCCCACCCCAGCTGGCTGGCCGGTCTGCCCTGCTCGGCGAGCTCGAGATGCTTGCGGCGCACACGTCGGCTGCGGTCCTCGGACTCCTTCCGAGCAACGGCGCCGACGATGCGGGCGGTGAATCGCCCCTCCGGCGTCGTGAGGTCGTAGTCGCCGCCACTCACCACCGCCACCCGCACGCCGCTGCGCTCCACGAGGTCGATGAAGGCCTCCAACTCGCGAGGCGAGCGGTGCAGTCGGTCGTTGTGCCACGTGACGATGGCGTCGAGGCAGCGCTCGTCGACGGCCGCCAGCAACCGGTCGTAGGCCGGCCGCCGCTTGCCGCTTTAGGCAGAGCGGTCGTTGTCTTCGAAGCACCGAGCGACCTCCCAGCCCCGGTCCACGCAAAGGGACTCGCAGTCGACACGCTGGCGCTCGACGCCAGCGCGCTGCCCGTCGGGATCCCACGAGATGCGGGTGTAGATGCCGGCTCGGACAACCGGCGGGGTTTGGCTGGAGCGGGTAACCATGGCCAACCTCCTGAACGAGCAGTAGGGACAACTTTCAGCGGGCGGGCTGCCCGTCGCTTGCACCCCGCTGGGGCAGAATCGCCAACCGGTGGTGCTTCGGCGACCTCTCGCGCTCATGCTCGTTCTGGCAGCTTGTTCCAGCTCGCCGACGACCGGTCCGGAATCGCCCCCGTCCGCCCCGGCCCCAACGTCCCCGACGACCTCGACATCGGCACGATTCACTGAGGCCGCGGTTACGGTGGGCGCCGGGCCTCTCGCTCTTCCCGGCGTGCTCACGCTTCCTGACGGCCCCGGGCCGCATCCCGGGGTCGTCATCCTCGGCGGTTCGGGGCCGACCGATAGGGATGGCACGGCGGGCCCGACCAAGCCGCTCCAGGACATTGCCCACGGTCTGGCACCTCGCGTCGCCGTCCTGCGCTTCGACAAGCGACCCAAAGCGCAGCCGGCCGAACTGCTCGCCCGGCCCCATCTCACCTTGCGGGATGAGTACATCGACGATGCCCTCGTCGCTCTGGAC
>JBOGID010000533.1:0-9392 GCA_050742295.1 Acidimicrobiales bacterium | reverse complement strand
GTGACCTGGCAGGCGGCGACCGACCCGTTCTTCCGGCCTGCCGCCAACCCCCGCTACGTCATGCAGGTGGTCGACCCCACCAAGCACGAGCTGGTGTTCGCCGGCAGCGGCGGCGATCTGGCCCTGGCCTCGGTCAACCTGCACCACGACCATTTCGGCCGGGCCTTCGACATCCGGATGGGCACGGCACCGGCCCACACCGGATGCCTGGCCTTCGGCCTCGAACGGTGGCTCGCCGCCATCATCCGCCACCACGGCCCCGATCCCTCGGCATGGCCAGCGTGACCGTCCTGATCACAGGCGGCGCCGGCTACCTGGGCTCGGGCCTCGCCCGCCGGTACGTTGAGTCGACCGACGTCGACGTGGTCGTGACCGTCCGTCCTGCGTCACCGTCGCCCCCGCCCCTCCCCGGCGGCATCCGGGTCGTGCCCGCCGACCTGGCCGGGCCTGACCCGTTGGCGGCCCTCGACCCCGGCCCCATCACCCGCATCGTCCACGCCGCCGCCGCCACCCGGTTCGACATCGACGATGACACGGCCCGCGCCAGCGTCCGGGCCACCGAAGCCGTGGTCGCCTTCGCCCGCCGCTGCCCGCGACTCGAATCACTCGTCCTGCTCAGCACCGTCTACGCCTCCGGTCTGGCGAACGGTCCGATCGCCGAAGCCCCGCTCCGCGACGAGCCGGTCGAGGGCTTCGCCAACAACTACGAGCAGTCGAAGTGGGCCTCCGAACGGGCCCTGCTCAAGCACGGCGCCGCCCTCCCCTGGCAGATCCTCCGCCTGGCCACGGTCATCGCCGTCGACGCTTCGGGGACGGTGACCCAGCACAACGCCTTCCACCGCACGCTCGACCTGTGGTTCCACGGGCTGCTGTCCGTGCTGCCCGGCCGCCCCGGGACGCCGCTGCCCGTGATCAGCGGCCGCTTCGCGATCGAAGCCGTCACGACCGCGTCCGGCGACGGCGTGTTCCACGCCACCCCCGACGCCGCCTCCGTCCCCACGCTTGCCGAGGTCATCGAACTCGTGACACACGTCTTCGACGCCGACCCCGCCTACCGGCGCCGCCGCGTCGAACGCCCGCTCCTCACCGACCAGGAGGCGTTCGAACTGCTGGCCGGCGCCGTCGGCTCGTTCCGGGCCAGCCTGGCCGGCCAGGCCGTCAAGGCCCTCCGCCCGTTCGCCCGCCAGCTGTACTCGGTCAAGCAGTTCGAGACCGGTCGTCTGGCGGTGCGGCCCGACGATCCCCGCCTGCTGATCGCCGCTACCGCCTGCGAGCTCGTCCGGACCCGATGGGGACGCCATGCCGTGGCCTGACCTCGCGCCCGTCGCGGGCCGCCTGGCCGCCGAACTGGGCGTGGACCTGCGGCTCGCCCAGGCCACCGACCCCCTCGACGAGGACGACCTGAGCGACGGCGAGCGCCGCCGGGCCGCCCGCATCCCCAACCAGTGGCGCCGCGACGACTTCCGGCGCGGCCGCCGGGCCCTGCGCCATCACGGCGTGGCCGACTCCTCGAGCTTGACGTTCCCCCACGCCCGCCTTTCCCTCTCCCACGCCGCCGGCCTGGCCGTCGCCGTGTGGTGCGACGGCGTGTCGGGCGTGGGGGTCGACATCGAGCCCTACCGCGACATCGACCTGCGAGCCGCTCGTTTCTTCCTCCGTCCCGACGAGCCCCAGCCCACCGACGGGCGCGAGCTCGTCCGGCTCTGGGCCGTCAAGGAGGCCCTGTTCAAGGCCACGCCCGCCAACGCCGGCCTGACCCTGCTCGACATTGCCCTCGACGACCCCGCCCGCCGCTGGGCCGCCGCCAACGCCGGACCGGGCGTCCTCGCCATCGCCATCACACCCGAGGAGGTGGTCGCCCATGCCCGCGCCGGCGCCGCTGTCCGATGACGACCTGTTCCTCCTCAGCTACTACCGCAACTCCGAGATCAACGGCTCGCTGTTCTTCGGACGGCTCGCCCGCGTCCTCAAGCCCGGCCCGATCCAGCACGACATCTCCAAGCACTTCGCCGACGAGGCCCAGCACGCCTGGTACTGGACCCGCTGCATCGACGCCCTCGGCGCCCGGCCCATCAAGATGACCGAGGCCTACCAGGATCAGTACCTGGAGGCGGCCGGCGTGCCTGCCAACCTCATGGAGGTCCTGGCCATCACCCTCGTCTTCGAGCGGCGGGTGATCAACCAGTACACCCGCCACCGGGCCGTCCCCGGCCTCGACCCTCACGTCACCGAGACCATCGACCTGATCATGGCCGACGAGAAGTGGCACGTCCGGTGGGTCCGCGACGCCCTGACCGGCCTGGAGGACCGCTACGGCGCAGCCGACGTCGCCGCCACGCTGGAACGCTGCCGGCAAGCCGACCGCGACGTCCACGCCCGGACGCTCGCCGAACTGGCCGAGCGCGTCCCCTTCCTCAAGGCCGACCACCCGTGGCCGTAAGCCCCGAATCCGTCCGCCTCCGCCTGGCCGCATTGCTCCGGCTCCCCGCAGACGACGTGCCGGCCCACGCCGACCTGGCCGACCTCATCACCGACAGCCTCACCGTCATCGAGACCGCCCTCGAGCTCCAGGACGAGTTCGACGTCATCCTCCACCAGCACGACCTCGGCCACGTCCGCACGGTGGCCGACCTCACGACCCTTGTCGCCGAACGGGCGGCCGCTACCCGCCCCGTGCCGTGACGCGGCGGTGGCTCACCGCCGCCACGACGGCCAGCACCACCCCCGCCAGCACCATGGCGATGATGATGGCCCACGACAGCGCGTCGGCGTGGGCCGCGCCGTAGGAGTCGGCATGGGTCGACCACTCGGGCGCCACATGCACAGCCCCGACGCCGACGATGGTGAGGATGCCCAGGACCACCGCCGCGCCCTCGGCCAGCGGATGACTGCGAACCAGCATCGTCAGCGTCGTCCCAACCATGACGAGGGCGAGAACGGCGACGCCGTACAGCTCGAAGGGCAGCGCTCGACCCTGGCGGACATGGTCGACGTCGTGCACGACCGTGAGGACGCCCAGCACGCACGAGACGGCCACGAGGTGCCGAACGCTGCGGCGTTGGATGGAGTTTCAGCACGCCGTCGGGGGACAGGCAGTGCGGTGCGGGCGACATTTCACCTCGCCGACATGTCGTGACGGCCTTAGGTAAAATGTAGGGTACGTTGCTACATTGGGAGGCGCCATGGTGACACAGATCAGCAGCCGAGATTTCAACCACGACACCAGCGGCGCAAAGAAGGCGGCCGTGAAGGGGCCCGTATACATTACCGACCGGGGTCGCCCCGCCCACGTCCTGCTGACGTACGAGGCATACCAGCGGCTTCTGGGCGCGCGGCATGTCCTCGATCGGCTGGCCGAGCCGGCCGGGGTCGAGGACATCGAACTCCCGGCCCCGCGGTCGGGCGACCTGGCGCGTCCCGCCACCTTCGCCTGATGTTCGTGCTCGACACGAACGTTGTCTCCGAGTTGCGAAAGGTGCGCGCCGGCAAGGCCAACGTGGGCGTCGCCGAGTGGGCCGAACAGGTGCCGTCGGGGCACTTCTTCGTGTCGGCGATCACCATCCACGAACTCGAGCACGGAGTACTCCTCGCCGAGCGGTCCGATCCGGCCCAGGGAGTAGTCCTTCGCCAGTGGCTGGACCAAAGTGTCGCGAGCGCCTTCGCAGACCGGGTCCTCCCCGTCGACGAACCGGTCGCCCGCCAGGCGGCCGCCCTACACGTCCCCGACCCCGCCCCCTTCCGAGACGCACTCATCGCCGCGACGGCCCTCGTCCACCGTATGTCCGTTGTCACTCGCAATGTGAAGGACTTCGGACGATTCGTCGGTCTCAACGTCCTCGACCCCTGGCGCTGAGCTTGTTGCACTTTGTCGAGATTCGCCTCGAAATCGAACGTCACGTCCGTACAGTTGAGAGTGTGACCAAGAACCTGCGTGCGCAGCTCTGGTCTGGCCTGTCCGGGTTGACGGGCGTCCTGTCTGACGCCGCTCGACATCGTCGACCGCAGGAATGTGCTCCCGTCACCAGGCAGCCGAGCTGCCCGTCAACGCAGCCCTGTCGTACCGGCTCGGCCTGGCCCGCGCAAGGTCGCGCCGGGCGCTACGACGAGGGCAGATCGGCGAGCAGCTGTCACCCACTCCCGAACGGGATCATCGATGGCTTTCCGCCACGGGATCACAGTGAACGCCCGAAGCCGTGACAGCGCGAACATTTCGACCAGTTGATCGAGCTGCAATCGATCCCGGGCGACCAGAGCGTCGAAGCCGGCCTGCGCCGCCAGGCGGTACAAGACCCAACCGGGTGTGCCGGATCCGAGAGCCGAGCGCATCCTTTGTGACCTCCACATACCCACACTACCCCCGCGCGATAAATCAACGCCGGAGGGAACCTTTACTCCATCGCCGCTTCGAGGACATACGTTGCGATGGTCTTGTAAATCTCCCTGATGCCATTTGCCATTATTCTAAGCAGAGCCCAGTCTCGCATGCGCCACGCGTTGTACATTGCGTCCGATAGGCGAAGTGGGCTGGGGTCCAGCAGGTGCGCAAGTTCTTCAGACACTGCACGCTGAAGTGGTATAAGACGAAGGATCCCAAGAGTTTGCCGCAACGTTTCAAGTTGAAATAGCGTTCCTGCTGCCTCAAATAGATTCTTCATCTCATCTTCGAGATCTTCATGGGTGCTGAGAATCAGACGGCGAAACTCTGCACCCGAGTAGATCATATCGACGCTTGATTCCAGCAGCACTGTTCCGATCGCAATGGCAGCTGGGTCGTCTGGCCGACTTGCCCATACGCTGAGCCCGGCGGCGCGTAGTCTGAGAGCGGGAATAGTAAAGAGAAGGTGCTGGATGACGAATGCACCTATCTCCGCTCCGGATGTGCGAACGGCCCGCCAGCCGGAATGGCGCACCTTCGACCATGCAACGCTAAGCACGATCGACTGAATTGAAACGGCGCTTATGACTTCGGTTAACGAGAACAGACCCGATGGATCACGGCGATTGACCGGATCCCCCGACGCATAGGAATAGCGGTGAAGTGATTCCGGATCGGAGTGAATCCCAGTAAGCGGGTCGGAGGAGTTGAAGCGTCCCGTTTCGGCGTTATACCAACGTGCGCGAAGAAAGTATCCCGAGAGGAGGGAGTTGAACCTCTCACCACCGAATCCGTAATGATTGGCTGTTGGTCCAAATGCTGATGTGCGCACGCCGAACGAGTCGTAGCTGAAGCGGTCAGTCGGTACCTCTGCCGGCATGTTTAGGTACCGCACGCTGCCGTGGCCGTCGTACCCATACCAACTGGTCGTCCGTGACGGCATCTCTCGCTGGCTGATCAGGTCCAAGCCGTACGCATACGTCTTCGACAGCATCCCACCTACGAGTTCGTCGATCACCTGCGAGTACCCCGTTGGGTTGCGGTCGTCGACGAGGAAGGTCGTCGTGGCGCCGCCGGTGATCTCGGCCACCTTGTTGCCGTCGCCGTCGTAGACGAAGCGGATCGTGCCGCCGTCGGCGGTGGTGAGGCGGTCCTCGTAGTCGTAGGTGAACGTGTGGTCGGCGTTTCGCAGGGTGTTGCCGTTGGCGTCGTAGTCCTCGCCCGACATCCGGTCGTTGGCGTCGTAGGTGGACACGCTGGACGGCACGCCCGGCAGAGTCGAGTCCCGGCGCAGGCGGTTGCCGACGGGGTCGTAGGTGTAGTCCACCACCCCGTTGATGCCGTCGGGGTCGGCACTCACGGCCTCCTGCTTCAGCCGATAGAGGTCGTCGTAGGCGTAGGCCACGGTCCGGCCCGAGAGCTCGGTCACGCCCGTGCGGTTCCCCGAGAGGCCCACGGTGTAGGCGTAGCTGGCCACCGACCCCGACGGCCCTGTCGCCACCAGCATCTTGAGGCGGTTGAGCTGGTCATACGTGTAGACGTTGGCCACTGCGTTCGGCAGGGTCACGCCTTTCAGGTTCCCGGTCGCGTCGTAGGAGTACGACGTCGTCCCCGCCGGGCCGGCCGTGTCCCGGGCCGATGCGATGCGGTTCAGGGCGTCTCGTTCGTAGACTATGGCCGCCCCGCCGGCGTGGCCCGACGCCATCGTCTTGAGGTCGCCGGTGGGCTCGTAGCTGTACGTGAGCGTTCCCTGAGGACCGGCCTTCTCCACCAGCCAGTCCCGGGTGGGGTGGTAGAGGTAGGCGGTCGTCCCCGCGGCGTCGACCATGGTGGCCCTCTGGCCGGTGGCCGTGTAGGTGAAGCGGACCGTCGGCTGGCCGAAGACCGGGTCAGGGACCTTGGCCAGCAGCCGGTTCATGTCGTCGTAGTCGAAGGTCGTCCTGCGCCCGTTGGCGTCGAGGCGGGAGTCCACGTTGCCCACGGCGTCGTGGTCGGTCGTCGTGGCCTGGTTCCCAGGCAGGGTGCGAACCCGCTCCCGGTTGCGGACGTCGTAGTCCATGCGGGTGGTGTTGCCCCGGGCGTCGGTCTGGGTCTTGCGGTTGCCGACAGCGTCGTAGGTGTAGGTGGTGTCCTGGTTCAGTGCGTCGGTGACCTTGTTCAGGCGGCCCACGGCGTCATAGGCGAAGCGGGTGGTCTTGGCGGCCTGATCAGTCTCGGCCACCCGCCGGCCCATCAGGTCATAGGCCACTAGGCGGGTGGTCACGGGCTGGGCGTCGGTCGCGGGGTAGGTGGTCGTGGTCAGCCGGCCGGCGCAGTCGTAGTCGAACGAGGTGGTGTTGTTGTTGGGGTCGGTCTCGGTGCGCTTGCGGCCGGCACCGTCGTAGGTGGAGTTGACCACCTGGCCCAGCGGGCGGGTCACCCTCGTCACCCGACCGTCGGTGTCGTAGTCGGTCACGGTCAGGACGTCGCGCTCGTCGCGCTCCTCGGTCACCTGGCCGGCGTCGTCGTACACCGTCCGGGTGAACGACCCGTCGGGGTGCGTGACCAGGACCGGGCGGTTGGCGCCGTCGTAGGCCGTGGTCGTCCGCCGCCCCGCCTGGTCAACGGCCACGACGGTGTTGCCGTTGGCGTCGTACTCGGTGGCGGTCGAGGTCCCGTCGGGGTAGTCCGTGCGGACCTGGCGGCCCTGGGCGTCGTAGACGTTGCGGATGATGCGGCCCAGCTCGTCGATGCTGGCCACCGCCCGCCCCGCGCCGTCATAGACCGTGCGGGTGAACGAGTCGTCGGGGTGGACGGTTCGCACCAGGCGGTTCTCGGCGTCGTACTCGAACAGGGTCACCCGGTTGAGGGCGTCGGTCTGGGAGATCCGGTTGCCGGTCGAGTCGTAGCCGTACCTCGTCACCGCCCCGGTCGGGTCCTCGGTGCTGGTGAGCCGGCCGGCGCCGTCGTAGCCGTTGGTGGTGACCTTGCCCAGGGCGTCGGTCTGGGTGCGGACGTTGCCGGCCGCGTCGAAGGTGAAGCGGGTGGTGACCCGGCACGCGTCGACCACGCCTGGGTCGTCGGCGGCCGCCTCGGTCAGCGCCATGGTGGTGGACAGCAGATTGCCGGTGGCGGGGTCGTACGCATTGACCGTCGTACGCCCGGTGGGGTCGACGGTCTTCGTCACCTGGTCGAACGGCCCGTAGGCGAACCGGGTGACGTGGCCCAGCGGCGTCCGCTCGGTCAGCAGGTTGCGGCTGCCGTCGAAGGTGCGGGTGGTAGTGCGGTCGAGGCCGTCGACGGTGGTGAGCTCGTTGCCGTCGCCGTCGTAGGTGTGCCGGGTGGTCTCGGACTCGGAGTTGGTCTCCGCGGTCACGTTCCCGTCGGAGTCGTAGCTGAAAACCGAAACGTTGCCCCGTCGGTCACGCACCTGCTCGGTGTCGGCGCCCAGGTCGTGGGTCAGCGACACCTGGTGGCCGTCAGCGTCGATGACCTTGACCAGCCGGCCGTCGGCGTCGTACTCGTTGCGAACGCCCGTCCGCCCCAGAGGGTCGATGATCTGCAGCAGGTTGTGGCGGGAATCGTAGGCGAAGCGGGTCACGTCGCCGTTGCGGTCGGCGCGCGAGGCCAGGTCGCCGTTGGCGTCGTAGGCGTAGGTCATGCGCCGGCCGGCGGGGTCGATGACGGCCCCGATACGGCCCTGAGCGTCCGGTTCGAAGACCACGCCCGGGCCCGCCGAGTGGGTGATGCCGGCAGAGGTGATCGTGATGGCGTTGCCCATAGGGTCGGAGATCCGCTGCACCTCGGAGCGGTCGGTCACGGTGAAGGCCGTCCCGTCGCGCAACGTGGTCAGGAACTTGTGGGGGTCGTAGACCTCGGTGAGCTCCTCGTCGTTGTAGAGCGTGGCACCACCGGGGAAGCTAGCCTCGAAGAACACCTCCGAGGACAGGTCGGCAGCGGCGAGGGCGCCGAACGTGTGTGCTGCCGGACGCCAAGTGATCCGCAGCCTCGTCGGCGGCGAGAGGCGGGTGCAGTTGGGGCGGCCCGGCGCAGGCGTCCCGCCAATGCTCTCGACCGCGGCCTCGAAATGCAGGACCTCGCCGCCGGGCATCGTGAGGGCGACGGTGCGGTTGCGGCCGGGCGAGACGCAGTAGACCGTGTTGAAGCCGCTGCCCTCGCGGGTGCCGACCCAGTTCGCCCCCACGACGCCGCCCGCCTTGCGCAGCCGCACGTCGCGCACTCCGAGGCGCCAGCCGATCCCGAAGTCCCCGACGCCCTTGTCGCGGCTGTCGTAGGTTCGGGTGACGGTCACGTCGATGCCCGACAGTGGGACGGTGAGGTCGTCGAAGGAGACCGTGAAGTTCCCCACCTTCTGTTCCCGGTCGACCTGAACGACGATCTCGGCCGGCATCTGGTTGTCGGCTGCGTCGTAGACGGTCAGGCGCAGGGTGTAGAGGTCGTTCATGAGCAGGGTGGGATCGAGCGTGCCGAGAGTCCCCGCCGAGACCGGCGTCGTCGACGATGCGATCGTCGTGAACGTCGTCTCGCCGACGGGGGCCAGCTCCAGGACGTACTTCACGAACTCGGGGTCGGTGGCGGTGCCCGTCACGGCGGTGGGCTGGGTCACCGTGGCACCGTCGGCGGGGGCGGTGATGATCGCGGTGGGCAGACTTCCGTTGGGGACCATCGCCCGGACGTCGAGATGGGACGTCCCGACCACGCCGGCGTAGGTGGCGGTGACAGCCGCCGTCCCCACCGCGAGGCCGGTGGCGACGCCGCCGGAGGTGATCGTAGCGACAGCGGGGCTGGCGGACGTCCACACCAGCCCCGGCCCCGACAAGCGCTCGCTCGTCCCGTCGGCGTGGATGCCGGTGGCCGTGAACGGCTGGGTAGCGTTGACGACGATCGTCGCCTGGGCCGGGGCGACCACGACCGACGTGATGGCGGTCGCCGCCACGGTGAGGCCCGTCGAGCCGGTGACTCCGTCGAGGGTGGCGGTGATCGTGGTCGTCCCGGGGGCGACGGCCGTGGCCATCCC
>JBOGID010000532.1:0-3616 GCA_050742295.1 Acidimicrobiales bacterium | reverse complement strand
CGGCCGAACGGGTGCGGCAGGCGGCCGACAAGACGGCGGCCGCCGGTTCGGCCCGGGTGACGCTCAACGTGGCCTTGTCGGGCGCGGGTGTGAGCGCGGCGGTGACGGGCGACGGCGTCCTCGACCTGGACGAGCGCCGCGGCGCCCTCAACCTCGACCTCGGCTCGCTGGGCAGCAGCCTCGGCGGGTCGCGCTCGGTGGAGGCGGTCCTCGACCGGGGCGGCCTGTTCGTCAAGCTGCCGGCCCTGCTGACGGCGGCCAAGCCCTGGCTCAAGGTCGACCTGGCGGCGCTGAGCGCACCGGCCGGCATCAACCTCGGTCCGCTGGGCCAGCTCAAGTCCGCGGACCCGGCACAGGCGCTTGCGTTCCTGAAGGGGGCGGCGTCCGACGTCAAGAAGGTCGGCACCGAGACGGTGCGGGAGGCGTCCACCACCCACTACCGAGGGACCATGAACCTGCGGGACGCCGCCGCGGCCCTGCCCGCCGAGGCCAGCAAGACCGTCGACGACGTCGCTGCCGCTCTCGGGACCACCACCATCGGGGCCGACGTGTGGCTCGACGACGAGGGCCGGATGCGCAAGATGCGGTTCGGCGTCGATGCCGGCGGCGGGGGGGCAGGCGGCTCGGTCGAGTTCGAGATGTACGACTTCGGGGTGGCGGCCGACGTCCGCATGCCGCCGGCCGAGCAGGTCACCGACCTGGCCGCCTTCCTGAGCGGCGGCCCTCGCTAGCTCGGTGGGGGTGGGGGCCTCAGGGTGCCGGCGAGGATCTGCTCGGCGACGACCCGCATACGGGTCCGCTGGCGCATGGCGGTGCGCTGGATGAACGTGAAGGCCTCGGCCTCGTTCATCCCGTGCTTGTCCTGGAGCACGCCCTGGGCGCGGTGGACGAGCCGGCGGGTCTCCAGCTGCTCCCGCAGGTCTTCGGACTGGTGCTCGAGCGACCGCACCTCGGCGAACCGGGCCAGCGCCACCTCGATGGCGGGGATGAGGGCGCTGGTCTGGAACGGCTTGACCAGGTAGCTCATGGCCCCCGCCTCGGTCGCCTGCTGGACGAGGTCGCGTTGGCTGAAGGCGGTGAGGATGAGGACGGCGGCCATGCGCCCGTCGGCGATCTCCCTGGCCGCTGCGATCCCGTCCATGACCGGCATCTTGATGTCGAGGATGGCCAGGTCGGGCTGCAGGTCGCGCACCATGCTCACCGCTTCGTCGCCGCGGCCCGTCACGCCCACGACTTGGTAGCCCTCCTGTTCGAGGGTCTCCTTGAGGTCGAGGCGGATGATGGCCTCGTCCTCGGCGATGACGACGCGCACCGTCACCGGCTGGCCCCGTTGGCGATCAACGAGTTTCGGCCACGAGCCGGTCGAGCAACTCGTCCTGAGTGCGTTCGAGGTCTCCGATGGTGGCCACGATCTCGGCCTTGCGGCGGCTCATGGCGTCGGCGTGCTTCTGCGCCTCCCGGTGCTCCTTGTCGGCCAGGGGCGTCTCGGAGACCAGGGCCCGCAGCCGGGCCTCGTCGGCCGCGTCGGCCAGGGACAGCAGCTGCTCATCGACCACCTTCAGCTCGGCGCGCAGGTGTTTCAGCCTCTCCGCTGACTCGGACAACCGCTTCTCCACCAGCCATCGGGACATGGGAACGGTCACTTTATCGGGCTGGGTCGCCGTCCCTGTTTTCCGGTCAGAGCCACATTCCGTGTTGTTTCCTGACCGGAAACGGGTAGCCATGGCCGTCCCGTGAGACGGCTGTTCCTGCTGGCCTTCATCTGGGGCTGGTCGTTCCTGTTCATCAAGGTGGCGGTGCGGGGCATGACCCCGTCCACCGTCGCTTGCGCCCGCGTGGGGCTGGGCGCCACCGTGCTGCTCGTCGTGGTGCGGGCCCGGGGCCTGGCGTTGCCGCGGGGCTGGGCCTGGTGGCGGCACTTCGTGGTCGTCGGCGCGGCCGGGAGCGCGGTGCCGTTCACGCTGCTGGCGTGGGGCGAGCAGCACGTCTCGTCAGGTCTGACGGCGGTGCTGAACGCCTCGACCCCGTTCTTCGCCGCCCTGATGGCCTGGGTGCTGCTGGGGGACCGCCTCGCCCGGGTGCAGGTCGGCGGGCTGGTCGTGGGGTTCGTGGGCGTCGCTGTGGCCTCGGGAGCCGGATTCAGCGAACTGGCGGGGTCGTCGCTGCTGGGCGAGGGCGCCGCCGTCCTGGCCGGTGCCGGCTACGGCCTGAGCTTCGCCTACGCCCGACGCCACCTGATGACGCTGCCTCCGATGGTCGCCGCCGCCGGCCAGCTGGTCGTGGCCACCTTCCTCCTGCTGCCGCTGGCCGTGGTCACGACCGTGCGGCAGGGCCTGGCGCTGGACGGGCGGCGGGTGCTGGCCGTCTGCCTGCTCGGCGTGTTCGGGACGGGGATCGCCTACCTCCTCAGCTACCGGCTGATCGCCGACGTGGGCCCGACCCGGGCCGCGGTCGTGACCTACCTGATCCCGGTCGTGGCCGTGACCGTCGGGGTCCTGTTCCTCGGGGAGCCGTTTTCGTTCCGTATCGTCCTCGGGGGGCTGCTCACCGTCGCCGGCATCGTCCTGCTGAATCTCGGGAACCGCAGGCCCACGGGCGCCGTCCAACCGACGTACAACCCCTGACACGGAGGTCGGAGGCAATGTCGTCGCAGGGAATGTCGTCGCAGGGAATGTCGTCGCAGGGAATGCGCCGGAAGGGAACGATTGCGGCAGCGGCGGTCCTGCTGCTGGTGGTGGCGGGCGCGGTGGTGGCGGCCACCTCGGGGACCACGACCCGGGACGAGTCTGACGTCGCGGCGACGAGCGCCGCGGGGCCGGCGCCCGCCTCCGACTACGACAGCGCCGCCGGTTCCCCGGGCTTCGCCGGCGACGCCAAGCTCGCCGCTCCCAGCCGCGACGTGGCGGGCGCGGGCCTGACGCCCCAGGTCGGGGGCGGGTCGACCATCGATCCGGCCGGGCCGCGGATCGTCCGCACCGCCGACATCGCCATCGAGGTGGGCAAGGGCAAGTTCGGCGGTGCCTTCGACCGGGTCAACGCCATCGCCACCTCCCACGGCGGCTACGTCACCTCCTCCAGCACGGCCACCGGCGGCGACGACAACCGGGGCCAAGAGAATCGGGCAAGATCGGGACAGCTGACCGTGCGGGTGCCGTCGGATCGGTTCGAGGACGTCCGGACCGCCCTGGGCCAGCTCGGCAGCGTCGAGCACCAGGCCCTCCGGGGCGAGGACGTCAGCGGCCAGCTGGTCGACTACGACGCCCGCCTGCGCAGCCTGCAGGCCCAGGAGGACTCGCTGCGGGTCCTGGTGGGCAAGGCCACCAACGTGGGCGAGGTCATGCAGGTCCAGAACACGCTGTTCTCGGTGCGCCAGCAGATCGAGCAGCTCCAGGCCCAGCGGGCGCAGCTCGACCAAGCCGCCAGCCTGGCTACCCTCCAGGTCTCGCTCTACGAGCCCGGCGCCGCCTTTGTCAGCGAGCCCCGACCCGAGCCCGCCACGGGCCTGGCCGACAGCTTCCAGCGGGCCATCGACGGCTCCATCGCCGTGATCGGCGGCATTGTCGTGGTGATCGGCTACCTCGTCCCGCTGGCCGTCCTCGGCTCGCTGGTGTGGGGC
>JBOGID010000531.1:0-2885 GCA_050742295.1 Acidimicrobiales bacterium | reverse complement strand
CCGATCAGGACGTCGTCGAGCCCATGGCGACGGAGCTGGGGGTCGGCTCGCAGGACGGAGCGAACCTCCATGTGGGCGGCGATGGCGATCAGCGCACGGTCGCCGAGCGAGATGCGCTGCTGGGTGGTGAGGAACTCGTCGTTCAGGTCGTGGTCTGCCATCCGGGGTCCTGGAATCGGGAGCCGGCGGGACCCGGCTCGTGGTCGCGATTCGACGGTACGCCGGGGGTGTGACTATGTCGTGCCTTTCGGCCAGCCGGCGCGGCGAGCCACGGCACCCGGCGTCGCGTCGGCTCCTCAGATCCCTCGGGAAGGACCAGCCCGAGCTCTCGATCCCCGGCGTGCGCAAGCCCGAACGCCAAGGCCAGGTCGAGGTCGCTCTGCGTCTCCAGCGGACAGCCGACGATAACGAGGCGATCAACGTCGCCGAGGCGAGAGTCGGGGCGCGTTCAGCGACGAACCCGGCCCGAAGCTTGGCCCTCGAAGACGACTGCGCTGATCCCGGACGCTCCATCCCAAGGACAGTACGGCGGGGATGCGACGGTATCGGACGCCGGAGGCGGGGCGCGGGCCTCATCCGGGACAAAAGACTGTCCCGCGGGACGTCAGGGGGAACGCGAGCGGGAACGCGAGCGGGAACGCGCTCGCTCATGATTCCGCCTGAGTACCGCCCCGTTCGCGGCCCTCCTCGCCTCCCCCGAGGCCCTCCCGCTCCCGACACCTGGGAGGTTCCCATGGAACGCCACCACCGCAGAACTCTCCAGCCGGTGGCTGACGCACCGGAGGCACGGCGGCCGCCGAGCGACCCGCCGCTCGTCTACACCGTCGCCGAGGTCGCCACTCGCCTCAAGGTGTCCCCCGGCACCGTCCGCAACATGATCGAGGAGGGCCAGCTTTACGCCCTGCGACTCCACGTCCGCCGCATCGTCGTCCCCAAATGGGCCCTTGACGAGCTCGTCGCTCGACCGATGGCTGCCACCAACCTGCACCGCCCGGCCAGCAATGCCTGAACTCCACCCCGCCAGTCCAGGCGCGCATGCCAGCCACCCGCGTCACGGCTCCGCCTCCCCGAGTCCGATCGGGAGCCGGATGATCGACCCGCCGCTTCCCCGCAACGCCCTCACATGTAAGCGGATTGGGGCCCTTGGCGGCAACCGATCCATCGGGTTGCATGGAGCTCCCGGCTGGTTCGGGGGGAGGCGAGAGGGTGCCACTGAGGGCGGCCACCGCGGTCGTGCCTCGGCAGTGTGAGTGCCTCCTCCGACCCGGCCACGGAGGACCTGGATAGGGACGTGGGCCAGCTCAACGAGGCCGGGCCCGGTTGATGAACATGTATGGGGGCCGTGACGGGCTGCCATGCGACCCATGGGGTGCCGTGGCCGGTGGAGGATCCGGATCGTCGGGGATTCCTACGAGTCCGAAGGAGGAACATCAATGACGATCCGACGCATCGTCGGGATCGACCTCGGCGTCACGACCAGCCACACCGTGGTCGTGATCGACGAGACCACCGAGGTGCTGGCCCGCCGGCGCTGCCGGCCGACACGCGAGAGCCTCGGGACCATCGAACAAGCAGCGCTCGCCGGTGCACCGGCGAGCACCACATTGGAGGTGATCATGGAGCCGACGGGCGCGGCATGGCTGCCGGTGGCGGTGTTCTTCGCCCGCCGGGGCCACGTCGTGCACCGGGTGAGCTCGGCCAAGGCGTCGGCCATGCGCCGCTTCCTGTCCCAGCACACCAAGGCCAACTCGATCGACGCCGAGGCCCTGGCCCGCCTCGCCATCGTCGACCCCGGAGGCCTGCAGCCGCTCCGCCTGGTCGAGGGCCCCGCCGCCACCCTCGACCGCCGGGTCCGGGCCGCGGACCGCCTCACCGACGCCGCCAACAGCCGCAAGGTGCGCCTGCGCGAGCTGGCCCGTCAGGCCATGCCGATGATCGACCTCGCAGTGACAGGCGAACTCGGCGTGGCCGACATCGCCGTGCTGGAGCGCTACGGCGACCCCCGCCAGCTCCTGCGAGCTGGGCGAACGCGCCTGTTGTCGCTCATCACCAAGGCGTCACGGGGCCACCACGGCGAGACGCGCGCCGACGCCTGGCGCCGGGTGGCCGAGCTGGCGCTGGAGCTCTACGGCGCCGACCCGGCCGTGCCCTTCGAGGACCTGGCGGCCGAGATGGCGACCGAGGCCCGCCTCATCCGTGCCCTGGTGGCCGAGCGCGACGCCCACGCCCGCCAGCGCGAACTCGCCTACCGGGTCGTCGACCCCGACGGGCTCGCCCGCACGCTCCCCGGCGTGGCCGAGATCGGCGGCCCGGTGATCGTGTCGACGATGGGCGAGCCCTCGCGCTTCGGGGGCACGGCTTCCTTCAAGCGCTTCACCGGGCTCACCCCACGGGCGTCGGAGACCGGCAACAGCGACCGCAAGGGCGGGGCGATGTCCAAGGCCGGGCCCCGTCGGCTGCGCGACCAGCTCGTGCAGTCCGCCAACACGGCCCGGCGCCTCGACCCCCAGCTGGCAGCGATCTACTTCACCCAGATGGAGCGAGGCGCCCACCACCAGAAGGCGCTGTGCGTCGTCGCCGCCCGGCTCGCCGAGCGCGCCTGGATCGTGATGTCGAGCGGGAAGCCCTACCAGCTGCGCGACGTCGACGGCACGCCGGTCACCGCCGCCGAAGCCCGCGACATCATCCGCCAGCGCTACACGGTGTCCGAGGAAGTTCGCCGTCGTCGCCGTTCGCGCAAGACGGCGGGGAAGGCCCCTCAACAAGTGCTCGAGGCACATGGGTTAGGTCACGCCCGTCACCGGGCGGACAGCCGAGGCGACCTCCCCCGCGTCATCACCCAACTCGATGCCGTCCCGCCGATCAAGCCCTTCTCCGCGACGAGG
>JBOGID010000530.1:0-3145 GCA_050742295.1 Acidimicrobiales bacterium | reverse complement strand
GCCGTAGGGCGGTCGCCGTCCCCGCCCCGGTGGGGTCGGGTGCGCTGACGTGGTGGGCGTCCGCCGAGCGGCCGCCCCCCGCGACCACCGCCAGCACGGTCGCGCCCCGGGCCCGGGCCCGGTCCAGCGGTTCGAGGACGAAGGCGGCCGCCCCCTCGGAGGGGACCATGCCGGTGCGGGACCGGTCGAACGGCCGGCACGCGGTCGCCGGGTCGGCTCCGGCGGGCGCCAGGGCCCCGGCGTTGGCCAGGGAGCCGACCAGCACGGGCGACAGGGCGGCGTCGGTGCCGCCCGCCACCACGACCTCGGCCTCGCCGTGCTGTACCAGCCGCACGCCGTCGATGAGGGCCAGCACGCCGGCCGCGCAGGCGCCCACGCCCCCGAGCACCGGCCCGCGAAGGCCCAGCTCGATCGAGGGCGCGCAGGCCGCCATCTGGGGCCCGTAGATGGGCGTGAAGTAGGGGTTCACGCGGCGGGGCCGCCGGGCCGCGGCCTCGGCCGCCGCCTCCGCCTCGATCAGCCCGCCCGCGCCGGTGTGCATGACCACCCCGACGCCCTGGCCGTCGCCCACGTCGGCGCCGGCGTCCTCCAGGGCCAGGCGGCACGCGGCCACCGCGAACTGGCTGAAGCGGCCCATGTGGTTGGCGGCGTAGCGGCCGAGGTAGCGCAAGGGGTCGAAGCTGGCCGCCGGCCCCACGACGGTGCACCCGGCCGCCTGCAGCCGGGCCGGAGCGGCCTGGAGGGCCGACTCGCCGGCCAGGAGGCCCTTCCACGTCTCACCCGCGTCGCCGAAGGGCGTGACGGCGCCGAGGCCGGTGATGGCGACGGCCGTCACCGGCCGGCGCCGAACCCGAAGCCCCGCGCCACGACGCCGAAGTTGTTGGCCAGGCCCAGGCGCCGCCCGACCCGCAACCCCACGGCCGACTGGTTCGACCAGTACCGGGCGATCTCGACCACCTCGAAGCTTGGCCGCAGGAGCCGGGCGATGGCCTCCTCGTCGACGCCGTCGCGCACGACGTGGTACTCGACCGTGTCGGCGGGGTTGGATTCATCGAGGACGCCCCTGACCGGCCGGGAGAGAGTGGCCAGCCCCGCGGCCAGGTTGCCGTGCTGGACCCGCGACAGGTAGTACCCGAGCCGGTCCACGGCCCGTGTCGCACGGCCCACCCGGGCGTACCAGAGAGGGTCGTGGAAGGTCACGATCGTGCCCCCCGGCCGCAGCCGGCGACAGACCAGGTCGACGAAGGCCAGGTAGTCGCGGATGGGGTGGAGCACCGAGACGGCGAGGTTGAGCGAGAACCGGCCGTCGACGGCGCCGAGGCTCCCGTCGGGGTCGAAGACGCCCGTGAACCGGTCATCGTGCCGAAGCGTTCGTCGAGCCGGCGCAGGGACGGGCGGGATATCTCCGACGCCGTGACCCGGGCGCCCGTGGCGAGGACTGGACCGGTAGAGCCGCCGTGGCCGCGCCGACCTCGAGGACGTCCAAGGGCAGGCCCACCCCCGCCAGGTCCCGCAGGGCTCGGTGCACGATGCGCACCAGCCGTTCGTGAAGGACGGGATCGGAGAGGTGCGCAGCCCCGTCCAGACAGTCGGCCGCCTCGTCGTGGAACAACTCCTGAACGTTGCTGGCCATAGTCGTGGGTCGCTCCCCGATGTCCGCGATGCGTCCCCCAGTGAAGGGTCGAACGTAGCGTGCCCCAGCGGCCCGAGGCGACACCGATCAACATCTGTTGATCGGTCAATGAGGGCCGCGGGCTAGCCTCCAGGGCCGTGACCAGCGCCATCACCCTGCGGGAGGTCGAGCGCCTCTCCGCCGAGCTTTCTGCCCTGGCCGAGCCCCACCGGCTCCTGATCCTGCGCCACCTGCGGCGGGGCCGCCGTACGGTCGGGTTCCTGGCCCGGGCGTGCGACATGACGCAGCCCTTGGCGAGCCACCACCTGTCGGTGCTGCTCGAGGCGGGCCTGGTCACGCGTGAACGTCGGGGGCCGTTCACGTGTTACGCCGCCGATCCCCAACGGGTGAAGGAGGTGCACCGGCGGCTGGGGCGCCTGGCCGGTGCGGAGGGGGCGGTGGCCGTGGCCGCCACCCGCGTGCCCGACAACCCGTGCTGACCGCTCGTGCGGCCGCCGAGGGGCAGTCGCTCGTGCTGGAGGGGTGGCTGGGAACGGAGGTGCGCTGCTACGCCGGACGCGTCCGCACCATCGTGGAGGCGCTCGACCGGGCCGTGCGGCTGTTCCCCGACCGGGTGGCGCTGGAATCGGCGGAGGGCGACGTGACCTACGCCGAGCTGGCCGAACTGGTCGAGGGGGCGGTCGAACGGCTGGCCGAGGAGGGGCTGCGGCGGGGCGACCGACTGGCCGTCTGCCTGCGCAACGGGATCGACATCGTGGTGGCCATCTGGGCCTGCGCCCGGGCCGGCCTGCTGTTCGTGGGCCTGTCGACACGGCTGCAGCCGCCCCAGTGGACGTACATGCTCCGCCACTCGGGCGCGGCCCTGGCCCTCGCCCACCCCGAGTTCGTCGACGGCGTGCAGGAGGCGGCCGCCGGGGCCGGCCTGGCGCCCGAGCGCGCTCGACCGGTCGGCGACGTGTTGACGGGGCGGCGGAGGCCGTGGCGGGGGGCCTGCGACGCCGCCCCGTTCCCCGACGAGGACGACGTGTACGGCGTGATCTACACGTCCGGCACGACGGGGCGGCCCAAGGCCAGCCAGCTCGTCCACCGGTGCACGATGCACTCGGCCGTCGCCTACGTCCGCACCCTGAACCTGACGGCGGACGACCGCACGGCCATCGTGTTCCCGCTGTACTACATCACCGGCCACGTGGCCCAGGTCACTCCCATGATGCTGGTGGGCGGGACGTCCGTGCCCGTGGGGGAGGTGGTGCCGCGCGAGTTCGTCCGGCTGATCGGGCAGCGCCGTATCACCTACCTGATGGTCGTGCCGTCGCTGTGGCCGCTGCTGTTGCGCAACGAGGAGTTCCGCTGGCCCGACCTGGCCCACGTGGAGATCGGGGCCTTCGGCGGCTCGCCGGTGCCCCTGTCGACGGTGGCCGCCCTGCGGGAACGGATGCCCCAGTTGCGGCTGTACGACCTGTACGGCCTGACCGAGACCCACTCGCCGGCCACCTGCCTGCACGACGACGA
>JBOGID010000529.1:0-5914 GCA_050742295.1 Acidimicrobiales bacterium | reverse complement strand
CCTCCTGCCCGGGGCCGGCGAGGCCGGCGACGAGGGGGAGGCCGCGGCCGCGGTCGGCCTGCCGTCACCGCTGTTCCTGCCCGAGCGCCGGATCGAGGAGGCGTTCCGCGACGCCGCGAGGCTGCCGTCCGCCCTCACGACGCCGCTGGCGGGGGCGGTGCGGGCGGTGGCGGAGCGGGCGTCCCGGGTCGAGCGGGAGGCGTCGGGCCCGGTGCCCGTCCGCCCCGGGTCGTTGGGCCGCTGGACGGGTGAGGCGGAGGCCGCCGGCGGTTCATGAACGAGCTGTCGCCCCTCCAGGAGATCGAGCGCCGTGTGCAGTCGCGGGCCAAGGAGGTCTCCCTCGAGATGACCACCGACGTGGGCAAGGCCAAGATCCGGGCCCTCATCGACGACGAGCTGCGGGCGTGGTCGGCCGACTACCAGCGGGGGCTGCGGGCCTTCGACCTGTCCGACCCCGACGTGGTGGCCGAGCGGGCCTTCCGCAACCTGGCCGGCTACGGCCCCCTGGAGCCCCTCCTCGACGACGACGACGTCTGGGAGATCATGATCAACGCCCCCGATCTGATCTTCATCAAGCGCCATCTGGGGCGTAGCGGGTACCACGACGAGGTGTTCAACGACGACGAGCACGTCGTGCGCACGCTGACCAAGATCCTCGACGACGCCACCCTGTCCCACCGCAAGCTCGATCCCGCCGAGGGCCTGCAGGACGCCCAGCTCGACACCGGCGCCCGGCTGCACATCGTCCACGGGGACGTGGGGCGCGACGGGCACGTCCTGGTGAACATCCGAAAGTTCACGGGCGTTGCGTTCCGTTCACTGGACGAACTGGTCGAGCGGGAGATGTTCGACCGCCAGGTCGCCGAGTTCCTGCGGGCGTGCGTGCGGGCCCGGCTGTCGATCGTGTTCTCGGGGGCGCCCGGCGCGGGCAAGACGACGCTGCTGTCGTGCTGCGCGGCGGAACTCGACCCGGGCCTGCGGGTCGTGATCGCCGAGGAGGTGTTCGAGGCCGACGTGCCGTTGCCCAACGTAGCGTCGATGCAGACCCGCCCGCCCCGGTCCGACCGTCGAGAGGTCGACCTGCGCCGCTTGGTCGCCGGCTTCCTACGCATGGCGCCCGACGTGGCCATTGTCGGCGAAGTAAGGGACCGAGAAGCCCTTCCGTTATTGCTGACTTTGAGCAGTGGCGTGAAAGGCTTTACGACAATCCACGCCGGGTCGGCCCGCCAGGCCCTCACCCGGTTGCGGTTCATCTGCCAGCTGGCGGACACGTCAACCGAGCTGCCGCAGTCGGCGTTGAGCGCGCTGGTGAGCGAGGCCGTCGACCTGGTCGTGCACTGCACACGAGCCGGCTCGACGGTGAAGGTGAGCGAGATCGTCGCCGTGGAGGAGCTGCAGACGGGGCGGGAGGCGGTGACGTTCACCCTGACCGAGCTGTTCACCCGGGCCCGGCGCGATGCGCCGATGCAGTGGACCGGCAACCTCCCGGTGCGGGCGGGCCGGTTCCTCGAAGAGGCGGGCTACGACCTGCGGGCGCTGCTCGACGCCGAGGTGAAGCGGCCCCGGGTGGTGGCCGGCTCGGGGGCTCGGACGGCGGGCGGGTCGGGCGGGGCCGGCAGGTCGGGCGCAGCGGCCGGGGCCGGGGCCGGGCGGCGGGGCCCCCGACCTCGACCGAAGGTCGTGCCGTGATCCGCCTCGCGCTCTGCCTGCTCGGGGCCTACGGGGTCTTCCTCGCCTACACAGCGGTTGCGTTCGGCTGGCGGGGTATCGGGGTGTCGCCGGGCGTGGTCGGGGGACGGCTGCGGCGGCGCCATGACGTGCAGCAGTGGCTCGCCCAGGCCGGGCTCGACGGCGTGCGCCCGTCGCAGTTCTTCGCCACCGCCGGCCTCATCTTCGTGGCGGTGACGGCCCTGGCCTTCGCCCTGCTGGGGGGCATCCTGCCGGCGCTGGCCATTGGCGCCTTCGCCGCCACCTACCCGGCCGTCTCCTACCGGGCCCGCCGGCGCCGGCGGCGGGCGACGACGGCCGAGGCGTGGCCCCGGATGATCGAAGAGATGGCTTTGCTGACGGGCTCGCTGGGCCGGTCCATCCCCCAGGCCCTGTTCGAGGTGGGGGCGCGGGGCCCGGAGGAGATGCGTCCCGCCTTCGCGGCCGCCCATCGGGAGTGGCTCCTGACCACCGACTTCGGGCGGACGGTCGGCGTGCTCAAGGCGCGGCTGGCCGATGCCACCGCCGATGCCGCCTGCGAGACTCTGCTCGTGGCCCACGAGATCGGGGGCACCGACCTGGAGAAGCGTCTGGCCGCCCTGGTGGACGACCGGGTCGCCGACCTGCAGGGCCGCAAGGACGCCCAGGCCCGTCAGGCCGGGGTGAAGTTCGCCCGCCGGTTCGTGCTCATCGTCCCCATCGGGATGGCGCTGGCCGGGCTGTCCATCGGCAACGGCCGGGAGGCGTTCAAGACCCCGGCCGGCCAGGTTGCGGCCCTCATGGCGGTGGGCGTGGTCATCGCCTGCTGGCTGTGGTCGGGCCGCATCATGCGCCTGCCCGACGAGGAACGGGTGTTCCGATGAGCGAGCACCGGAACGGAGTGCCGCCTGAGTGGCGGAACGGAGTGGAGGAGCGCAGCTCCAATGCAACAATTGCCGGCGGGCCATCGGAGCAGGCCGCCCCGGGCTGCGGGATGGTCCGCCGGTGAGACTGGCGGTGGCCTCGGGGCTCGTGCTGTGGGCGGGCGTGGCGCTCGTGCTGTCGCAGGTGCGGTGGTTCGTCCGGCCGCGGCTGGCCGACAGGCTGCGCCCCTACGCGCCCGGCGCGGCGGCGACGGTGCGGCCGCGCCGGCACCTGCTGTCGTTTGAGTCGGTCCGGGACATCATCGGTCCGCTGTCGCGCGGCGTGGGCGAACGGGTGGCGCGCGCCCTGGGCATCACCGAGGAACTGGCGGTCCGGCTGGAGCGCCTGCACTCGCCCCTGGACGTGACCGCGTTCCGGTTGCGTCAGGTGGGCTGGAGCCTGGCCGGGTTCGGGCTGGCGGCGGCGGCCACGCTGGCCGTGCGTCCGCCGCCGGTGGCGGGGCTGATCTTCGTCCTGTCCGGTCCGCTGCTGGCCTTCCTTCTCCTCGAGCAGCGGCTGGCGGCGGCGTCGGAGGCCTGGAAGCGGCGGCTGTTCCTCGAGCTGCCAGTCGTGGCCGAGCAGCTGGCCATGCTGCTGGCCGCCGGGTTCTCGCTGGGCGCCGCCCTCAACCGCCTGGCCGCCCGGGGCAACGGCGTGGCGGCGCGCGACCTGGCGCGGGTCTGCGGGCGGATCCGCCAAGGCCTGTCCGAGATCGAGGCCCTGCGGGAGTGGGCCGAGGTGGTCGACGTCGAGGCCCTCACCCGGTTGGTCCCGGTGCTGGCCCTCAACCGTGAGGCCAGCGACCTCGGCCGGTTGGTCTCCGAGGAGGCCCGGGCCATCCGTCGGGACTCCCACCGGGCCCTGGTCGAGACCATCGAGCGCCGGTCCCAGCAGGTGTGGATCCCCGTGACCGTCGCCGCCCTCGTGCCCGGAGTCCTGTTCCTCGTCGTCCCGTTCATGGAGGCGCTGCGCCTCTATTCACAGTCCTGAAATCACCCGAAGGAGCGAAACCCCAATGACCAACTCTCGAATGACCGACACGGTTGTGTACGCCTACTGCTGGTCGCGGGCCCAGGTCGCCCGTGCCGTCCGCGACGAGCGGGGCGAAGGAGTGATCTCGGCTGCCATCGCTGTGCTGATCATGGCGGCCCTCGGGGCGATCATGTGGATCGGCATCCAGGAGCTGTGGGGCGACGCCAGCAGCCAGACCAGCGACCAGATCGCCAAGATCGGCGACTAGTCCATGGCGGCGGTGCGCCGCCGGGTGAACCGCAGCGAGGCGGGAAGCGGGCCGATCTCGACGTGGATCGGGTTCGTGGTGTTCCTCGGCATGCTGCTGTTCACCGTCCAGGCCATCCTCAACCTCTACGCAACCACGGTCTTGACCTCGGTCGCCTACGACGCGGCCCGGATCGTGGCGGAGTCGGACGGGGGCACGTCGGCCATCGCCGGGGCCGAGGCCCAGGCCCGCCAGATGCTCGGGCGGTTCAGTGCCGACGTAACCTTCGACTGGTCGGGGACGTCGGGCGAGGACGTGGTCCTGCGCGTGCAGGGAGTGGTGCCGTCGGTCCTGCTCACCCCGGGAAAGACGGTGCTGCCGTTCGGAGAGATCGACCGCACGGTGCGGCTGCGCGTGGAACGGTTCCGGTGAGGCGGGCGCCGCGGCTGCGGCTGCGGTGCGACGAGGCCGGCCAGCTGGCGGGGGCCGAAGCGCTGCCGTTCGGGCTCCTGGTCTTCGTCGTGGGCGTCCTGCTGGTGGCCAACGCCTGGTCGGTCGTCGACGCCAAGCTGACGGTCTCGGCGGCGGCCCGGGAGGCGACCCGCGCCTATGTGGAGGCACCGCCCGACGCCGACCCGCTGGAGCGGGCGGACGCAGCCGCCCGGGAGTCGGTCCGGGCCGCGGGCCGCAATCCCGACAAGCTGACGGTCACGCCGCTGGAGGCTGAGTTCTCGCGCTGCGCCGAGGTGCGGTTCGAGGCCCGCTACCAGCTACCGGCGTTCAAGATCCCCTTCGTCGGTGGCTTCGGCGACGGGATGGTGGCCGTCGCCCGCCACAGCGAGATCGTGGACCCCTACCGCAGCGGCGTGCCCCGGGGTGGGTGTTGAGGGCGGACCGGGGCAGCGTCCTGCTGCTGTTCCCGGCCGGCGTCTTGGTCGTCCTCATCCTGGCCGCCGTGGCCGTGGACTCGTCGATCGCCTTCCTCGGCGAGCGGGAGCTTTCCAGCGCGGTGACGGCCGCCGCCAACGACGCCGCCACCAAGGCCCTGAGCGACAACGCCTTCTACGGGCGGGGCTCGGTCGAGCTGAGCGACAGCGAGGTGGCCCGGGTCGCCGAGGAGCGGGTACGGGCCAGCGTCGACGCCGACCGCTACCACGGCCTCCAGGTGAACGCCTCGGTGCAGCGCCCGGCCGGCGCCGCCTGCCGGTGGACGCTCCGGGTCGAGGCCTCGGCAACCGTGCGCTACCTGTTTGCGACGGCCATCCCAGGCGGCCCCGACGAGGCCCGGGTGGATGCCACCGCCACGTCCCACCCCGTGCAGGAGGGCGCCGGCTGCTGAGAACAATGAAATGGCATGAAGAGCTTCTAGAGTTATCTGTCTGTGGTAATATGGTCCGGATGCAGGTGGAGTGCCGGGACGACGAGCGTGGGCGGCGGGTGGCCGTCAAGCGGGCGGAGACGCCCGAAGACGGGGCCCGGCTCCGGCGGGAGGCGGATCTGCTCGACGTCGCCACCCATCCGGCCCTCGTCGAGGTGCTGGCGTTCGACGACGGGCCGGCGCCCGTGCTCCAGACCGCTTTCGTGGGGCCGTCGCTCTTGTCGGGCCGGGCCCTGGAGGTCGACGAGATCGCGGGGGTCGTGGCCGCGGTGGCGTCGACGCTGGCCGACCTGCACGAGATGGGGTTGGTCCACGGGGCGGTGGCGCTCGACCACGTCCTGCTCGACGACGACGGCCGGCCCGTGCTGTGCAGCCTGGGTTGCGGCGGCTTGGCCGGTGAGCGTCCGGCCACCGGCGCGGTCGAGGGCAGCGCCGTGCTCGACCCCGCGATCGACGTGTTCGGCCTCGGGGTCGTCCTGGCCGCCCTCTTGGCCCGGGCCAACGGACGCACCCGAACCGCCGCGGGCGATGCACTACGCCGGCTGGCCGACCTGGCCATGGCCGCCGCCGCGGGTGATCGTCCGTCGGCCCGCTACCTGGCCGATTCGGTCCACGACGCCGTCCACGGGGCCCGGCTGCCGGCGCGGGAGCCTGCGGCCGCCGTCCCCGTGGCGCCGTCGCCGGCCAAGCCCGCGGCGGGCCCCGAC
>JBOGID010000528.1:0-3034 GCA_050742295.1 Acidimicrobiales bacterium | reverse complement strand
CCCTCGGGCTGGCCGTAGCCGCCGCCCTGGGCGCCGCCGCATTCGAACTCGACCTGCCCGGGTACCGGTTCGGCTGGCGCCAGCTGGCGTCGCTGGTGGCGGGCGCCGCCCTCGTCGCCGGGGTGCTGCCCGTCCTGGGCGGCGTCCCCGACGGCCGGTGGGCACTGCCCCGCGACGACGTGCCCCGGGCCCTGGCGTGGATGGACCAGGAGGCCCAGGCCGGAGCCTTCCGTGTGCTGTGGCTGGGCGCGCCCGAAGCCCTGCCCCTCGACGGCTGGCGCATCGCCGACGGGCTGGCCTACGCCACGTCCCGCAATGGCGCGCCCGACGCCACCGACCTCCTGCCGGGCTCAACCGCGCCCGCCACCGAGCTGATCGCCGGGTCCATTCGCCTGGCCGAGCAGGGTGACACCTCCCGCCTGGGGCGACTCCTGGCACCCATGGCCATCCGCTACGTCGTCGTGCCCGTCGAGCTGGCCGCAGGACGGACCAATGTCGGCACCTACCCCGTGCCCGACCTGCTGCGGCGGGCCCTGGTGAGCCAGATCGACCTGCGGCTGTTGCCCTCCGACCCCGGCATCGCCGTGTACGAGAACACCTCGTGGGGGCCGATACGGGCTCAGCTGCCGGACCGGCTCAACGGGCCCATCCCGACCCAGCTGGGGCCCGGTGTCGACGTGAGCGGGAGCGCGGCCGTGCTCCCCGGCGACGGGCCCGTGAAGTACGAGGGCGAGATCCCGGCCGACCGCACGGTGCTGGTCGCCGAGTCGCCCTCGTCGCGCTGGGCCCTCTCGGTGGGCGGGGTCAACGTCGGCCGCCAGGAGGCCTATGGCGTGGCCAACGCCTTCCGGCCCGGCAGCCCGGGACAAGCCACGCTGCGCTACAAGACGCCGATCGTCCGCTACGGGCTCCTGGTCCTGCAGGTCGCCCTGTGGGCCCTCGCCTTCCGGGCCCTGCTCGGCCTCCGCCGCCGGGCCATCCAGGTCGAGGCGGGCTACCGGTGAGACCGCACCGCGGCCCCGCCCTCGCCGTCATCGTGCTCGTGCTCGTCGGCGCGTGGATCGTCGACAGCCGCGTCGATCGACCCGCGCCGGCCGTGTCCGACGAAGTCCAGACCCCGATGGCGGCCCGGCCCGGCGCCCGCTCGTCGGCCTGGTTCTGCACGGGCGCAACGTCCAACACCGACGCCGCCGCCAACGGCACGGTGGTGGTGGCCAACGCCGCCTCCAAGCCGCTCACGGGCACGATGACGGTGGTGCCCTCAGAGGGCGACCCCAAGCAGCTCAACCTGTTGGTGCCCGCCACCGGCCGCGCCGTCGTCCGCCTCGTCGACGTGGTCAAGGCGCCCTACGCGTCAGCCCTGGTCGAGCTGGACGGGGGCGAGGCGGCCGTGGAACTGACGGCCGAGGGGCCGCTGGGCGAGACGGTCACGCCCTGCGCGTCGTCGGCGTCGACAACCTGGTTCTTTTCCGAGGGCATCACCACCCGCGACGCCCTCGAGGTCATCACCCTGTTCAACCCCTTCCCCGAGGACGCTGTCGTCGACCTGGTCTTCAACACCGAGGAGGGCGAGGTCACGCCCCAGGCCCTCACCGGTCTGTCGGTGCGGGGACGGGGCATGACGGCCATCACCGTGGGCGAGCACGTTCAGCGGCGGGAGTCAGTCGCCACCCGCATCTCGGCCCGGGCCGGGCGGCTGGTGGCGTCGCGGCTCCAGACGTTCGACGGCTCGGCCGGGCGCAAGGGGATGTCGGTGGGGCTCGGGGCGGCGGCTCCGGGCGACGCCTGGTTCTTCCCCGAAGGCTTCCTCGCCGACGGGCTGACGGAGCGGTTCCAGATCTTCAACCCCTCCACCCAGGAGGCCGAGGTGCGGGTCGAGCTGGCCCTCGAGCAGGGCGAGGCCGAGCCCATCGTGCTCACCGTGCCCCCCGAGTCGCGCATCACGCTGGCCGCCAACGACGAGGCCCGCATCCCCAAGAACGTGGCTCACGCGGTGACCGTGCGCTCGACCGGCGAGGTGGACGTGGTGGTCGAGCGCACCATCGACGCCGTCTCGCCCGCACCCCGCACCGGCCTGTCGATCACCATGGGAGCGCGCGTCCCGGCCACCAGGTGGATCGTCGCCGCCGGGCAGTCCGACGACGCCAACGAGACGTGGCTCGTGCTGCACAACCCCGGCACCCGGGCGGCCCGCATCACGGTGACGGTGCTGGACGGCACCGCCCACGTCCCGCCGTCCCTGGACGGCCTCGTCGTCGGGCCCCGGCAGCGGCGGGCCGTGAAGCTGGCCAACAGCGTGCGGCCGGGCGCCACGCCCATGCTGGTGTCGTCGGACACCGCCATCGTGGTCGAGCGCGACAGCTACAAGACCCGCACCATCGGCACGGCCATGGGCCCGGGCATCCCGCTGCGCGTGTAACCACGAAGCGAATTGGGCCGGTGGGAGAGCCCACGCAGGACTGCACGGCCGGAAACCGGGAGCGTCCCGCCGCTCCCTTCCGGCGCATCCTGTGTCGGCCCCCCCACCGTTTCCGCCGCCCGGTGCAGAGCACTCGGGGGCATGGTCGTTCGAACCCGGGGCCGGGTCAATACCGGCAGTTCGCACCTATCTGTGACCTTCGCCGTCCCGACTGGCAACATGCTCCATCGTGGAACCGGTTGTCGTCGTCGCCATCGTGGTCGCCATCGCGACCGTGGTCGCGATGGTCGTCCGGCGACGCCGGCCCCAACCGCCGACCCAGTCCACGTTCTCCGCCCCTGCCCAGCTCGACCGCGACGACTTCGACCAGCCGACCACGCCGTGGCTCCTCGCCGTCTTCACCTCGGCCACGTGTGACTCGTGCGGGGTGGCTCGGGACAAGGCGGCCGTCCTGGCCAGCGCCGACGTAGTCGTGCAGGAAGTGGAGGTGTCGGCCCGCAAGGACCTGCACGACCGCTACGGGGTCGACGCTGTCCCCATGATCGTGCTGGCGGACGCCGAGGGAGTCGTGCAGAGGTCGTTCATCGGGCCGCCCAGCGCCACCGACCTGTGGGC
>JBOGID010000527.1:0-8549 GCA_050742295.1 Acidimicrobiales bacterium | reverse complement strand
TCGGCATCGGCGCAGACGGGCTACCCGCCCGGCCCCTGCGCGGCGACGGTCAGCGCTGCCAACATCGGCAACTTCAACGTCGGCACCACGTTCACCGTGACGCTGTCGCCCACGTGCGCATGGACGGCGGGCACGCCGGTGACGGTGACGGTGAACGGCCAGGACGTCGGCATCAAGAACGCTGTGCTCGACGGCACCGTGGCGGTGACGGTCCGGATCGTCTCCGCGACCCTGCTCGAGATCGACGACCCTGTCGAGGTCCCGGCCATCTGCGGCCTGAACACGGTCGTGGCCAGCGGCGCCTCGACCGTCGCCCAGGCCAACGTGGTGCACACCGTCAACTTCGGAGTGGTCTGCCCGGCGCAGGCGGTCCGCAGCGGGATCGCCTTCACCGGCGCCAACATCCTGCGCATGGCGGCGGCGGCGCTGGTCGCCGTCCTGCTCGGCTCGATGCTCGTGTCGGCCAACCGCAAGCGCCGCCAGCGGGTGGCGGAACCGGTTTCGTAGCACCCCGGCGACTACGGTCTTTCGCGATCGGCGCTTCGCGTCGAGGCGCCCGACGGCCGCCAACCAGCATAGTTGTACCACCGGTCGGCACTGAGGCACGCCGTTGGGCGCGACCGAGGGCTCAGACCGCAGTCGCCAGACCGCGCAACCAGCCTCACTACACTCGACCTCATCGAGGTTCTCTTTCTCTGCACCGGCAACATCTGCCGCTCGCCTGTCGCGGAGGCGCTGCTGCGCCATAGCCTGGCCGCGGCCGGGGTCGAGGCGACCGTTCGTTCGGCGGGCCTGCTCGACTTGGGCCAGCGGGCCAGCGTTCACAGCGTCGACGTGCTCGCCGGGCGCGGCATCGACCTGTCGGCCCACCGCAGCCAGACGATGACCCGCGACCTGCTGGTGCGAGCCGACCTGGTCATCGCCATGGCCCGCGAGCACGTACGGGAGGCGGTCGTCATGGCCCCCGAGGTGTTCGCCCGCACGTTCACGCTGAAGGAACTGGTGCGGCGGGGGGTCGATGTCGGCAGCCGCCACGCCGGGCAGCCCCTCGATCGGTGGCTGTCCTACGCCCACACCGGACGGACCGCCACGAGCCTCATGGGCCATTCGACCGATGACGACGTGGCCGATCCGATCGGCCAGCCCCGTCCCGCCTACGAGCGCATGGTGGGCGAGCTCGAGGGGCTCATCGCCGACCTCGTCTCGCTGCTGTGGGCCAGGGAAGGAAAGGCTGCCTAGTGCGTCTTGCGATCGGGTCCGACCACGCCGGCTACCAGCTGAAGGAAGAGCTGGCCGAGCATCTCCGGGAGGCGGGCCACGAGGTGGACGACCTGGGGACCCACTCGGAGGACTCCGTCGACTACCCCGGGTACGGCGCCCTCGTGGCCCGCACCGTTGTCGCGGGCAAGGCTGACTACGGCGTGTGCATCTGCGGCACCGGCATCGGCATCGGCATCGCCGCCAACAAGGTGCGGGGCGCCCGGGCCGCCATCGTCCACGACGCCACGTCGGCCCGGATGGCCCGCCAGCACAACGACGCCAACATCGTCTGCGTGGGGGCACGCGTCACCGGTCCCCAGGCGGCGGCCGACGCCATCGACGCCTTCCTGGGCGCCGAGTTCGAGGGCGGGCGCCACCAGCGGCGCATCGACGCCATCGCCGGGATCGAGCAGGAAGAAGGGACGGCCGGCCGATGGCCTGCGTGACCCGAACGCAATGATGGCCAGCGTGACCCGAACGCAATGATGGCCCGCGTGACCCGAACGCCATGACAGCAGCGCGCGACGAGGAACTGTTCGCCATCATCGACCGTGAGGTCGAACGGCAGAACACCACCATCCAGCTCATCGCCTCGGAGAACTTCACGTCCCGGGCGGTGATGGAGGCGACCGGCTCGGTCCTCACCAACAAGTACTCCGAGGGTTACCCCGGCAAGCGCTACTACGGCGGGAACTACGTGGTCGACGACGCCGAGAACCTGGCCCGCGACCGGGCCAAGGCCCTCTTCCAGGCCGAACACGCCAACGTGCAGCCCCACTCGGGGGCCAACGCCAACCTCGGCGTCTACCTGGCCCTGCTCGAGCCGGGCGACACGGTCATGGGCATGCGCCTCGACCAGGGGGGCCACCTCACCCACGGCTCGCCCGTCAACGCCTCAGGCAAGCTGTTCCGGTTCGTCTCCTACGGCCTGCGGGAGGACGACGAGCGCCTCGACTACGACCAGGTGCGCGACCTGGCCCAGGCCGAGCGGCCCAAGGCCATCGTGGCCGGCGCCACCGCCTACTCGCGGATCATCGACCCCCAGCCCTTCCGGGAGATCTGCGACGAGGTCGGCGCCCTGTTCATCTTCGACGCCGCCCACATCGCCGGGCTGGTCGCGGGCGGCGCCCACCCCTCGCCCGTCCCCTACGCCGACGTGGTCACGTTCACGACCCACAAGACCCTGCGCGGCCCACGTGGGGGAGCGGCGGTGTGCGTCAGCGAGCACGCCGCGGCGGTGGACAAGGCCATGTTCCCGGGCCTGCAGGGCGGACCGCTCATGCACGTCATCGCGGCCAAGGCGGTCGCCTTCTGGGAGGCCCTCCAGCCGCCGTTCCGGGAGTACGCGGCCCAGATCGTGCGCAACGCCCAGGCCCTGGCCGCGGCCCTCGACGCCGAGGGGTTCCGCATCGTGTCGGGCGGCACCGACAACCACCTGATGCTCATCGACCTGCGCCCCTTCGACCCCGACCTGACCGGCAAGGTCGCCCAGGACGTGCTCGACCGGGCCGGCATCACGCTGAACAAGAACACGATCCCCAACGACCCCCGGTCGCCGTTCGTGACCAGCGGGCTGCGCATCGGCACCCCGGCCGTCACCACCGCGGGCATGGCCGACGCGGAGATGGCCGAGATCGCGGCGCTCATCGGCCGGGCCCTGCGCCACCGGGCCGACGAGCCCGTCCTGGCCGAGGTGCGCGAAGCAGCCGCAACCCTCTGTTCCAAGTTCACGCCCTACCCTTAGGCGCGGATGGGAGGCGGGTTGCGGGTCCTGGTGTCCTACGCCGTCGTGTTCGGCGTCGCCGCCCTCGTCACCTGGGTCCTGACGCCGCCCGTCTGGCGGCTCGCCATCCGGTGGGGGGCGGTGGTGAAGCCCGACGAGCGCCGGATCCACCTGCGCCCGACCCCGACCCTGGGCGGCATAGCCATGCTGGCCGGGCTCCTGGCGGCCATGGCCGTGGCGTCCCTGCTGCCCGACCTGCAACCGGTGTTCGAGAACTCGTCCGAGCCCCTCGGCCTGGTCCTGGCCGCCCTCGTCATCCTGGCCGTGGGGGCCCTCGACGACGTCCGGGACGTGTCGGCCCCGGCCAAGGTGGCCGGCCAGGTGCTGGCCGGGTCGGTCCTGGCCTGGTTCGGCGTGACGATGTTCTACTTCCGCATCCCGTTCGCCGACTTCGTCGTGCTGTCACCCGATGTCAGCTTCCTGATCACCGTGCTGTGGGTCGTGGGCACGGCCAACGCCGTCAACCTCATCGACGGGCTCGACGGGCTGGCCGCGGGCGTGCTGGCCATCGCCGGCGCCGCCTTCTTCTTCTACTCCTGGCGCCTGCTCGACGTGGGCCTGCTCGACACGGCCACCGTCGCCCCTCTGGCCGTGGCCATCGCCTGCGGGCTGTCGATCGGCTTCCTGCCCCACAACTTCCACCCCGCCAAGGTCTTCATGGGCGACGGGGGCGCCATGCTGTTGGGCCTGCTCATGGCGGCCGCCACCATCTCGGTGGGGGGGCGCACGGCCGACCAGTTCAGCGGCCAGACCTACTTCTTCTTCGCCCCGCTGGTCATCCCCTTCATCATCCTGGGGGTGCCCTTCGTGGACACCGCCTTCGCCATCGTGCGGCGGGCGGTGCGGCGCGTCGCCCTGTCCGAGGCCGACAAGGAGCACCTCCACCACCGCCTGATGAACCTGGGCCACGGCCCCCGCCGGTCGGTCCTGATCCTGTGGGTGTGGACGGCCATCCTGTCGGGCGTCGTCCTAGTGCCCACCTACACGAACCAGGGCAACGCCGTCGTGCCCTTCCTGCTGTGCGCCCTGGCCGTGGTGCTGTTCACCCTGTTCCACCCCGGGGTGCGGCCCCCACGCACCAAGGACCTGGCCGACGACGCCGCCGTGTGGCCCAAGGCCACGCCCCTGCGGCCGCCGCCTCCCCGTCCCACCCGTCCCACCCGTCCCACCCGTCCCCGCCGCCCGGCCCGCCCGTCCTCGGGATCCCCCGGCCCCCGCCCAATGCGGGCCGTGCCGCCCACCGACGAGAACGGCGGCCGCCGCCGCACCGCTCCCTAAACCGCGAAGGGCCTCCTGAAACCCTGGGTTTGGGGTGGCGCGCCCCGAAATTTGCCGGGAACAAAGTCGTTCGCCTAGATTGCGCGAAGATTCACAAACTCGGGAAGGGCCAGTGGAGCAGCGGGATGACGGCACCATGGACGGCACCGGAGCCGATCTGAGAGGCTGGTGTGAGAGCCCTCGGTCGGCGGCCGACCGCCCGGTTGCCGACGATGCCCCAACCGAAGGCGCCTCTCGGGGGCTGGTGTCCAAGCCGTGCCTCGGTGGCCGACCGCCCCGCTGGCGGCGGCTCCGCATCGCAAAGGTGCTGGTCAGAGGCAGGTCGGCCACCTTGACCAGAAGGGTCGAAAGCGAAAGACACCAGCCTCCTCGGGGGGTAGGTCGGCCGCCTCGGCACCAAGGGCCGAACGCGAATCACGGCAGCCTCCTGGAGGCTCGGGTCGAGGGCCAGCAGGACAGCAAGCTACGCTCGCTGATCACTCAGCAGACCGCCCTCGCCAACCGCGCCACCACGGCCAAGGGCGACCTCTACCGCAACTTCGGAGACGGGTTCACCCGCGCCGTGGAGCTTGCCATCACCCCGGTCATCTTCGGCGCATTGGGCTACGGCCTCGACGGCTGGCTCGGCACCCGGCCCATCTTCCTGACCGTCTTCTTCCTGCTCGCCATCGTGGGCATGCTCCTGCGCACCTGGTACGGCTACGCCTACCGCATGGAGGCCCTCGAGCAGGCCAGCCCGTGGAACAACCGGCCGGCCGCCGGCGAGGTGGCAGAGGTAGCCGAGGCCGCGGAGGCCCGGCAGCCATGAGCGCCCGCCGCTCTGCGCCCCGGCTGTTGCCGCCCCCCGCCAGGAGACTGCTGATTGTCGCTGTCGGCGCCTCGCGCCGAGGCGCCCGACGGCCGCTGACCAGCATGTTTACAGTGACCGGTCGGCTATGACCGAGCCGTCGGGCGCGAAACGAGGGCTTCATCAGCAGTCTCCCAGCGCGGGGCCGGCGGTGGAGCGCGAGGTGGCGTTCGACATGATCCGGCGGTCGCTGCCCGTGCTGCCCGCCGTCGTCCTTGTCGCCGGCCTCATCTGGGGCACCGACGGCGCCCTGTCCGCCGCCTTCGCCATCGGCCTCGTGCTCGTGAACTACATGGTCGCCGCCAGCCTGCTGGCCTGGTCGGCCCGCATCGCCCTCGCCCTCATGATGGTCGCCGCCCTCGGCGGCTTCGTCGTCCGCCTTGTGCTCATCACCGTCGCCGTGCTGGCGGTCAAGGACCAGTCCTGGGTGGAGCTCGTCCCCCTCGGCCTGACCCTGATCGTCACGCACCTGGGGCTGCTCATCTGGGAGGCACGCCACTTGTCGCTGTCGCTCGCCTACCCGACCGTCAAGCCCGCGGGGCCGCGCGTATGACGCCGATCGTCTCCGCCCTGCACTTCCCGCCCATCGAAGAGCTTCTCGAGTGGCGCGGCATCCTGTTCGAGGGCACGCCCTTCGAGGTCAACAAGGTCGTCCTGCTCCTGTGGGCGAGCGTGGCTATCGTCTACTGGCTGTTCTGGGCGGCGGGCAAGCGGGCCGCCTCCGGCAACCTCGTCCCCAGCGGGGTCCAGAACATCGTGGAGTCGGGCGTGGAGTTCGTCCGCAAGGACATCATCCTGCAGACGATGGGCCCCGCAGGCCTGTCGTGGACGCCATTTCTCGTCACCCTCTTCTTCTTCATCTTCGTCACCAACATCTGGGAGGTCATCCCCGGGATCCAGTTCCCGGTGAACGCCCGCATGGCCTTGCCCGCGTTCATGGCCCTGCTGGTCTGGGCCATCTTCAACTACGTCGGCATCAGGGCCCAGGGCCTGGGCGGCTACTTCAAGTCGGTCATGTTCCCGCCGGGCGTGCCCAAGGGGCTGCTGCCGCTGGTGGCCCTGATCGAGTTCATCTCGACGATCTTCGTGCGGCCGTTCTCGCTGGCCGTCCGGCTGTTCGCCAACATGCTCGCCGGCCACCTGCTGCTGGTGACGTTCGCGGTCCTGTCAGCGGCCCTGTTCACCAAGAGCATCCTGGTCGTCATCCTGCCCCTGCCGTTCGCCATGCTGATCCTGCTCACCGCCTTCGAGATCCTGGTGGCGGCGCTGCAGGCCTTCATCTTCACGATCCTGGCCGCCGTCTACATCGGCGGCGCCATGCACCCAGAGCACTAAACCAAACCAGATCTTCAACGAAGAACCGTCCGTCCGGGAAGGACCGGGCGGACATCAAAGGAGGGCATCCTTGCTCGATCTGCTGGCACAGACCGCACCCGGCGAGTTCGTCGACGGGCTCAGCGCTATCGGCGCCGGTATCGGCTACGGCGCGGCCGCCATCGGCCCGGGCATCGGCATCGGCATCGTCGTCGGCAACGCCATCACCGCCATGGCCCGCCAACCGGAGGCCGCCGGCATGGTGCGCACCACCATGTTCCTCGGCATCGCCTTCACCGAGGCCCTTGCCCTGATCGGTTTCGTCGTCTTCATCCTTCTGAAGTTCGCGTAGGAGGGCCGCCGATGCTCGCAGCACTGATCATGGCCGCCCAGGAGCATGGGGAGACCGCCGCCGAGGAGGCGAGCAGCAACCCCATCCTCCCGGCGTCCAACGAGATCATCTGGGGCGGGATCTCGTTCCTGATCCTGCTCTTCCTGATCTACAAGAAGGGCTTCCCCGCCATCCAGAAGGCCATGGACGCCCGCTCCAAGCGGATCGAGGGGTCCATCGCCGAGGCCGACAAGGCCAAGGAAGAGGCCCAGAAGGTGCTGGGCGACTACAAGCGCCAGCTGGCCGACGCCAAGAACGAGGCGGCCCGCATCATCGAGGAGGCCCGGCAGTCGGCCGACAAGATCCGCCAGGACCTGAAGGCCAAGGCCGAGGCCGAGGCAGCCGAGATCAAACAGCGGGCCATGGAGGACATCAAGGTCCAGGCCAACCGCTCCATGGCCGACCTGCGGGCGACGATCTCGCTGCTGGCCGTCCAGCTGGCCGAGAAGGTCGTCGAGGAGAACCTCGACCGCGAGGCAAACGGCCGCCTGGTCGACCGGTTCATCCAGGAGATGGAGGCGGCGAATTGAGCATGGCCTCGAACGGGTCGGACGACCGGGTCGACGGCTACGCCGCCGCCCTTCTGGAGGTCGCCCGGGCTGAGGACATGCTCGACCGCGTCGTCGACGAGCTGTTCCAGTTCGCCCAGGAGTACAAGCGCAACGACAAGCTGCGCGAGACCCTGAGCGACCAGGACATCCCGCCCGAGCTCCGCCAGGCCGTTGTCGAGGAGATCCTCGGCAAGAAGGCGTCGCCCCTGACGGGCAGCCTTGTGTCCTTCGTCATCGGCGCGGGCCGGGCCCGCTACCTGGTCCCGATCATCGAACGCCTGGTGGAACGGGCCGCCTCCGAGCGCCGCCGTGAGGTCGCCGAGGTCCGCACCGCGATCCCGCTCAACGAGGACCAGCATTCCCGCCTCGAAGAGGCCCTCTCCAAGGCCCTCAAGAAGCAGGTGGACATGAAGGTCATCGTCGACGCCTCGGTCATGGGCGGCGTCGTCGCCCGGGTGGGCGACACCGTCATCGACGGCTCCGTCCGCCACCGTCTCGAAAAACTCCGCGAGGTCCTGTAGATGGCTGTTTCGGATTTTGAGTTCAACCCGGACGAGATCGCTGAGGTCCTGCGCCGGCACCTGCAGGAGTACAAGCCCAGCGTCGAGCGCCAGCGCGTCGGGCGCATCGTCGAGGTCGGCGACGGCATCGCCCGCGTGAGCGGCCTGCCCAGTACGTCGGTCAACGAGCTGCTCGAGTTCCAGGGCGGCACCCTCGGCCTGGCCCTCAACCTCGACGAGGAGTCCATCGGCTCGGTCGTCCTGGGCGGGATGGAGCACATCGAGGAAGGCCAGAACGTGGTCGGCACGGGCCGGATCCTCTCCGTCCCCGTCGGCGACGAGTTGCTGGGCCGGGTCGTCAATCCTCTCGGTCAGCCCGTCGACGGCAAGGGCCCGATCAACTCCTCCCAGAACCGCCGCCTCGAGGTGCAGGCGCCGGGCGTCGTCCACCGCCAGCCGGTGAAGGAACCGCTGCAGACCGGCATCAAGGCCATCGACGCCATGACCGCGATCGGCCGTGGCCAGCGTCAGCTGATCATCGGCGACCGGCAGACCGGCAAGACGGCCGTCGCGATCGACACGATCATCAACCAGAAGGCCAACTGGGAGTCCGGCGACCCCAGCC
>JBOGID010000526.1:0-2449 GCA_050742295.1 Acidimicrobiales bacterium | reverse complement strand
GCGACCCGGGCTAACCCGTTCTTTATCCAGGAGTGTAACCGCGTCGCATCGGCCCGACTCGTCCGATTCTGTTCGACGTCACGGCGATAGGCTCGAACCGCGCCTTCCTTGGCTCGAGGCGCCGTGCCCGGATCCGGTCACCCGGTCGGGTAGTCTTGATAGTGCATCCGCGAGACGCCACCGACCTGATTTAAGCTGGCCAGCGGGGCTCGGGAGCGCCTTTGGGGGAGCTTGCTGGCCTTTCGTTGCCGCCGTTTTCGTTCACGTCCCGTGCACGGCGTGGCCAGAATCGGCCCAGCCGAGCACGGACGGGGCGAGCATGCCGAAGCTCATCGCCACGTGGGCGAGCACGAGGACCGAGTAGAGCCACCAGTTGCGGGCCCGGTCGGATGCCGAGGTGAAGGTGGCGACGGTGAGTCCGAGGATGGGCACGGCGGTGGCGATGTAGCCGAGGACAGCGATCCAGTCGGCCGGGCCGCGCCAGCCGTCGCCCATCGTCAGCGGCCAGGCCGCGTAGCGGATCAGGTAGACGGCTGTGGCGCTGTAGTAGGCGGCCAGCACCGGCGTGACCAGCCGTTCGACCGACGGCGGGACCAGGCCGAGCTTGGGCGGGACGAGGCCGCCGTAGATGAGCACGAACGGCACCACCATGAAGATGAGCAGGTTCCATGGCTGGTTGGCCATGAGCAGGCCCATGTAGTGGGTGGGCGTGCCGGTCATGCGGCCGGCGGTGGTGATGTCGGGCAGGACCACCGCAGCCGCCACGGCGATCACGACGGCGACGGCGGCGACGGCGAGGCCGGGGAGGAGTGGCGGGGCGGGAGCGGCATCGGCGCCGGCCGTCCGAGGTGGGAGCGTGGTGGCCATCGGCGACCTCCCTCCAGAGGGGATCGAACCCACGGGAAAGATGACAACGAACGTCTATGCCCGAGCCGTCATTCGGGAACGCTGAAGTGTACGACCTCCGCCTCGCTGGGCACGCCCGCGTGGTTCAGGACGAACAGCATGTAGTAGCCCGGAAGGGCAAGGCCCGGCGCCGCCGGCGCCACGACCGTCAGCCGCCCGTCCTCGCCTTTGTCGAAGGCCAGCTCGAGATACCGGTTGCCCCAGTCCCATTTGTGGGTCTGCGGGCTCGGCATGACGAGCGCGACCGACCCGATCCGTCCCGACGGTCCGGCCACCTGCAGGTCGAAGATGCTGCCGTAAGCGATCTCCTCCGGCGCTTCCTCGATGACCGGTCGGGGCCCCTCGAACAGGTAGGGAGGCTTGTAGACCTGCGCGACGGGCACCCCGGTATCCCGGTCCGCCTCCACGCCCGGGACCAGATCGTCGGGCAGGAGCTCGGTCCGGTCGCTGCCGGCGACGAGGACGCTGGCATCGGGCAAGAGGACCATCGTCGTGTGATCGAGGCGCGGGACCGGAGACTCGCCGAGCGCCCTTATGTCTCCCGTTTTCGGGTCGAACATCTGGTAGTGAAGGCTCTGCGCCGGCGCACCCGCGGCGACCGAGTCCCCATCGACCTCTCCGCCGACGATCAGCACCTTGCCGTCGGGCAGGACCGCAGCGTAGTTGTCCTGGACCGGCAGCAGAAGATCCTCACGCCTCTGCCACTGCGGATTTGGCTCCTGATAGTCGACCATCTCGACCGTCGCGAAATCCGGACCGCTGGTGTTGTTGCCTCCGAAGGCGGCGACTTTCTGCGCCTTCGCGAAGCCGGTGTCGTCCAGCTCCCACAACTGAGCAGCTCCGGCTCTGTGATGGGTGATCAAAGCCGTGTCGATGAGCTCCCAATGGTTCTCGCCCGGCACGTCAATATCGCCGGCTGCCAGGGCGGCCTGTACGTCCAGGTAGTACGTCCTGCCGACGGCCTGCTCCATCTCGGGGACCTGGCCCGCGGGTATGGGCGAGAGGACGTTGCCCTCGGCGTCGACCATCTCGCCGGTCACCGCCACCTTCCAGTCGTCCAGCCCCGGGCCCGTCTGAACGACGTAGGTCAACGGGTAGTTTGGAAGCACCTTCCGGGCGTTCTCCAGGGCGATCGTGCTGTCCGTCGTCGGATCGTAGATCTCGGGCGTCGTGGTATGGTTCTCCTCGTTCTCGCCGGTGGCGGTAAAGACGGTATCGGTCCCGGACAGAATCAGGACCTTGCCGTTCGGCAGGACGGCAGCGGACGGGTACCACCGCTGATACTTCATGTCCGAGGGATGCGGCGGGTCGCCCGTGCTCTCGTCCTCGGCATCCGGGAAGTCCGCGGGGATCTCTTCGAAGGGGAAGCCTTCCAGATACGCTTCCTTGAGCGGGGGCATGCCTCGGTCGACCCATGTTTCGGTCACGGGATCGAAGATGTTGATCTTTCGAATGCCGTTGTCGCCGTCGATGTAGTGGCCCCCGAAAAACGCGATCCGGCCGTCGGGCAACTGGACGTTTCCGGCACAGAAGATGTTGTAGT
>JBOGID010000525.1:0-2368 GCA_050742295.1 Acidimicrobiales bacterium | reverse complement strand
CCGCTGCCGTCGGCCACGACCGTGCCCGAGATCGAACCGCCCGCGTTCACCAGGCCGGCCTCCGGGGACGTGGGCGCCGAGGCCGAGGCCAACGCGGGTTCCGGCAGCTCAAGCGGGAGCGAGTCCTCGACCGGAGGCGCGGACTGCGGGACTTCATCGGGGATATTGTCGGGCTCGGAGGCTGCTGACTCCGTAAATGCGGCGCCCGGTATTTCTCGCGATGCGCTCGCCGAGCCCGCTGTCGCGGGTAGAGAGAGGAGCAACGGCAGAACCGACATGGCCGCACCAGCAATACAAGCGCGACCGCGCCCCAGCCTTGGTCGCCAATCCAATGCTCCCGCCCCCCGTTGAGTCGCGTTCTTCGCCGACAGCGATTCTGGAGCCCGTTCGATCGGACCGCCCGCCTGGCCGCAGCGTCGCACGTCCAACTGCGGTCGTCAATCATTTTCGCCCTGCGCGCGAGAACATTCTTACTGTAATGACGCGTTCCTGCTCACGACTTGTTAGCCCTTTCGGGCGGTCAGTAGCGTTGCTCAGTGGTGAGTCTTCGTCGCGGCATGCAGGCTGGTGGCGTGCCCCAAAACCCCCGTTTTGATTGGACGCCCGCCTGGGACGGTCCGATGGCGGGGGAGGCGCTCCAGGACTGGCCGGGTGTGTCCTACCGGGCGGCCATCGCGTCGAGCCCACATGGCGGCTTTCCTGGACGACTTCGGCGCCACGCTGGCGGCCGCAGTGGCCGACCTGCCGCCCGGCGCGGCCGTGGTCGAACTGGGCGGGGGCGCCAACCCGTTGCTCGGCGGCCACCCCCGAATCGCAGGCCGCGAACTGCGCTACCTGGTCGTCGACTCCGCGGCAGACGAGGTGGCCAAGGCCCGGGGGCCGGTCGAGGCGGTCACGGGCGATGTCACCGACCCCAACCTTGCTGCCAGTCCGGGCGTCGCTCGTCGTCACCAAGATGACGGCCGAACACGTACGGTCCGACGCCGGGCTGTTGCGCAACGTCCACCGGTGGCTGGAGCCCGGGGGCCGCTACCTCCAGCTCTCACCGGTGCTCTACGCCCTCCCGTTCCTCGTCAACCGGCTGCTCCCCGAGAAGCAGCCGGCGCGGCCCTCGATCGCATCGCCCCGCGGGACCGGGGCCGGCACGGCAAGTTCCCCGCCTACTACGACCTCTGCCGGGGCCCGTCCCAGCGCCACCTGGCGCGCTACCGGGACCTGGGGTTCGACGTGGTCGCCGCCCGGGGCTACTTCGGCCACGGGTACTACAAGCGCTTCCCCACCACTGGACCGGATCGAGGCGGCCAAGTCCAGATTGCTCGCCCGCCGGCCCGTGGCTCACCTCTGCAGCTTTGCGGTCGTTCTGCTGGAGCTACCCGCCGTCGAGGCCCAGGCGGCGGCGGATCCACATGACCCGCTCCATCAGGTAGCCGGCCCATCGCTGCGGCGTGAACTGAGCGGCCAGGACGCTGCTGTGACGGCTGAGGGCGGCCCGGTCGGTGGTGGAGGCGGCGATGCGGGCCAGGGCGTCGGCCAGGGCGACGGCGTCACCGGGGGGGATCACGGCGCCGTTGAACCCGTCGAGCACCAGCCGGCTTGACGCCCCGCAGGCGCTCGAGCAGACGACGGCGAGCCCGGCGCTGGTCGCCTCGTGGATGGCCACGCCCCACGGCTCGAACCGGCTCGGGAGCACCAGGCACCCGGTGCGGGCGTAGACGTCGGGCAGGTCGTGGGGCTGGACGAAGCCGAGCCGTTCTACGCCGGCCACGCGATCCAGAACAACGTCGAGCGGTCCGGTGCCGCACACGACCAGCGGCCACGGGTCGGCACTCGCCACCCGGTAGCGGGCGTAGGCGTCGGCCAGGACGTCCACGCCCTTCTCGGGCACGAGCCGTCCCGCGAAGAGGAACGCATGAGGCGGGTCGGGCGGCCGCGCTGCGGCAACAGCCGCGAACGTGGGGTGGTCGCACGTGTACAGGCCCCACAGGATGCGGTCGTCGGGGAACCCGAGGCGGCGGGCGAAGTCGGCCTGGCGGTCCCCGCACAGGAAGGCGGCGTCGTACGTCGGCCGGATGAGGACGGGGGACAGGGCCCGGCCGCCCCACTGCTTTGCCGTCCCCAACCAGGCGTTGTCCATGCACAGGAGCCGGAGCGTCCGGCCCCGGAGCGATCGTGACAGCCGGCGATAGGCCCCGACGCCCCAGGAGATGACCAGCACGGCGTCGGGGTCGAAGTGCCTCACCTGGCGCCCCAGTGCCTCCTCGTCGGGCGCCTCGCTCCACGGCCCACCTTTGGCGTCGAGGCGCCACTGGTCGTCGTCGAACGGGGCGTCGGGCGTGGCCGCCCGGTAGCTGACGAACAGGTCGGCTCC
>JBOGID010000524.1:0-12533 GCA_050742295.1 Acidimicrobiales bacterium | reverse complement strand
GCGATCTCGGCCCCGCTGGCGCCCTCGTCGGCCATCGCGTGGCAACGGGCCACCTGGGCCTCGCTCAGCTTGGGGGGCCGGCCCCGGCGGGGCAGCAGGGCGGCCGAGCCGTCCTCGGCCACCCGCCCCCGCAGGCGGGAGAGGTGCTCGCGGCTGACCCCGAAGAGGTCCGCCACCACCGTGGAGGCTGTGCCCGCCTGGGTGAGGGCCACCATGGCCAGGTTGCGCATCCCCCGGTCGCCCGCACCGATGCGGGACAACACCCTGGGGCCGAAGCTGACAACGGTTTCGGTCCCCGACCTGCGCCAGCTCCAACTGCCATCTGCCGGGCATGCCGGCCAGCTCCGGGGGACTCACCTCGGCGGTCTCGTGCACCCCCGAAGCTTATCCTACTTGACCTGATTATGCAATACCTCCCGCAGAGAAAAGACCAGGTCAAAGCACCTATCTTCAGCTACTCACGGAGGTCTGAGTCTCTTTGTGCTCAGTCGCGGCTCCGGGTGAGGGCGATCACGCCGAAGTAGGCGGCGGTCAGGGCGGCGGCGGCCAGGATGCCCTTCGGACCGAGCAGGGCGGCGGCGACCAGGAGGACCACAAAGAGCACCGTGGCGACCCAGCCCTGCCACGCGACGGGCCGCATCCCTCCCCCGCCCTCCTTCGAGAACCACACCGGCGCCATCACGTCCGCCGCAGGGCCTGGCGCGTGAGCAACAACCCGATGATGGACTTGGCGTCGACGAGGTCGGCGGACCGGATCAGCGCCGGGACGTCGTCCAACGCGTGCTCCTCGATGGTCATGTGCTGTTCCTCGACGCCTTGGGCCGACACCGCGCAGGGCGTGAGGGCGCGAGCCAGGTACACGTAGGAGTGCTCGTCGCAGAAGCCTGGGGAGTTGTAGAACTCGCCGAGCAGCTCCAGCGAGGCGGCCCGCACGCCGACCTCCTCTTCCAGTTCCCGGTGAGCCGTTAGTTCCGGCGCCTCGCCCTCGACGTCGCGTTTGCCGGCGGGGATCTCCAGCAGGTCGCGGTCCACCGCGGCGCGGTACTGGCGGACGAGCAACACGCGGCCGTCGTCGGTCAGCGGCACGACCGACACCGCACCGGGGTGGTGCACGACGTCGCGCTCGAAGCGCGAGCCGTCCGGTCCCTCGAACTCGGCTTCGGCGACCGAGATCAGCGAGCCCCGGTGGACGATGCGCTCAGCGAGCTTGCGAAACGGCGGGTTCGACAAGAGTGAGCAGCCGGGGCGCACGGGCCTCGACGCGGGCGAGGGCGGCGGACATGAACGCCGCGAACAGAGGATGGGGGCGGTCGGGGCGGCTCTTGAACTCGGGGTGGGCCTGGGTGCCGACCCAGAAGGGGTGGCCCTCCAGTTCGACGAACTCCACCAGCCGGTCGTCGGGCGACGTCCCCACCGCCTTCAGCCCCGCCTCCTCCAGGCGGCGACGGTACCGGGGGTTGAACTCGTAGCGGTGCCGGTGGCGTTCGTAGACGAAGGGCTCGCCGTAGGCCGTGGCCACCTGGGAACCGGGCGTCAGCCGGGCCGGGTAGACGCCCAGGCGCATCGTGCCGCCGTAGTTCACGACCTCGCGCTGGTCGTCCATGAGGTCGATGACGGGGTGCGGGGTGTCCGAGTCGAACTCCGACGAGTTGGCGCCGGCCAGGCCCAGGGCGTTGCGGGCGAACTCGATCACCATCGTCTGCATGCCCAGGCACAGGCCGAGGCACGGCACGTTGTGCTCCCTCGCATACCCGGCAGCTGCAATCTTGCCCTCGATGCCCCGCGACCCGAAGCCGCCGGGGATGACCACGCCGTCGAGGTCGCCCATGCGGCCGGCGGCGAGCAGGCCCTCCACGTCCTCGGCCTGGATCCACTCGATGTCGACCCGGGCCCCGTGGGCGTACCCGCCGTGGCGCAGGGCCTCGACCACCGACAGGTAGGCGTCGGGCAGGATGACGTACTTCCCGATCAGGCCGATCTTGACCGGCGTGGTCGCCGCCTCGACCCGCGACACCAGGTCGCGCCAGCCCTCGAGCTGGGCCGGGTGCTCGGAGAACCGCAGCAGCCGGCAGACGTAGTCGTCGAGCCCCTCGTCGTGGAGGACCAGCGGGATCTCGTACAGGTTTGACGCGTCGATGGCGCTGACCACCGCCTCCTGGGGCACGTCGCACAGCAGCGAGATCTTGCGCTTCAGCCCGTCGGAAATCGGACGGTCGCTCCGGCACACGATGACGTCGGGCTGGATGCCGCGGCTGCGCAGTTCGGTGACCGAGTGCTGGGTCGGCTTGGTCTTCTGCTCGCCCGACGGCCCGATGTAGGGCACGAGCGTGACGTGCAGGTAACAGACGTTGTCGCGGCCGATGTCCTTGCGGAACTGCCGGATCGCCTCCAGGTAGGGGAGGATCTCGATGTCGCCGACGGTGCCGCCGATCTCGGTGATGACCACGTCGACGTCGTCGTTGGCGACCCGCAGGATGCGGGCCTTGATCTCGTTGGTGATGTGGGGGATGACCTGGACGGTCACGCCCAGGTAGTCGCCCTTGCGCTCCTTGGCCAGCACCGCCGAGTAGATCGAGCCGGTGGTGGCGTTGGACTCCCGCTTGAGGTTCTCGTCGATGAACCGCTCGTAGTGGCCCAGGTCGAGGTCGGTCTCGCCCCCGTCCTCGGTGACGAACACCTCCCCGTGCTGGTAGGGGTTCATCGTCCCCGGGTCGACGTTGATGTAGGGGTCGAGCTTCTGCATGGTGACCCGCAGGCCACGAGATTTGAGAAGCCGTCCGAGGGACGCCGCGGTGATGCCCTTGCCGAGCGAACTTGCCACGCCGCCCGTGACGAAAATGTGCTTGGTCACGGGTTTGCAGACTATCTCGCCGCCGGGACCGTGCGCGCGGATGGCCGGACGGTGCACCCCTGGCCGTTAGCCGTTCGTTAGTGGGTTCTAACCGCGGCGGTCGATGCTGGCTCCATCCCGGCACGCGAGGTGGCCGGCGCAGAAGGAGCGCACGACATGAGCATGGCCCGCACGACCCCCCGCCGCTTCGGCCGCACGACCAAGGCCGCCTTCGCCGCCACCGTGGCCCTGGGCGCTGGCCTTGGGCTGGCGGCCACGCCGGCCCACGCCGCCTCGGGCGGGCTCATCACCTACACGGGCCTGGAGCTCACCGCCTCCGCCTCCGCCTCCGCCTCCACTGCTTCCGCGGGTGCCACGACCATCGCCATCTCGGACGGATCCGTGCGCTTCTCCACGACGGTCAACGAGGGAATCCTGCGTATTGCTCAGGGCCGTTAACCCAGGCCGCGGGCGTCCTGCTTGAGGGCGGTGTCGACGCCGACGGCGGCGGCCACGACCAGGCTGCGCAGCGGTTCGTCGAGCTGGCGGTGGATCTGCACGACGTAGTTGTCGGCGGTCGTGAACATGGTCTTGGCCAGGCCCTCCCACGTCTTGGTGATGCGGGCCACCTCGGCGCCCGTCTCGTCCTGGATGTTGAAGTTCCAGGCCCGCCAGTTCTCGCCGTTGATGGAACCGACCTTGCGGCCGCCCGCCTCGAGCCCGAAGTGGATCTTGCCGACCATGTTCTCTTGGAGGATGTCGCCGATGGGCTGGCCGCTGCCGTCCTCCACCACCACCCGGGACTTGAAGACCTTGGCCGGCCTGGTCAGGGCCAGCACCGGGTTGCCGGAGGCGTCGACGATCTGGAGCTTGTGGGTCATGAACTGGTCGAACGACGTGAGTACCCGCAGCACCTTCTTGGCCGCGCTCTGGCCCACCTGGCGGACGGCGCCGATCTGGCGGCCGTTCTGGTCGTAGATCGCGTACTCGTTGTTGACCTCGATGAGCTTGGCCTTCTGGTTCACGACCAGGACGGGCTCGGTGAACAGGGTGCCGCCGCCGTACGGCGCCTTGTCGGCCCCCACCTTCTCGACGTCACGCAGGACCTTGTCGGTGTCCCGGTTGACCACCGGGACGTGGGACGAGCCGTCGGTAGGAGGAGGGTCGGTGCCCTGGCGGCCGTGGGAGGCGACGTGCTCGGTCCACTGCGAGCCGTCCCAGTAGCGCAGCTCGTGGCGGCCGTAGGGATCGGGGTACCAGTCCGGTGCCCGCATACCGGTGTCGGTCATGGATCGACGGTATCGCCGCTTTCGTCGCTACGCAGCAGGTGGGCGGCCTTTTCGACCGCTCGCCGGGCCCGGGTCAGCCGCTTCTCCTCGGCCATCAGCCGGTCCCGCTCCTCGGGGTCGCTGGCCGTGGCCTCACGCAGCCGGTCGAGGGAGAGGTCGAGGATCCGTTCGGCGAGGGAATCCAGCTCCGCGGCGATGTCTTCCACCCCGCGAAAGTAGCCTCCACGCCTGATGGCTCCCAGGTTGGCCGGGTACATCGACGCCGAGCGCGACAGGATCGTCGCCACGTTGCTGGACTGGCTGCGCATCCCGTCGATCTCGGCCCAGCCCGCCTACGCAGCCGACGTGCGGCGGTCGGCGGAGTGGACGGCCGGCTTGCTGCGCTCCGCCGCGCTGGAGAACGTCATCCTCCTGGAGACGGCGGGAGGCCCGTCCGTGTACGGCGACCACCTCCACGCCGGCCCCGACGCCCCCACCGCCCTCGTCTACGGCCACCACGACGTCCAGCCCGTCGATCCCCGCGACGAGTGGACCTCTCCCCCGTTCGAGCCCGTCATCGTCGGCGACAACATCGATGGCGAGTGCCGGGCCCGGGGGGCAGTGGACGACAAGGGGCAGGTCCTCTACCAGGTGGAGGCGGTGCGGGGGCTGCTGGCCACCGAGGGACGGCTGCCCGTCAACGTGAAGTTCCTCATCGAGGGCGAGGAGGAGGTGGGCTCGCCCAACTTCGAGGCCCTGCTGGCGGCCGAGGCGGACCGGCTGGCCTGCGACGTCATCGTGGTGTCGGACACCGACATGTGGGCACCTGACGTCCCCACGACGTGCGTGGGCATGCGGGGGCTGGTGGCCTACGACGTGCGGGTGCGCACCGCCGACTCCGACCTCCACTCCGGCCTGTTCGGCGGGGCCGTGCCCAACCCGGCCCACCTGGTGGCCCGCATGGTGGCGGCCCTGCACGACGACGACGGACGGGTGGCCATCCCGGGGTTCTACGACGACGTGCTGGCGTTGACGGCCGGCGAGGAGGCGTCGCTGGCCGCCATCCCCGTAGACGAGGAGGCGTGGCGGCGGATGGCGGGCGTCCAGCGCCTCTACGGGGAGTCGGGAAGGTCGCTGCTGGAGCGGATCTGGACCCGTCCCACGTGTGACGTAGTCGGGATCGACGTGGGCTACCAGGGGGACGGGATTAAGACGGTGGTGCCGGCCAAGGGCGGGTTCAAGGTGACGTTCCGGCTGGTGCCCGACCAGCGGCCGGAGCGGGTCGCCGGGCAGTTCGAGCGGTGGCTGGAGACGATGGTGCCCGAGGGGGTGGACGTGGACGTGACGCCCCAGGGGGGCGTGGCGCCGGCGCTGACGCCGGTCGACCACCCCGCCGTGGGCGCCCTGTGCCGGGCCATCGAGGGGGTATGGGGCAAGGCGCCCCTGTTCACCAGGATCGGCGGCAGCGGGCCGGAGGAGGCCCTGGGGCGGGTCCTGGACGCCCCCGTGCTCTACCTGGGCGTGGCCCTGCCCGACGACCGGTTCCACGCCCCCAACGAGCGCATGGTCATGGACCAGTTCTGGAAGGGCCTGCTGGCGGCCGGGGAGCTGTGGCACGAACTGGCCGGCGCAAGCCGGTGACGCCCGCGCCGCCCGAGCGGGAGTGGGTGTCCTTCGAGGACGCGCACGAGCAGCGGACGTGGGTGTTCGACGTGACGTTCCTCCTCAGCCGGTGGACGTGCGTGTTCGGGCACGGCTGCCAGGGCGTGCTGACGGGGCCCACCCCCGAACTGGTGCAGGGGTGCTGCTCCTACGGCGCCCACTTCACGGGCGAGGAGGACGCGGCGAGGGTCGAGGCGGCGGCCGCCACCCTGAGCGCGGAGGACTGGCAGTTCCGGGCCGCGGGCCGGCGCCGGGGCGTGCTCAAGACCAACCGCAGCGGCGAGGTGGTGACGCGGATGGTGGGCGACGCCTGCATCTTCCTCAACCGGCCGGAGTTCGCGGGCGGCGCCGGGTGCGCCCTGCACCGGTGCGCGTTGGCCACCGGGCAGCGGCCCATGGACCTCAAGCCCGACGTGTGCTGGCAGCTGCCCCTGCGGCGGGAGGACCGCGAGGAGGGCGAGGGGCGGGTGACGTCGGTCATCTCGGAGTGGGGCCGGGCCCAGTGGGGACCGGGGGGCGCCGAGTTCCACTGGTGGTGCACGGAGGCGCCCGAGGCGTTCACGGCCGAGGAGCCCGTTTACCGGGCCATGGCCGACGAGCTGGTGGGCATGGTTGGGACCGAGGTCTACGCCCGCCTGGCCGCCTACCTGGACGACCGGGCCGCGGCCGCCACGTTCCTCCCCCACCCGACGGTACGGGTCAACGGGGCCGCCGCCCGCCGTCGCTAATCTTCCTCCTCGTCCCCGTCGCCGGCCTCGTCCTCCTCGAAGAGGCACCACGAGGCGTGGTCGTCGTCGGGGCGGGCACCGCACTCGGGGCACCGTTCGACGGTGACCTCGTTGCTGCGCTTCAGGGCACGCGCTTCCTCGAAGCGGCGATGGCGACCCTTTTTCACGTCCGTGCTCCCGACTCGAGCGTCTGCGACGACTGCCTCAGTGTACCCCCGGCCGGGGCGGGGAAGGGCCTCGTAGGGCTACCGTGCGGGGATGGCCGAGTTGGACGTGGACGCCATGCTCGAGCGGTTCCGGGACCGGGCGAAGGCGGTCAAGAACCGGGGGATGCCGCCGGTGGAGGGGGCGGACCGCAGGCGCATACTCCAGCAGATGCAGCTCGACTACCAGGACTTTGCCATGCTCGGCGACGCCACCGGCGCCGTCGAGGACGGCGTCCTGGTCCTGCGGGTCGACCTGCGCCCGCCCGGGTCGGACGGCAAGCCCGCCGGCGGCTGACGTCAGCTACGGGATGACCCGGTTGATCGTGCGGTAGTCGACGCCCGCGAACCGGGCGATTTCATCCTCGCGGCGGTTGGGGCCCTCGATGACCCACTTGGAGAAGACGATCTCTTCGCCCGTCATGCTCCACGTGTCGGCCTCGATGGTCTTCTTCTCGCCGTCGTGCTCGAACTCGTAATAGGGGCGCTGTCCAGGCATCGCCCGGCCAGCGTAACGCAGGGGCCTTCTACCATCGGCGTCCATGTGGTGGCAGGAGGCGGTCTTCTACCAGGTCTATCCCCGCTCGTTCGCCGACTCCGACGGCGATGGCGTGGGCGACCTGGAGGGGCTGCGCCGGCGCCTCGACCACCTGGCGTGGCTGGGCGTGGACGCGGTGTGGATCTGCCCGTTCTACCCCTCCCCCATGGCCGACTTCGGCTACGACGTGGCCGACTACTGCGACGTCGATCCGCTGTTCGGCACGCTCGCAGACTTCGACGGCCTGGTGGCCGACGCCCACGCCCGGGGGCTCCGGGTGATCGTGGACTGGGTCCCCAACCACACGTCCGACCGCCACCCGTGGTTCGTCGAGAGCCGTGCGTCCCGGGACAGCCCGAAGCGGGACTGGTACGTGTGGCGCGACGGATCTCGGCGTTCGGGGTACGCAGGCCGGCCCAACAACTGGCGGGCCGCCTTCGGGGGGGACGCATGGACGTTCGACGACGCCAGCGGGCAGTGGTACCTCCACCTGTTCCTGCCCGGGCAGCCCGACCTCAACTGGCGCAACCCCGAGGTGGTCGGGGCCATGCACGGCGTGCTGCGGTTCTGGCTCGACCGGGAGGTGGACGGGTTCCGGATCGACGTCGTGCAGGGGCTGGCCAAGGACCCCGACCTGGCCGACGACCCGCCGGGCACGGTGCTCCCCCGGTCGGCCACCAACGACCACCCCGACGCCCACCCGCTGCTGCGGGACCTGCGCCGGCTCGTCGACTCCTACCCGCAGGACCCGGTGATGGTGGGCGAGGTGTACCTGCTGGCGACCGAGCAGGTCGTGCCCTACCTGGGCCGGGGCGACGAGCTGCACCTGGCCTTCGACTTCACGTCCTTGTACGCGCCGTGGACGGCGGCGGCGTGGCGGGCCACCCTGGAGCGGGTGGCGGCCCAGCTCGACCCGGTGGGCGGCTGGCCCACGTGGACGCTGTCCAACCACGACAACGTGCGCCACGCGTCGCGCTACGGCGGCGAGGCCCAGGCCCGGGCCGCGGCGGTGCTGCTGCTGACGGTGCGGGGCACCCCGTTCCTGTACGCCGGCGAGGAGCTGGGGCTGGAGGACGCGGTGGTGCCTGCGGAGCGGGTGGTCGACCCCGGCGGGCGGGACCCGTGCCGGGCGCCCATCCCGTGGGACGCGTCCCCGTCGCACGGGTGGGCCGGCGCGGGCGCCGACGGGGCGTGGCTGCCGTGGCCGCCCGGCCCCGACGTCCGCAACTGGGACACGGAGCGGGACGACCCGGCGTCGGTCCTGCACCTGTACCGGAGGCTGCTGACGGCCAGGCGGGGCAGTGCCGCGCTGCGGCGGGGCGGGCTGCGGCTGCTCGACGGCTTGGCTGCGGAGGTCTTGGCCTACGAGCGGTGGTCCGACGGCGGCGACCGGCGCACGGTGCTGGTCAACTTCGGGCCGGGGCCGGCCGAGACCCCCGTGGAGGGCGGCTGGACGGTCGAGGTGGCGGCCGACGGTCGGGGCGAGGGCCAGCTTTTCGCCGGGTGCCTGCCCGGCAATGGCGCGGTGGTGCTGGGGCCGGCTTAGGAAGACTGAGGGCCGTAGACGACGGGCTTGCCGTCGGCGATCCAGGCCTTCATGCCGCCACCGAGGTTGCGGGCGTCGATGCCCTGGGCCCGGTACCACTGGGCGGCCCGGCCGCTGCGGGCCCCGGTGGCACACACGATGTAGAAGGTCCCCGGCTTGCGCAGCTCGTGGACCCTGGCCACCACCTCGGCCATGGGCATCAGCAGGGCCCCGGCCACGTGGCCGCTGGCGTACTCGTCGTGCTCCCGGACGTCGACCACGGGCGCTCCGGCCGCGACGGCCGCCTCGAGCTCCTCGACGTTGACCTCAGGCACACCCGGCGGCGATCCCGTGCCGTACGTCATGACCGTCTCCTCCGGAGGAACTTGGTGGATGCGCCCTCGACCGTGCCGATCGCCTGCTTGGCCGCGTCCTCGGACAGGATGACCATGCGGGCCCGGGCCCGGGCGCACCGCTTGCCGTCCTCGTTGACCACCCGGGCCGACGCCTCCATGCGGATGGTGCCGGCCGTGTTGACCTCGGCCTCCACCCGGTGGAGCACGCCCACCAGCACGCCGTGCTCGAAGGTGGTGGTGGCCTCCCGCATGACCGCGAACCGCCCGGCCGACGCGATGGCGGCCCAGGCCATGGCCTCGTCGAGGACGGCACCCACGATCCCCCCGTGGACGTACTGGGGGGCGCCCGAGTACTCGGCGCCGAGCGTGAACTGGGCGTGCACGATCCGTGTCTCGTCGTCGTAGGTGAATGGGATGCGCAGGCCGCTGGGGTTGTCGAGCTCGCACACGTAGCAGCGTGTCGGGAACCCGTAGGCCTTGGGGTCGAGGGCTTTGACCGCCATGAGCCTGAAACCTAACCCACTCCGACCACGAAGCTCACGACGAGGGCACGGTGGTCGGACAGGGGGAGGAGGCGCACGTCGGTGCCCGCCACCTCGGGCACGTCGCCGTGCGCGAGGACGTGGTCGACCTGGAGCGAGGGACGGCCGGCGGGGTAGGTCTTGGCCCCGGCCAGCGACCGCCAGCCCGTGGCCCAGCGGGGCAACGGGCCGGGGACGTTGAGGTCGCCCAGCAGGACGGCCGGGCGCCCGAGGTCGGCCAGCCACCGGGTGGCCCGGCGCAGCTGGGCCAGGTTGTACCCGGGCACGAACGACAGGTGGGTGGTGGCGACGACCAGGTCGCGGCCCACCAGCTCGGCGGCCAGGACGACCCGGGGCTCGTCGGGCAGGAGGATGAACCGGCCCTTGCCGCCCGGGACGGCCACCGGCGACTTCACCGGCGCCGCCTTCAGACGCAGCACGTGCCAGCGCTCGACCGCCAGGCGGGAGACGATTCCGACGCCGTAGCCCGGCTCGGGCCTGCCGGCGTCGCCGTGGGCGTCCCTATCGGCGTCGGTCGCGGCCCGCCAGGTGGCCCCGGGCTCGCCTACGAGGGCCGGTTCGAACCGCCGGGTGCCGGCGCCCAGGCCCTCGGCGATGGCGGCCGTCTGGTCCACCCCGCCCGATCGGGCCTGGCCCCGATCGACCTCCTGGAGGCACAGCACATCGGCGTCGAGGGACCGGCACGCCTCCACCAGTCGTTCCGTGGAAACGAGGCCGTCGTCCACTGACAGCCCGTGGAGAATGTTGAACGTGGCTAGACGACTGCTGATCAAGCCCTCTTTCGGCGGCCGACGGCTCGGCGGCGGACGCAAACATGCAGGTCACGGGTAGTCGGCCGCCCAGCCGCGAAGCGGATGAAGCAAAGATCAGCAGTCATCTACCCGGGCCTTGGTGGCCGCATCCGCCTTCAACCGCCGTAGTTCATTCTGGTGTCCTCCATGCGGAGGACCGCGGTCTCCTCGGGCTTCTGGAAGCCGGCGTCGACGACCTCGCCCAGGAAGAGCGAGTGGCCCCCGAGGGGGACGGTCTGGCGCACCTCGCAGTCCACGAAGGCGACGGCCTGGTCGAGGATGGGGGCGCCGGTGCGTCCGTCGTGATACGGGAAGCCGTTGAGGGTGCGGGCCTCGGCGTCCACCTCCACGGGCTTGGTGAACTTGCGGACGATGGCCCGGTCCTCCCGGTCGACGACGTTGAGGCTGAAGACCTTGCCCTCGGTGATGAGCCCGTGGGTGAACGACGCCGCCTCGATCGAGACGGCCACCAGCTTGGGGTCGAAGCTGACCTGGATGGCCCAGTTCAGGGTCATGCCGTTGCGGCGGTCGCCGGCCCTGCTGCCGACCACGTAGAGGCCGTACGGCATGGTCCACAGCACCCGCCTGCGGACCTTGTCGTACTCCTCGGGCTCGTGGCCGTCGGGGACGGGCCCGACGATGCCGCTCTGGAGAGGCACCCCTACGTGGGCGCGAGGTGCTGGACGGCGCGGGCCATGTCGATGTCCTTGGCCGTGACGCCGCCCTCGCTGTGGGTGCTCAGCACCACCCGTACCTTGTTCCACCGGATGTCGAGGTCGGGGTGGTGGTCGACCGACTCGGCCTCCAAGGCGATGGCGACCACGAACCCCACCGAGCCCCGGAAGTCGGGAAACTGCAGGTCACGGACGATGCTGTCGCCCTCGACGCGCCAGCCCTCGAGGTCGGCGAGCGCGGCGCGGACCTCTTCTTCGCTCAGGACGCCCATCCCCGCAACCTATTCGCTCCGGTACGGGCCGCCAGAAAGTTAGTATGGCAAACGAATGAGAGCGGTATCCTCGACCCCGGTGGCTGCGCCCAGCGACCCCGACCTCGCCACCCGGCTGCGGTTGGTGGTGTTCCGCCTGCGGCGCCGGCTGCACCGTGAGGCGAGCGGCGACCTCACGCCGTCCCAGGCCTCGGCCCTGTCCAGCGTGGCGCGCCTCGGTCCGCTGACGCTGGGCGAGCTGTCGCAGGTGGAGAACGTCCGCCCGCCCACGCTGACCAAGGTGATCGCGGCCCTGGAGCAGATGGGCCTGGTCGTGCGCCACATCGATCCCAATGACCGGCGGGTGTCGCGGGTGGAGGCGTCCAAGGAGGGTTCGCAGCTGCTGATCCGCAACCGGGTCCTCACCGACGCCTACCTGGCCGCCCGGCTGGCGTCGCTGTCGGCCGCCGACCAGGCGGCCTTGGTGCGGGCCGTCGACGTCCTGGAACGGCTGCTGGAAGGCGACGAGTGACCGGCGTAGGAAAGGGCCGGCCCCGCTCGGCCACGTTCCGCTCGCTCGAGAACCGGAACTTCCGGCTGTACACGATCGGCCAGTTGGTCTCGGTCACGGGGACGGCCATGCAGCAGGTGGCCCAGAGCTGGCTGGTCCTCAGCCTGACCGACAGCGGGGTGGCCCTCGGGATCACGGTGGCCCTCCAGTTCCTGCCCATGCTGCTGTTCGGCGTGTGGGGTGGGCTGTGGGCCGACCGCCTCGACAAGCGCAGGCTGCTGCTGTTCACCCAGGTCGTCCAGGGGGCGCTGGCCCTGATCCTGTTCGCCCTGGTGGCGGCGGACGTGGTGACGCTGTGGATGGTGTACGTGCTCGCCTTCCTGTTGGGGCTGGTCACCTGCCTCGACCTGCCCACGCGCCAGTCGTTCACCAGCGAGATGGTGGGGCCGGAGCACGTGTCCAACGCCGTGGCCCTCAACAGCGCCGTGTTCAACAGCGGGCGGCTGATCGGGCCGGCGGTGGCGGGCGTGCTCATCGCATCGGTGGGCGTGGCCCTGTGCTTCCTGTTCAACGGGCTGTCGTACGTGGCGACGGTGGTCGCCCTGCGGGCCATGAACCCCGACGAGCTGCACCGACAGCCGGCGTCGGCCGCGG
>JBOGID010000523.1:0-3303 GCA_050742295.1 Acidimicrobiales bacterium | reverse complement strand
GAACGGGAACAGCGCCGGCTGGAGCGGGAAGCCGAGCGGGGCAGCGACGAGGAGGGCTGACGGCGATGGCGGCCCTGCTCGTCGTCCAGGCCGTGGCCCTGGCCCTGCTCGCGGTGCTGGTCTGGGGCCTCCTGCGGAGCCACGCCGAGATCCTCCGCTCCCTCCACCGCCTCGGAGCCGGGGTCGACCCCGACGGCCCGGGCACCGGGCCGCGAGACCAGCCCGTCTCGATCGGGACGCCCCGCCCCCGACGGCCGGCCACGGCCATAGCCACGGCCACCGCGGCCGTCGACCTCATCGGGACGTCCCCCAGGGGCGAGCCCGTCCAGGTGGGCGTGCGCACCGACGGTGAGGACACGCTGGTCGCATTTCTGTCCAGCTCGTGCTCGACGTGCGCTGAGTTCTGGCGGGCGTTCGCCGGCGCGCCCGAAGCGCTCGAGCTCCCGGCCGGCACGCGCCTGGTCATCGTCACCAGGGCCATGGCCGAGGAGGACGCCGGTGGCATCGACCGCCTGGCCCCTGACGACCACCCCGTGGTGATGTCCACCGAGGCCTGGAGGGACTACGGCGTGCCCGCCACTCCGTACTTCATCCACGTGGACGGGCCGACGGGCGAGATCGTGGGCCAGGGGGCGGGCGCCACCTGGTCCCAGGTCAGCTCCCTGCTGCGGCAGGCCACCGGGGACGACCACCTTGTCCGGTCTCGCCGCTCCGCCCGCCAGAGCGTGGCCGAGCAGGAGGCGGACGTCGACCGCCGGCTCCTGGCCGCCGGCATCCGGCCCGGGGACCCGCGCCTCTACCCGGGCCGGCCGGCCGACGACGAGGACGAGGGGGCCACGTGACCGCCGTCCTCGCTGCCGGGATCGCGGTGGCGACCATCGCCGGCCTGCGGTCCACGTGGTCCCCCTGAGGCGAGTCGATGCTGGCCAGCATCCACCCGCTCGGGGAGCAGGGACGACGCCAACGATGGGGGATCACGGTCACTGCCTACCTGGTGGCGACGGTGGCAGCCGCCGCCCTCGCGGGCGCCGCCCTGGGCCTGGTGGGCAGCTGGCTCGACCCGCCCCGGGGGTGGGTCACGGCCCTGTTCGTGGCCCTCGCCGTCGCCGGGGCCACCCTCGATCTCCGCCTGGGCGGCCTGTCGGTCCCGACCATCCACCGCCAGGTCAACGAGCAGTGGCTCGACCGCTATCGGGGCTGGGTGTACGGCGCCGGCTACGGGTTCCAGCTCGGCCTCGGCGTGGTCACGGTGGTCAGCACGTTCACCGTCTACCTGGTTCTCACGGCCGCCGTCCTGGTGGCTTCGGTTCCCGGAGGATTGGCCATCGGGCTGACGTTCGGCGTCGTCCGGGGGGCCACGATCCTGGCCGCCGCCCGGGTGCGCGGCCCCGACCAGCTCCGCCGGCTGCACCAGCGGCTCCGGGCGTGGGACTCGCCGTCGCGCCGGGCCGCAGTCGGCGTCCAGGCGGGTGCCGCAGCCGCCGTCCTCCTGGTCTCAACCCTCTGAGAACCCTTAACCTCACCCTCTACCTCAGGGTTGAGATCTCACGAAAGTAAACCAAACACGCCCGAACAACGTTCATGAGGCTGATGAGCAAACGTGTCAGCCACGCGCCTAGGCTACGTGGCGAGACCAAACCGAGGAGGACCGGCGCTGTGACCATTCAGCGAAGCCGGCACCGCGGCGAGGGGCGGAGCAGCACGCCTTCCCCCGTGCGAGGCCGACGCAATGCGCGACCCATCGGTGGTCCAGCCGCGCCGCGGATCTGGATCGGACACAAGGAGGAACGCAATGCGTAGCCGGCGGCTGGCCGTACTCGTCGCATCCCTGAGCGCCATCGGGGTGGTGATGCTGCTCCCCGGGGCGGCGTCCGCCGCGACGTTCACCACCACCATGACCTGCACGTCGGCGACGGTCTGTGGCACGCCGGTGACCGCCCCGGCGCCGCCCAGCGGGGTGGGGGTGACCGTGGAACTGCTGTCGGGCAGCAGCCAGGCCCAGGCCTTCCGGGTTACGCCCGTGGGCGGCGCGGCCGTGACCGCGGTCGTCGCCACCCTCAACACGGGCGGGACGGCGAGCCCGGTGGCGTCCTCGGACAACATCTTCTTCTTCGCCCTCAACAACAACTACGTCAGCCAGCTGGCGGTGACGTGGAACGACAACGCCACGTCCACCACGACGTCGACCTCGACCTCGTCCACCAGCAGCACGTCGACCAGCTCGACGTCGAGCACCTCGACCACGTCGACCTCGACGACGACCACGACGACGCTCCCGCCCACCGGGCCCGGGTTCGGCCCCCAGGCGATCCGGCCTGAGGGCATCGACACCTCCAGCCCCGACACGGCAGCGGTGCGCGGCAGCGAGCGGGTCGACGTGGTGGTCAAGGCCAGCGACGGCACGATCCACTGGTCCTTCGAGCTCCCCGGGAACCCCTTCACGGCCTACGCAAGCCTGGGCGGGCCTCCGGGCGGGGCCGTCGGCAACCCGGCCTTCGCCTCCTGGGGTGTCGGCCGGCTGGACGTGTTCGTCCGCGGCTCGGACAACAAGCTGTGGCAGAACTTCTCCAACGACAGCGGCGCCACGTGGTTCGGCTGGCTGAAGCCCTTCGGCGAGGACGGCACACTGACGGCCAGCCCCGAACTGTCGACCCGCGGCTTCAACCGCCTCAACGTGTACGTGATCAACGTTGACGGCGACGTCTACGAGCACTTCTACGACGGGCCCGAGGTGGGGTGGAACTCCAACTGGATCTACCAGGGCAAGCCTGAACCCGGCATCTCGGGCACCAGCGCCGAGCGGGTCGACCCCGCGGCCGTGGCCTGGGGCGACTCGGAGCGCCTCGACCTGTTCGCCCGTGGCACCGACAACCAGCTGTGGCAGAAGTTCTACGACGGCACGGGGTGGACGGGCTGGTTCAAGCCCGTCGACGGGAAGGCCCTCGGCAGCGGCGCCATGGTGTCCGAGCCCGAGGCGGCGTCCTGGGAGCCCGGCAACCTGCTGATCTTCGCCCGGGGCACCGACAACGGTGTGTACGCCTTGCCGTTCGGTAGCGGCGGGTGGGGCACCTGGGTCCGCCTCGTCCGCCCGACCGACACGTGGCAGAGCGGCCCCGGAGCGACGGCCCGTGGCCCAAGCCGCTTCGACGTGTTCACCCGTGGAACGGACAACCTGACCTACCACATCTGGCAATAGCCGGATCCGGCCCGCGAGGCCGGTACGGTTGAAGCCTTGACTGTTCGCCCCGTCCGGCTGGTCGTGATCGGTGGCGGCCCTGGTGGGAACCAGGCCGCCACCACCGC
>JBOGID010000522.1:0-10257 GCA_050742295.1 Acidimicrobiales bacterium | reverse complement strand
GGTGCCGCCGACGGGCGAGGCCCGGGCCCTGCTCCTGGTCCAGTTCGCCGATGCCAACGATCTGGTGTTGAGCGACGCGGTGGCGTACGCCGACTCGGCCTCCGACCTCCCGATGCTGGAGTCGGTCGGCTTCCCGGTGGCGGTGAACCCCGAACCGAAGCTGGCCACCATCGCGCGGCGGCGCGGCTGGCACGTCGAGCACTGGTCCAAGGCCCCCGGCGGCCCCCGGCCGTTGCTGCCCATGGGAGCCCGGCCGTGAAGGGCCGATCATGAAGGCCCTGCGTTTCTCCCGCTCCCTGCCGCGGTTCGCCGCAGCGCGGGTCGCCGGGTCGATGGCGCCCGGCGGGGGAGCGCGGGTGGGTCCGCTGGCGCTCGTCGAAGCGCCCGACCCTCGCCAGCCCGGGCCGGGCTGGCAGCGGGTGCAGCCGATCCTGGCCGGGATCTGCGGGTCGGATCTGGCCACCGTGGCGGGAAAGTCGTCCCGCTACTTCGAGCCCATCGTGAGTTTCCCGTTCGTACCGGGCCACGAGATCGTCGGCACCACCGAGGACGGCGTCCGCGTGGTGGTCGAACCGGTGTTGGGTTGCGCCGCCCGCGATATCACGCCGCCGTGCCCCGCCTGTTCCGGGGGGTCACTGGGCCGCTGTGAGCACCTCACGCTCGGGCATCTCAAGCCCGGCCTGCAGACGGGCTACTGCGCCGACACCGGCGGCGGCTGGTCGACGGCGCTGGTGGCGCATTCCAGCCAGATCCACCGGGTACCCGAGGCCCTGTCCGACGAGGGGGCGGTGATGGTGGAGCCGGCCGCCTGCGCCGTGCACGCCGCGCTGCGGGCCGAGGTGCCCGGCGGCGCGCTCGTGGCCGTGCTCGGCGCCGGCACGCTCGGGTTGTGCGTGGTGGCCGCGCTGCGGCGCTTCGCCCTCCCTGGCACGATCATCGCCGGGGCCAAGCATCCCGATCAGCAACGGGAAGCCCGCCGGCTCGGTGCCGATATCGCGGTGGCGCCCGGTGAGGTGAAGCGGGCGGTGCGCCGGGCGGCCCGCTGCCAGGTGGTGGGGGAGCGGCTGTCCGGTGGCGCGGACGTCGTCCTCGACTGTGTGGGCAACGCCGCCTCGATCCACGAGGCGCTGGCCATCACCCGGCCCGGCGGACGGGTCGTGCTCGTCGGCATGCCGGGCCCCGAGCGGCTCGACCTGGCGCCCTTGTGGCAGCGGGAGATCGAGCTCGTCGGCGCCTACGCCTACGGCTCCGAGGAACTGCCCGATGGCCGGGGGGCCCGCACGTTCGACCTCGCCTTCGAGCTGTCGGCCGCCGCCGAGCTGGGCCGCCTGGTATCAGCCCGCTATCCGCTGGAGCGCTACCGGGAAGCCATCGAGCACGCCGCCACCGCCGGCTCCCGGGGAGCGGTGAAGATCGTCTTCGAACCCCAGGTGCAGAAAGCACCGTCGCACAAGGAGAAGCGGACTTGAGCCGCCCGGGTTACGTCCTCGAGGTCGACCGCTCGACCCCGCCCGTCCTCTTCCATCATGGGGAGGGCTTCAGCCTGGAGCGGCTACCGATCGGCTCGCGGGTGATCTACCCGCCCGAGCCCACCAAGGCGCTGCCCGACCCCGACGCCGCCGTCCGCCGGGCGCTCCTCGAGCCACTGGGGATGGACCCGCTGCCGGCCTACCTGCGGCCCGGGATGCGGCTCACGATCGCCTTCGACGACATCTCGCTGCCGCTGCCGCCGATGAAGGGCCCCGACAACCGCCAGCGCGTCATCGAAGCGGTCCTCGACCTGGCCGCCGCGGCGGGTGTCGACGACGTCGAGCTCATCTCGGCCACCGCGCTGCACCGCCGCATGACCAACCCCGAGCTCAAGCACGCCGTGGGCAAGCGGGTGTTCGACGCCTTCGCGCCCCACGGTCTCCTCTACAACCACGGCGCCGAAGACCCCGACGGCATGGCGCTCATCGGCCACACCGAAGAGGGCGAGCGGGTCGAGATCAACAAGCGGGCGGCGACGTCGGACCTGCTCGTCTACGTCAACATCAACCTGGTGGCGATGGACGGCGGCCACAAGAGCGTGGCCACCGGCCTGGCCGGCTACCCGAGCCTCAAGCACCACCACAACGTGCGGACGATGCAGCACAGCCGGTCGTTCATGGACCAGCACCGCAGTGCGCTGCACTCGTCGAACTGGCGGATGGGCCGGCTGCTGGCCCGGGAGGGCCCACCGATCTTCCAGATCGAGACCACCCTCAACAACAACACGTTCCCGAAGCCGTTCGACTTCCTCCAGCGGCGCGAGTGGGAGTGGTCGCCCCGCGACCGGGCCGCCTACCTGGCGGCGGCGTCGGGGCTCGAGCGCATGCCCCGCAAGGCGGCCCGCCAGATCTTCCAGAAGATCCTCTCGCCCCACGCCATGAGCTCGGTGCAGGCCGGCGAGGTCGAGGCGGTCCACGCCTCCACCACCGAGCACATCTACCGGTCGCAGCTGGTGCCGGTCGAAGGTCAGACCGACATCCTCACGATGGGGCTGCCCTACATCTGCCCCTACAACGTGAACTCGATCATGAACCCGATCCTCGTCATGTGCCTGGGGCTCGGGTACTTCTTCAACCTCTACCGCGGCCGACCCCTCGTGCGGCAAGGGGGCGTGCTGATCATGCACCACCCGACGCCGTGGGAGTTCCACCCCGTCCACCACCCCAGCTACCTTGACTTCTTCGAGCAGGTCCTCACCGAGACGACCGACCCGGTCGAGATCGAGGCCAAGTTCGAGGAGGACTTCGCCACCGACCCCTGGTACATCCACCTGTACCGGACGAGCTACGCCTACCACGGCGTCCACCCGTTCTACATGTGGTACTGGGGCGCCCACGCGTTGCAACACCTGGCGCCGGGCGGGGTCATCATCGTGGGCGGCGACTCCAAGGCCGTGCGCCGCCTCGGCTTCAAGCCCGCCTCGACCCTGCGCGACGCCCTGGAGATGGCCGAGGACGTGGTCGGCCGCGACCCCTCGATCATCCACCTGCACGCCCCGCCGCTGATGATCGCCGACGTGAACGGCGGCTGACGGGTGGGACTGGGCCTCAGGTCGGCGGTACGGCCGCGCTTTCCGTTCGGGCCGCCGACGTGGCCCTCGACGGTGCCCCGCCCGCCCGTCGAGAGGAGGACGGGGCTCGACTACGACACGGCCTGGGCCCGGAAGTACCCGGCCCGCCTGGCGAGGGCGGTGATCATCGAGAACGTCACCAAGCCCATGGTGCACCTCCTCGGCTCGCCCACGGTCCACGGGCGCGACCGCATCGAGCACCTCGACGGCCCCGCCATCTTCGCCGCCAACCACCACAGCCACCTCGACACCCCCCTGCTCCTGACCTCGCTCCCGGAACGGTTCCGCCACCGCACCGTGGTCGCCGCGGGAGCGGACTACTTCTTCGCCAGCCGGGCCATGGGGGCGTTCTCGGCCCTGACCATCGCCGCCATCCCCATCGAGCGGTTCCGCATCAACCGCCGGTCGGGCGACGAGGTCGCGGCCCTTCTGGACGACCGCTGGAACCTGGTCATCTTCCCCGAAGGGGGACGCACGCCCGACGGCTGGGCGCGGGAGTTCCGGGCGGGGGCGGCCTATCTGGCCATCCGCTGCCAGGTCCCGGTGGTGCCGGTGCACGTCGAGGGCACCCGGCGGGTCATGAAGAAGGGGGCCAAGTACCCGACGCCGGTCGGGGGCCCCTTCGGGGAGGGCCCGGGCGTGCAGGTGACGTTCGGCACGCCCCTCTACCCGGCGCCGGGCGAGGACACGAGGCGGCTGTCGGCACGGGTCGAGACGGCCGTCGCCACCCTGGCCGACGAGGCCGCCACCGACTGGTGGACGGCCCGCCGCCGAGCCGCGACGGGCACGACGCCGCCGCTGACCGGCCCAGGCACCGGTGCCTGGCGCCGTTCGTGGGCGCTGGGCGAGCACCGCCGCACCCTCTCGTCCACCGGCAAGTCCTGGCCGTAGAGGGCCTTCTCAGAACCAGCCGGCGACGTCGGCGACCACGTGGGTTGATCCGGTCAGGTTGAAGAGGTTGACCTTCCCGTCGGCGCCGACCTTGGCCACCACCAGGTTGGGCACCGTCTGGAACCGGCCTCGGCACCGTTCGGCGGCACCCGTCCTGCGCCGCCCCAAGTAGTCGAGGCCGCGGGCGGGGTCGTCGGCGGGAGTCCCCGGCGTGGCCGCGACGGCCGCGGCGCCGACCTCGCAACGGTGGTGGAGCCGGCCGCCTGTGATGGCGTTGGGGCGGCCGACCCCACCCCCCGCCGCCGGGTACGACGACTCCCGCCACAAACGCCAGGGCGAGGCGTCTGGGTGGAGGCGGCGGTCTGTCGGCGGCACACCCCCTTGTCGGCCGGGACGTTCCGGAGCTTTACCGCCACTCTCCGTAGCCTTGCCCCGTCACCAGCCCGCCGGCCACGCAAGGCGGTCACGGCGTTCGGCCACGCAGGCGGCTGTCCGGGCACGGTAGTCTTCCTCACGACACCGGAGTAGGCAGCGTGGCCTCTTCGACGAGGAAGCCCGCCGGTGACGCAAGCTCACATCTTCTTGCGTTTCGCGCCCTGACCCGACTGCGAGGTAGGCCTGCCCATGGCCCGTGAGCTCGACGCTTGCGGCATCGGATTCGTCGCCGATGCCCGCGGCCGCTCGTCCCGCGAGATCGTCGCCACCGCCCTCGGGGGGCTGGCGTGCGTCATCCATCGGGGCGCCCTGGCTGCCGACGCCCGTTCGTCGGACGGCTCGGGCCTGCTCGTACCCATCCCGGGTGCCGTCTTCGGCGAGGGGGCTGGGCTGGCCATGCTGTACCTCCGGGGTGACGACCCCCGGGCCGAGGTCGAGGCGGCCGCCGCGGCCGAGGGCATCGCCATCGCCGAGTGGCGCACGCCGCCGACCGACGACGCGGTCCTCGGTGACGTAGCCCGCAGCAGCAAGCCCCGGTTCGTCCAGGCCGTGCTGCGGGCGCCCGAGGGCACCTCCGCCCGCGACGCCGCCGCCGAGAAGGCCGCGTTCCGCATGAGGCGCCGCATCTCGGCCACGACGACCGGCACCTACGTCGCCTCGTGCTCGTTCCGGCTCGTCGTCTACAAGGGCCTGGTGGTGGCCAACCACCTGGCCGACTATTTCCTCGACCTGGCCGACGAGCGCTTCGAGGCGCCGTTCGCCGTCTTCCACCAGCGGTTTTCCACCAACACGCTGCCCACGTGGGAGCGGGCCCAGCCCTTCCGGATGCTCTGCCACAACGGCGAGATCAACGCCCTGGCCGGGAACGTCAACCGCATGCGGGCCCGGGCCGTCCTCGGCGCCGAGGCCGCCGGCCTGGGCGACGAAGCGCTGTTCCACCCCGTCGTCGACCCCAAAGACTCCGACTCCGGCAACCTCGACTCGGTCATCGAACTCCTCACACGCGCCGGGCGCGATGTCCGCCACGCCGTGGCCATGACCGTGCCCGAGGCCTGGGAAGGCGAGCGCGACATCGACCCCGCCGTCCGGGGCTTCTACCGCTACCACGCCTCGCTCATGGAGCCGTGGGACGGTCCCGCCGGCCTCGTCTTCACCGACGGGCTGGGCGTGGGCGCCGCCCTCGACCGCAACGGCCTGCGCCCCCTCCGCTACTCGGTCTGCGACGACGGGCTGGTGGCGGTTTGCTCGGAGGCGGGCGCCATCGACGTGTCGGGCCACGGCCAGGTGCGCCGGGGCCGGCTCGGCCCCGGCCAGATGCTGTTCGTCGACCCGAGCCGTGGGTTCCTCAACGACCGCGACTGCAAGGACCGGCTGGCCGCCGCCGGCCCCTACGCCCGCTGGGCGGCCGACGGCGTGCGCCAGATCTCCCGGGGCCGGCCCATCGTCCAGACGTCGGACGCCGAGACCCTGGAGCGGCGCCAGTCGATGTTCGGCTATTCCCGCGAGGAGCTGGCCATGGTGCTGCGGGCCATGGCCAACGACGCCAAGGAGCCGACGTACTCCATGGGCGACGACTCGCCGTTGCCGCACCTGGCCGGGCGCCCCCGGTCGATCCACCACTACCTGCGCCAGCGGTTCGCCCAGGTCACCAACCCGCCCATCGACCACCTGCGGGAGCGGCTCGTCATGAGCCTGAACACCCTTCTCGGCCCGCGCCACCCCATCCTCACCGAGGGTCCGGAGGCTTCCCAGCTGCTGGCCCTGCGCTCGTTCTTCGTGTACCCGTCGATGATCGTCGACCTGCTCAAGGGCGACTGCGGGGGCTACGGGTGCGCCCACCTCGACGCCGCCTTCGCCGTGACCGAGGGGGCGGGGGGCCTGCGGGCGGCGATCGACGGGCTGTGCAACACGGCCGTGGCCGCGGTCCGCAAGGGCGCCGGCCTCCTCATCATCGACGACGGCAACGTGGCTGGCGACCGGGTGCCGGTGCCGGCCCTGCTGGCGGTGGGCGCCGTCCACCACCGCCTGACGGCCGAGGGGCTGCGCATGAACAGCAGCCTCATCGTCTCCGCCGACGAGGCCCGCGACGTCCACTACATCGCCTGCCTGCTGGGCTACGGGGCCGACGCCATCTGCCCCGGCCTGGCGTTGGAGACGGTCGCCCACGAGGCCGACGAGAACCCCGACACCGAGCTGTCCGGCCCCGAGGCCCAGCAGCGCCTCCAGTCCGCCATGGAGGACGGGGTGCTCAAGGTGATGTCCAAGATGGGCATCTCGACGGTGGACTCCTACCGCGGCGCCCAGATCTTCGAGGTCATCGGACTGGGGCCCGAGGTCGTCGACGTCTGCTTCGCGGGCACGCCGTCGGTGGTCGGCGGCATCGGCTGGGCCGAGCTGGGCGAGGACGCCCTGGAGCGCCACCGCCCCGAGAACAGCCGGCTGGGCGACGGCGGCTACTACCGGGCCCTCAAGAAGCCGGGCGCCGAGTACCACACCCACAACGACCCGGTGGTGAAGGCCCTCAACGAGTTCAAGGCCGCCCACCTGTTGCAGACGGCCATCCGGGACGGGTCCGACGAGCACTACGAGCGGTTCGCCGAACTGGTGAACTCCCGCCCGCCGACCGAGCTGCACGACCTGCTGGAACTGGTGCCGCAGCGGCCCCCGATCCCGCTCGACCAGGTGGAGCCGGCCCGGGCCATCACCCGGCGGTTCTCCACCGGGGCCATGTCCCACGGCGCCTTGAGCCGGGAGGCCCACGAGACGCTGGCCGAGGGCATGAACCTCATCGGCGGGCTGTCCAACTGCGGCGAGGGGGGCGAGGCCCGCTACCGGTACAAGACCCGGGGGCAGGCGACGGGCGACAAGAACTCAAGGATCAAGCAGATCGCGTCGGGCCGGTTCGGGGTCAACGCCGAGTACTGCGCCAACGCCGACGAGCTCAACATCAAGATGGCCCAGGGCTCCAAGCCGGGCGAGGGGGGCCAGATCCCCGGCGCCAAGGTGTCCGAGGAGATCGCCACCCTGCGCCACACCCAGCCCGGGATCGGGCTGATCTCGCCGCCGCCCCACCACGACATCTACTCCATCGAGGACCTGGCCCAGCTCATCTACGACCTCAAGCAGGTGAACGGCCAGGCCGACGTGTCGGTCAAGCTCGTGGCCGAGGACAACGTGGGCACCATCGCGGCAGGGGTGACCAAGGCGCTGGCAGAGGTCGTCCACATCTCGGGCGCCAACGGCGGGACGGGCGCATCCCCGTTGATGTCGATCAAGCACGCCGGCCTCCCGTGGGAACTGGGCGTGGCCGACACGCAGCGGGCCCTGATCGAGAACGGGCTGCGCGACCGGGTCCGGGTCCGTATGGACGGCGGGCTGATGACCGGGCGTGACGTCCTGATGGCAGCTCTGCTGGGCGCCGACGAGTACTCGTTCGGCACCGCGGCCATGATCGCCGAGGGCTGCATCATGGCCCGGGCCTGCCACAAGGACACGTGCCCCACCGGCATCGCCACCCAACGGCCCCACCTGCGGGCCAAGTTCGAGGGGACGCCCGAGGGGGTGGCCGCCTACATGCTGTTCATCGCCGAGGAGGTGCGCCGCGGCCTGGCCCACCTCGGCTTCCGCACCCTCGACGAGGCCATCGGGCGGGTCGAGTGCCTGCGCCAGCGCACGGTCGAGGGCGGGGGCGACGAGCGGGCCAACACCATGGACCTGACGCCGTTGATCACACCCCCTTCGGATCCGGACGCGCCAAGGCACTTCGTGGCCCCGGTCGCGCTCCAGAAGCCGCGCTCGGAGCTGGGCGACCGACTGGTCGTCGACGCCTACTACTCGGTCTGGGACGGCGCCGACATCGAGCTGCGCTACCCGATCGTGAACTCCGACCGAACGGTGGGCGCAGCGTTGGCCGGCGCTCTGGCCCTGGAGTTCGGGGACAAGCCGCCGCACGGCACGGCCATGGTGCGGTTCGACGGGTCGGCGGGCCAGAGCTTCGGTGCCTTCCTGTCCCACGGCATCGAGTTCGAACTGGTCGGCGAGGCCAACGACTACGTGGGCAAGGCCATGTCCGGGGGCCGGGTGGTCATCCGCCCGCCCGCCAACGACGCCGGGGGAACCCCAGTGCTGGCCGGCAACACGTGCCTGTACGGGGCCCAGGGCGGCGAGCTGTACATCGCCGGGGCCGCAGGCGAACGGTTCGGGGTCCGCAACTCGGGCGCCGTGGCTGTGGTCGAGGGCGTCGGCGACCACGCCTGCGAGTACATGACGGGCGGCACCGTGGTGGTGCTGGGGCCGGTCGGCTACAACGTGGGCGCGGGCATGACCGGCGGCCAGGCCTTCATCTGGGACCCCAAGGCCCGCCTGACCGCCCGCCTGAACGCGGCCCTCGTCCAGGCGGCCAGGCCCGACGCCGAACTGCTGGAGGAGCTGCGGTGGCTCGTCGAGCGCCACCAAGAGCTGACCGGCTCGGTCCGGGCCGCCGAGCTGCTCAAGGACTGGCAGGCGACCGTCGAGCAGATGTGGGTCGTCGCCCCCGTCGACCGCATCCACCGCATGGAGGCCCAGCGGGCCGGACGGGTGTCAGCCAGCGCCTGACGTGGGCGCCCATGCGGGCGCGGCGGCGGCCCGGTCGCTCGGGGTCGCTAACTGCCGGCGGCTCTGATCGAGGTATTGCTCGGTTCCTCGTTGGACTGGCCGACCACGCACACGATCCGGCGGGCGCCGTCCTTCCAGGCCGACTCCCGGGGCGTGATGTACTTGTCGCTGAGGCTGAGCTGCTCGAACGGCACGCCCGCGTACGCCCGGAACTGGGCCAGGCAGAGCGGGTTGGCGTAGCGGACCAGCTCGTCCATCCCCGGGAAGGCGTCGCTGGCGGCGGCCGGGTGGTCGAGCACGGCGTACACCTCGAGGTCGTGCTGCTCGGAGCACGCCACCGTCTCGACGTTGTTGAACCGCCCGGACGGGGTCTCGAAGCAGTCGCCGGCCTTGAGGTCGGAGTACTTCACGCCACCCTCGTCGTTGCCGGCCAGAAGCAGGATGCCGACGATCACGATGGCGGCGGCCACGGCCGCGGCGGCAATGATGAGGATGGTCTTGAGGGCGCCCTTGCGCTCCTTGGGCTCCGACGGGGTCGGGCCCGGCGCGGGGCGGACGATGGGGGGAGGCGGGACCGTCGGCGGCGACTGCGACGGTGACGTGTACGACGGGGTCACGGGCGTGGATGTCGTCTGCCACGTTGGGGCAGTGGAGACCGGCTCCGGCGCGGGCTCGGGGATGCCCGGCCGCTCGAACTCGGTGGTGGGTGCCTCGTCCTCGAAAGCCTCGTCGACGACTTCCTCGAACTCCTCGGCCTCGACCGGGGCCGTAGGGGCCGCGGGACGTCGGGGCGGAGCCGGAGGGCGTCGGGGGGCCGCCTTCTTGGCCGCACGAGCGGGCCGGCCGGCGGTGGGACGGGGGGCCGGTTCGGCGCGGGGAGCGGGCGCCGGACGGGGCGGGGCCGCAGCACCGCCCGCCTCCTGTTCGAGCTGAGCCGCGGCGGCGGCGAGGGTCGCCCGCAGGGACGCAAACTTGTTGGCGGGCCGAACGGGCTCCGGTTCCGGCTCCGGCTCGGCGTCGAGGTTGTCGTACTCCTCGTCGAACTCGTCGAACTCGGGCTCCGGCTCGGGCGGAGGGGCGACCGGGGTGCGGGATCGGGGCGCACCGGGCACGCGCGACCGGGTCGCCGGCTCCGTGCGGGCCCGAGGGGCTCGCGGCGGCGGGCTGTAGTCCTCGACCTCAACGACCGGTGTCGCCGGCGTCGTCCGCTTGCGAACCGAGGCGGAGGACGGGGG
>JBOGID010000521.1:0-10166 GCA_050742295.1 Acidimicrobiales bacterium | reverse complement strand
GCCCTGCTCGGCGTGGCCGGCGTGGGCTTGGGGCTGGTGAGCCAGCCGGGCGGGCTCCGGGCGGGCGCCAACTCGTTCGTGAACGACCGGGGCGGGCCGGCGCTGCAGGCCCACAACTCCCCCACCGTCGCCGTCGACCCCCGCCAGCCGTCCACCCTGGCCGTGGCCAACCGGCTGGACGCCCCCGACCTCGGGTGCGCCGTCTCGGTCTCGTCCAACGGGGGCGCGGCGTGGGAGGCGCTGGAGCTGACACCGGGGCTGTCGGCCGTGAACTGCTTCTGGCCCCGGGTCGCCTACCTGCCCGACGGGACGCTGCTCGTGCTGTACACGGCCCTGGGCGGCCCCAACGTGCTGCCCCTGTCCACGTGGCTGCAGCGCTACGAGGGCGGCCGGCCCGTGGGGCCACCCCTCCAGGTCGCCGGCGACCTGGCCTTCTACGCCCGCATGGCCGTGTCGGGGCCGCGGGTGTGGCTGTCGTTCGTGCAGGCCGGCCCCGCGACCATCGACAACCAGCTCGGCCTGGTGCCGGGCGTCAACCCGATCATGGTGGCCCGGTCCGAGGACGGCGGCCGGACGTTCTCGGCGCCGGTGCGGGTCAGCGAGCCCGACCGCCGGGTGATCCAGCCGACGGTTCTGGCTCTGCCCGGCGGAGGCAACCGGGTGGTCGTGGGCGCCCTCGACCTCAACGACGACCTGCCCAACTACGAGGCGAGCCACGACGGCCAGACCCCCCCCGCGCCGGGCCTGCGGTGGCGCATCGTGGCGTGGACGTCGGAGGACGGCGGGGCCACGTTCGGGCCAACGTCGGTCGTGGCCGCCGACCTCCCCGTCCCCCAGCTCATCATCGCCGACCTGGGCCCGACCCCCGGCTTCGCCGTGGACGGGCGCAGCGGGCGCATCTACGCCACCTGGGACGCGGGGCGGGGCGACGCCCGCAACTGCTACCTGGCCTCGTCCGACGACGGGGGCCGGACGTGGACGGAGGCGGTCCAGGTCGGCCCCACCGACGGGTCGCAGCTGCTGCCCGCCGTCTCGGTGGCGCCCGACGGGCGGGTGGACGTGGTGTTCTACGACCGCAGCCGCGACGGCCAGGACGTCCTCCAGGAGGCGGTGGTGGCCACGTCCTCGGACGGGGGGCGGACGTTCCGGTGGGCGCCGGTGTCCGACGGGGCCACCGACAGCCGGGTGGGCCTGGGGGCGCAGCAGGGCGTGCCGCTCCAGGGCGACCACCTGGCCCTGCTGTCCCGGGACGACGACGTGCTGGCCTTCTGGGCCGACACCAGCCGGGGGTCCCTGGTGGCCCCCGTCCAGGACCTGGCCGTCGCTCAGGTTGAGGTCGAGGCGAGCGGCGGGCGCCGGCCGGCGTTGGTCGCGGTGGGCGTCACCCTTCTGTTCGCCGCCGCCGCCCTGTTCGCCGTGTCCCGCCAGCCCTGAGGGCGGCCGCCAATGGCACCAGCCTCCTGGGGCGCCGCACACTGCTCGATAGGCTGCCTTTCATCGGCCCCCGACCCACGCCGCGCCAGGCCGGCCACAGCGTTCGGGCCACATTGGGAGGCCGCGGTGGCCGCGGTGGCCGCGGTGGCCTCGGCGGCGGTCGCGTCACCCGGGCGGGCGCCCTCGCCGGGACGGTCGTGCTCGGCCTGGCTGGCACCGGGTGCGGCGACCGGTACGGCGCTCCGGAGCCGGCCACGACCCAGGGGGCGGAGGTCCTCGACCTGTGGCGGGTCCTCTACGTCGTGGCCCTCGCCGTCGGCGCCCTCGTCTCGGGGCTGATCCTGTGGGCCGTCGTCCGCTACCGGCGGCGGCCCGGTCGCGACCCGGCCACGTTCTCCGACAACGTGAAGCTGGAGCTGTTCTACACGGCCGTCCCCCTCGTGACCGTGGCCGTGCTGTTCGCCATGTCGGTGGGGGTCCAGCGGGAGGTCACCCGGCTGGCCCCCGAGCCCGACCTGCGCATCGAGGTGACGGCGTTCCAGTGGGGGTGGCGGTTCCGCTACCTGACCGAGGGCATCACCATCGTGGGGACGTCCAACGACCCGCCCACCATGGTCCTGCCCATCGACGCCACCGCCCGGCTGGTGCTGATCTCGCCCGACGTCGTGCACTCCTTCTTCGTCCCCGAGTTCCTCGAGAAGCGCGACCTGGTGCCGGGGGTGGAGAACCGCATCGACGTCACCCCGTCCCGGCTGGGCCGGTTCGGGGGGTTGTGCGCGGAGTTCTGCGGGCTCGACCACACCCGCATGACGTTCGTGGTGGAGATCGTCCAGCCCGAGGAGTTCGAGGCCTTCGTGGCCGAACAGCAGCAGCAGCCCCAGGGTGGCACCGTCCCGCCCGGCACCCAGGGCGGCGCCGACGAGCCCGCAGGCCGGGCCGCGCCCCCGCCTCCGCCCCGCCGGGAAACGCCGCCTCCGTGGCCGAACGGAGTGACAGTCCGATGACCGTCCTCGAAGAGATCGCCGACGCACCGCCGCCGGAGCCGCACCATCCCAAGCCCGCGGTGGGGCTGGTCGGGTGGGTCACCACGACCGACCACAAGAAGATCGGCATCCTCTACATGGCCACCGCCTTCGGGTTCTTCCTGATCGGCGGGCTCATGGCCCTGCTCATGCGCACCGAGCTGGCCCGGCCCGGGCTGCAGGTGGTGTCCGAGCACGTCTACAACCAGCTGTTCACCATGCACGGCTCGGTGATGATGTTCCTGTTCGCGGTGCCCATGGCCGTGGGGCTGGCCAACTACCTGGTGCCGCTGCACGTGGGGGCGCCCGACATGGCCTTCCCCCGGCTGAACGCCCTGTCCTACTGGCTGTTCCTCGGCGGCGGGCTGACGATGCTGTCGGGGTTCCTGACGTCGCGGGGGGCGGCCGCCTTCGGCTGGACGGCCTACACGCCCCTGTCCGACGCCGTGCACTCGCCGGGCGTGGGGTCCGACCTCTGGATCGCCGCCATCGTGATCACGGGCGTGTCCGGCGTGCTGAGCGCGGTGAACATCATCACCACGGTGATCTCGCTGCGGGCGCCGGGGATGATCATGTTCCGCATGCCGATCTTCACCTGGAACATGGTGGTGGTCAGCTTCATGATCCTGCTCGCCTTCCCGGTGCTGACGGCGGCCATGGCCATGCTGTATGCGGACCGCCACCTGGGTGGGCACTTCTACGACGCCCGGGCCGACGGCGTACCCGTCCTGTGGCAGCACCTGTTCTGGTTCTTCGGCCACCCCGAGGTGTACATCGTGGCCCTCCCCTTCTTCGGGGTGGTGACCGAGATCATCCCGGTGTTCTCCCGCAAGCGGCTGTTCGGCTACCGGGGGTTCGTGCTGGCCACGCTGGCCATCGCCGCCCTCTCGACGGCGGTGTGGGCCCACCACATGTTCACCGTGGGCGTGGTGACGCTGGGGTTCTTCTCGGCCCTGACCTACCTGGTGGCGGTGCCCACGGGCGTGAAGTTCTTCAACTGGATCGCCACCATGTGGCGGGGGTCGATCAGCCTGCAGTCGCCCATGCTGTTCGCCCTGGGGTTCCTCCTGGTGTTCCTGGTCGGCGGGCTGACGGGGCCGATGCTGGCCGCGCCCCCGTTCGACTTCCACGTGCACGACACCTACTTCGTGGTCGCCCACATGCACTACGTGCTGTTCGGGTCGGCGGCGTTCGGCCTGTTCGCCGGGCTCTACTTCTGGTGGCCCAAGTTCTTCGGGTGGCGGCTGCGGGAGGGGGCGGCCCATGTCCACTTCTGGTTGATGTTCCTCGGGTTCAACCTCACGTTCTGGCCCCAGCACGTGCTCGGGTTGCGGGGGATGCCCAGGCGGGTGGCCGACTACGCGCCGGAACGGAACTGGGAGGACATCAACCTCTTGTCGACGGTTGGGTCGTACGTGCTGGGCGTGGGGATCCTCGTCTTCCTGTTGAACCTGTGGATCTCGTCTCGCGAGCGCGTCGCCGCCGGGGACGACCCATGGGGCGGCTACACCCTGGAGTGGGCCACGTCCTCCCCCCCGCCCGAGCACAACTTCCACAAGCTGCCACCCATACGGTCGGAACGGCCGGCCTACGACATGCGCCAGGGGCCGGGGCCGGCAAAGTGAAGGTCGAGTGGCGGCTGTTCGCGGGGGCGGCGGCCTTCCTGGCCCTGACGGGGTCGGTCTACTGGTTCGTCAGCTACGAGGACGCGGGGACGACCCTGCTGCTCATGGGCCTGCTGGCCGTGGGCATGGTGGCGGGGTGGCTGTTCCTGCAGTCCCGGAGGCTGGGCGGTCCGCGGCCGGAGGACCGGGCCGACGCCCTCCCCGGCGACGGGGCCGGAGAGCTGGGCTGTTTCCCGGTGGCGAGCGTGTGGCCGTTCGTCCTCGGGTGGGGCGCGGTGGTGGCGGCCAACGCCCTGGTGTTCGGCGTGTGGCTGGGCGTGACCGGCCTGCTGATCATCACCGTCGGGATCATCGGCTATGCGGTCGAGGCGTCCCGGAAGTAGCCGGCTCGTAGCCCCCGTCGGGGGTGCGGACCAGCACCACCGCGACGGGGTCCTCGAGGGGGTGGACGCCGGAGCGGGCCAGGCTGCGGCAGGCGGCCCGGGTCACGAGGAACACGGCCAGGGGCAGCACGATGATCCCCACCCGGAAGATGTTGGTGATCGTCTCGGGGGCGATCTGGGTGAGGGCGGCCAGCACGTCGTTCCCGCCGGCCACGAACAGGATCCCGTAGAAGGCGATGGCGGCCGCCCCGGTGGCGGTGCGCAGGGGGACGTCCCGGGGCCGGTCCAGCAGGTTGTGGGGCGCGTCGTCCTTGGTGAACCGCCGTTCGATCCACGGCCAGAGGTAGAGGGCGGCGAAGGTCAGTCCCGGCATGAGCACGCCCGGGAAGAAGGGGTTGGCGATGGTGTGGTCGAGGGCGCGGATCTCCCAGCCCGGCATCACCCGCAGGGCGCCGTCGAGCCAGCCGACGTACCAGTCGGGTTGCGAGCCGCTGGTGGCGGCGGCGGCCTGGGTGGCGTCGTAGGGGCCGTAGAGCCAGACGGGGTTGATCTGGAACAGCCCGGCCAGGCCGCTGAGCACGCCGGCGACGAGGAAGAAGGTGGCCACCGACTTGAGGGCGTAAGTGGGCCATAGGCGGGACCCGGTGATGGTCTTCTCGGAGCGGCCCCGGCCCGGGAACTGGGTGTGCTTCTGGCGCCACAGGATGGCCAGGTGGGCGGACAGCAGGCCGATGATCAGGGCCGGCAGCAGCATGACGTGCAGGACGAAGAACCTGGTCAGGAACGTGGTGGCCGGGAACTCGCCCCCGAAGAACAGGAACGTCAGCCACGTGCCGATGACGGGGATGGAGAGGGCGATGGAGTACGCCACCCGTACGCCGGTGCCCGACAGCAGGTCGTCGACCAGCGAGTAGCCGAAGAACCCGTTGGCGATCGACAGCAGGAGCAGCGTCACGCCGACCATCCAGTTGAGCTCCCTCGGTCGCCGGAAGGCCCCGGTGAAGAACACCCGGCACAGGTGCAGCACGATGGCGGCGATGAAGACGAGGGCGGCCCAGTGGTGCATCTGGCGCATGACGAGGCCGGCCCGCACCTCGAAGGAGATGTCGAGGGTCGAGGCGTAGGCGGCCGACATGTGCACGCCCTGCAGCGGCTCGTAGGAGCCGGTGTAGACGACCTCGCGGGCGGTGGGCACGAAGAAGAACGTCAGGTACACGCCCGTGAGGATGAGCACCACCAGCGAGTACATGGCGACCTCGCCCAGCATGAACGACCAGTGGTCCGGAAAGATCTTGTTGAGGGCGGTGCGGGCGAAGTTCGACGCGCCGAGCCGGTCGTCGACCCACCGGATGACCCGGCCGGTCACGGGCGGCGCCGTCGCTGATCTCTCGGCGCGAATGGTGTCTCTGACCCCCACTTGCGCGATGTCGGGGTGGTCGGGGTCATCAGTCGCGGTTCCAGTAGCCGGGGCCGACGGGTTCGGGGAAGTCGCCCTCGGCGACCAGGAAGCCCTGGGGGTCGACGGACAGGGGCAGCTGGGGCAGGGAGCGGGTGGCGGGGCCGAACTTGGGGCGCGCCCCGTCAAGCACGTCGAAGGTGGACTGGTGGCACGGGCACACCAGTTCGTGGGTGGACTGTTGGTAGAGGCCCACCGGGCAGCCTACGTGGGTGCAGATCTTGGAGTAGGCGATGTTGCCGTCGGGGGCCCACGTCTCGCGGCCCCGCCGGGGGCGGATGAGGTTGGGCTCGACCCGGATGAGCACGGCCTGGGCGTCCCCGGGCTGCTCGGTGCCCTCCGGGAACACGGTGAGGATGCCGCCCAGGGCCACGGTGTCGGCCCGCACCGGGACGCCCTCCTGGTCGACGACGCGCACGCCCTCGCGCCAGGCCGTGCGTTCGAGGGAGCGGCCGGGGCTGGGGCCGAGGGAGCGGATGGGGAACAGCAGGGCCAGGCCCAGGGCGCCCCCGGCGGCGGCGAGGAGCCGCAGCAGCGCCCGGCGGCCGCCGAAGAGGGCCTGGTCGGCCTCCAGCACGTCCTCCAGCTCGTCGCGCTCCTCCTCGGTGGACGGCAGGTCCCCCCGCTTGTCGGTCACCTCGCCCTCGGGCAGCAGCCGCTTGGCCCACAGGGCGAGGGCCACGCCGATGCCGCACAGGGACACCATGAGCAGGGCCCCCTCGGCCTGGGCCTGGCCGCCGGCGATGTACACGCCGGCCAGGGCCAGGGCGGCGACGGTGGCCACGGTGAGGGCGATGGCGACCGGTTTTTCGGACGCCTCCTCCGGCGGGTGCGGGGTGGTGCCGGGGCCGGCCTGGTCAGTCACGGGTGCCGATCCAGCGGATGGCCACGACGATGAGCCCCAGGCCGACGACCCAGGCCACGAAACCCTCGGGGATGGGGCCGAGGTGGCCCAGGCCCAGTCCGCCGGGGTCGGCGGGGTCCTTCAGGTACTCGACGTAGCGGACGATGGCGGCCAGTTCCTCCTCGTCGAAGGCGTCCCGGCCGAACACGGGCATGGCGCCGGGTCCGATGCGCACCGCCTCCGCCACTTCGGTGGGCGTGGACTTGTCGAGGCGGGGGGCGTAGACGGAGTGGCCCAGGGCGCCGCCGGCGCCGGCCGAGCTGTGGCAGGGGGCGCAGTTGTTGGCGTACAGCTGGCTGCCGAGGGCGATGTCGCCCGCGGCCGGGTTGACGGTGGGGATGGGCGGGCCGGGTCCGAGCGAGGTCACGTACGCCACCAGCTGGCGGATCTGGAGGGGCGAGTAGGCGGGCTCCTTGCGCGTGGCCTGCTCGTCGGGGTTGTCGAGGGGCATGCGCCCGGTGGCGAGGTAGAAGTCGGCCGACGCGGCGCCCACACCGATCAGGGTGGGCCCCTGTTCGGTGCCCTCACCCTCGAGGCCGTGGCAGCTGGAGCACGCCACCTGGAACAGGTCCCTGCCGTTGCGCACGTCGCTGGCCGGGGCCCGGGTCGGCGGCGGCTGGGTCTGGGGCCCGGCCTGCGTGGCCTGAACGCCGTGGCCGTCCGCGCCTGTCGTCAGGGCCAGTCCGGCGACGACCAGCGCCAGCCGTACGGCCTTCACGAGATGAGGAACAGGGTGGTGTACATGCCGATCCACACCACGTCCACGAAGTGCCAGTAGTAGGACACGACCTCGGCGGCGGGGACGTCGGCGGGCCCGAACCGGGGGCTCGTGGCCCGCGCCACCAGCACGAACATGGCCAGGATGCCGCCCAGGACGTGCAGGCCGTGAAAGCCGGTCATGAGGTAGAAGGCGGAGCCGAACGTGTTCGAGTCGGTGTCGAACGTGGCCGTGGCCCACTCCCGTCCCTGGTTGGCGAGGAACAGGGCGGCGAGGGCGGCGGTGACCAGCAGCCAGCGCCGGAAGGCGGCCCGGTCGTTGTTGGTGAGCGCGCGCACGGCGAGCTGGATCGTGCCGCTGGACGCCAGCAGGGCCAGGGTGAACAGGCCGGCGGTGGCGGCGTCCAGCTCGACGCCCTCGGGCGGCCACGGGCCCCGGGCCGTCGACCGCAGGGTGAAGTAGGCGGCGAACAGGCCGCTGAAGAACATGAGCTCGGAGGCGAGCCACACCACCGTGCCCACGGCCAGCATGGGCGGGCGGGGGGCGCGGCCTGCTGCCGCTGGGGGCGCGGCCGCCTCGACGGTCATCGCACCCGGAACTCGGTCTCCCCTATCGGGTCCTCCGGGTCGACCGCCACGTGGATGACGACGGCATGCGGCGGGCCCGTGCGGCACCACTTGATGAGCTCGTCCACGAGGGGCTCGGGGCCCTCGAGCTCGGCGTCGAGACCGTCCCGGACGTTCCTGGCCCAGCCCCCCACGCCCTTCTCGATGGCCAGCCGGCGCAGCGACTCCCGGTAGAAGACGCCCTGGACCCGTCCGCTCACGTGGAGGCGGCGGCGCACGACATCGTTCTGGGCACTGTCGTTCTGGGCACTGTCGTTCTGGTCGGTCACTGGTCGGCCCGCCGGTCCCAGTCGGGCTCGAGCTGGTGGAGGAACGTGGCGCACCGTTCGGCCTCGTCGGCCTCGCCGATAGCGGCCGCCTGTTCCCGGAGGCCGTCGAGGGCGCGCAGGAAGCCGCGGTTGGTCTCGTGGCGCCAGCGGACGTAGCCGCTCCCCCGCCACCCCGACTGGCGAAGCCGGTCGAGGCCCCGGTGATAGCCGACCCGGAAGTAGGCGTAGGCCTCGGTCTCGTCGCGGGCCAGGTGGCCGAGCTGGGCCCAGCCGTCGAGGAAGCGGGGCCACCGTTCAACGACGCCCGCCACCGCCTCGCGGCGGCGGTCGGGGGGCTGGGCCAGGGCGTGGGCGAGGGCGGCCAGGGCGTCGGGCGGTTCGGCCGTCAGGACCGTCTCGGGGAGCCCGGTGGAGAAGGTGACGTCGGCCATCGGCGCAGACGCTACTGCGGTGGCGGAGGCCCCCGGCCCACGCTCGCCAGGTTTCGCCCGGCGGCCGTTGGGTACCGCCGAGGGCAGAGAACTACCTGCTCAGGAGGTCGCCATGGGTATCGGAGTGTCTGTGTTCCTGCTGGCTCTCGGCGGGATCCTGGCCTGGGGCGTCAACGTCGACAAGGCCGAAGGCTTCAACATCAACACCATCGGCATGATCCTCATGGTCGTGGGCGCCATCGGCCTGATAGTGAGCCTGGCCATCTTCGGCGGCCGGGGCCGTTCGACGGTCGTTGAGGAACGCGAGGTCGTGTAGGGGCATCCCGCCTGGGCGGCTAGCGGCCGGCGGGCCAGGGGAAGGCCGACAGGGCGTTCCACTGCTCCTCGCCGGCCAGGTGCCAGACCCAGAACGAGGCGCCCACGGCACCGTTGCGCTTGGACACGTCGAGGAAGCGGTCGGTCTCGTGGGCGCTGGGGGCGGCGCCCCGGCCGCCCTCGGGGGAGGGGTCCCAGGCCTGGCCGATGGCGTGCACGGGCTTCAGGGTCTTGAGCCGTTCCACCGACTCGAGGGCGAGGGCGCCGGGCTCCAGGCAGTTCCAGTAGACCATGGGGGCGAAGGCGTCCACGTAGGAGGCAATAGCGGCGTAGGGGTAGGCGGAGGGCCACAGCCGGTCGCTGGGGCGGTAGACGGTGCCCACCAGGAGCCGGTTGCGGGCGGCTTGGCGCACGAGGCCCAGGTAGACCTTCACCCGCAGCTCGGAGATGGCCACGCCCTCGGACTGCAGCTCGATGTCTGGGCTGAAGCCGTCGAGCATGTCCCCGGAGGGGCTGCGCCACGCCAGCGCGGCGGCCGTCCACTTGGCGTCGCCCACGGGGTCGAAGAGGTACGGGAAGCCCCAGCCGATGACGGTGATGCCCTTGCGGTGGGCCTTGGGCACGATCTGGTCGAGGACCTCCTTGGCGTAGAACTGGTCGCGGGAGTCCCCCACCCGGACCCACAGCTGGCGTAGACCGGCGGCTGCGGCCCGCTCGACGATGGCGTCGGCGTTGCCCCCCTCGGACTGGAAGTACTTCCACAGCCACATGCCCTTGCCCTCGAGGGCGGCCAGCTGGGGCTGCCACTCTCCGGGCGGGAGGGGCGCCGGCAGCTCGGACTCGGGTACGAGCCGGGGCGGGACGTAGACGGGGCCGGGAGCACCGCTGCCGGGCGGACGGGGCGGCGGCGGGCACCCGTTGAGGGGCAGGGCCGGGGCCTCGACGGGCGGGCGTTCGGGTGCGGCGGCGGGTGGGGCCTGGGC
>JBOGID010000520.1:0-12268 GCA_050742295.1 Acidimicrobiales bacterium | reverse complement strand
CGCCAGCAGCTGGGCCGTCGTCGTCCCGAACGTGCGCACCTCCTGGTGGCGCCTTCCTCCTTCCCCCGGCGTGCGCACGCAGGCGACGACGGTGTCCTTGTGGACGTCGAGCCCGCAGCAGCGTTCGCGACCCTGCCCATGTGTGCCTCCTTCCGGCCCCGGCGTCCGACGTCGACGTTGCGAGGGCCGCCCGGAGGAGCCTCGTTGTGTGGATTCTGACCTTCGTGCTCGTGGCAACAGTTCGATGCTCCCGAGGCTCCCGCGTCCGCAATGGCGCCGCCCCCACGGGGGACGACCCTGCTCGTGCGTCCCGAGCGGGCCGAAGCCCAGCTCGAACAGGAGCTCGGCGATGGGTCCGAGGGGGACGGGGACGGGGCCGGGGATGGGCCGAGCCCGGGCGACGCGGGAGTCGTCCCGGGCCGGCAGGTCGCTCGCCGGTTCTACGGCGTAGTTGCCGTGGACCCAGATCGCCTCGGCCGGGACGCAGGCAGGATCGCCCAGGAGGTGGTCGCGCACCTGCAAGGTCTGGTCGGTACGCAAACCGAGGTCGTCATGGAGATCCGCGCAACGAACGCCGAGGGGTTCCCCGACGGGATTGTTAAGATCGTCGAGGAGAACGCCTCCACCCTTCGATTCACCGACCACGGCTTCGAATCGACCTGAGCCGGCGATAGCGGCGAATGTGCCTGCGGCCGAGGCTGGCCCAAGGGCACGAAGGATCCACGTGGGAGTAGGCCACACAGGGTGCAACTCCGGGACGCCGCTCCGGCGCTGAAACTGTTTCGACTGGCGTGCGTCGCCTGCGCCGCTCAGGAACGCGGATCCGTGTTGCCCCCCCGGAGGTTTCGTCGGGTCCAATCCGTCGTACCGTAGTGCTACACTGTAGCACATGGAGAGGATCGGAGTTAGGGAGCTTCGGCAGCATGCAAGCCGGTACCTCGCCCGGGTCGCCAGCGGTGAGACACTCGAGGTGACAGACCGCGGGCGTCCGGTGGCGCTCTTGGTGCCGGTTCGGAGCGACGAATGGCAGGGGCTGCTGGCGAGCGGACGGGTGACCGCACCGAGTGACCAGGGCGACGTGCTGGACGAAGCGCCGAGCGACTATGGGATCGACGCATCAGGCCGGTTGAGGGCGATGCGCGAGGACGAGCGCTGAAGATCTACCTCGATTCCTCCGCCATGGTGAAGCTCGTGCAGAAGGAGGCGGAGTCCGAGGCGCTCCGGCGTTACCTCCGCCGGCATCGGTCCGACGAACGAGTGACCAGCGCCCTTGCGCGTGTCGAGGTCGTTCGGGCCGTGCAATCGGGTGGCGCGCCGGCTGTCGCCAATGCTCGCCGCCAACTCGCTCGCATTCACGAGGTGAGCCTCGATAGGGCCCTGCTCGACAGCGCGGCGGCCATTGGCCCAGGAACCGTCCTACGCAGCCTGGACGCCATCCACCTGGCGTCGGCACAGCTCATCGCCGCAGATCTTCGAGCCATCGTGACGTACGACCAGCGGATGGCCGCAGCGGCGGCCGCGATTGGACTCCCTGTCGACGCGCCACAGTGATGCAACACGGGCAGGACTGATTCGCGCATCGACAGCGCCGCCCGAGGACCCGGTGGGCGACGGGTGCTGCGACCTTGGCCATGGTCGGGGACAGGTCTTGAAACGGCTTGGCGCTCGCTTGTGATTGTGACCACCTGATCGTCGCTTTGACGAAGGCGGGCGGCCTCCGGACGCGTGCCGCCTCGCCCGACCGAGAACGTGGAATCAGTTGGGGGGATCGGTCTTGTCGGCCAGGATCCCGAGGAAGCCGCCTTTCACCAGCCACGAGGTCCCGAAGGCCAGGACGCAGACCGTCTCGAGCCAGAGGAGCGTGTGCCACGAACTTGGCGGCTGTATGACGTTGGAGACGATCACCAACGTCATCGAGGCGAAGATGAGCTTTCCGCAGGTCCGGTAGAGGCGGTTCCGCCGCTGCTTCTCTGGCGTCATCGTGCTTGGGTCATTCGTCTTCGTGAAGAGGAAGTGCGAGAACACACCGAGTAGACCGAACAGAACACCCGCAAAGACGAGGTGAAGGGTCGAGACCAGCTTCTCGCCGCCGCCCGCGACGACGGCGTTGCTTGAAGTGGGAAAGACGGCGACGCCCACGGCGGCGACGCAGGCGGCCCGGCTCAGCAGGTTGTCCAGCTCGAACGCTCGAACCCGTCGATGGCTGTAGGACAGGAAGAAGACGGCGAGGGCACACAGGCTCCCGACGAAGACGTTCCCCATGTGGGTGTAGTAATAGGCGCTGATCGAGCCGAGCAGCTCGCCACCGAAAAGGCGATGGCCCACGACAAGCGAGCCGGGCAGCAGGACGGCGATGATGGCCACCGCCCGCTGGAGGTAGGTGTAGGCCGCCACCATCTCGTTGTCGCCGCCCTGAAAGGTCGCCGCACGCTGCTCCGCCGGCCTCCGGGTCTCCGCACCAACGGCACTGCTCTTGATGACCATTGCGTGAGCCGCCTCTCGTCGCTCGTGGTATCGCACCCGGGGAGAGCGCGTCCGGACAGGCAGAAATACACCCGCTTGCGTGCCGATGACCGGCCCGTCACATCAGGCCTGCGAGCCGGTAGAGAACCAGCCAGCCTGCCACCGCGACGTTGAGGCGGGACCCTCGCCCCACCATGGGGGACCTCGACGGTCTCGTGGAGGAGGGGCCAGACCTCCTCCGGGACGCCGGCGCGCTCGTGCCCGAGCAGCACCAAGGTGCGGACGCGAGCTGGCTTTGAGGCGCGTGAGTGGCGTGGCGTCCTCGGCCAACTCGAGGGCCAGGAAGCTCCCGACATGGCGCAAGGAAGGTTTGGCATACTTGCGACGTCGGTGGTCGAAAGCGGGGTTCTCCTTATGAGTCGAGCCGCTTCGGGGACGGCGAGGCGGTGGGCCCGCACTGCCCCCGTCCTGCTGCTCTTCGCGTCCGCGCTGGCGGGATGTTCCCGGCAAGCGGCCATGACGACTGCCGATACAGGACCGCCAGCCCCAGCGCCAACGCCGCCGAATGCCCGCTCGGCTCTGCAGGCGGCACCGGGGTTCGCGATCGTCAGCCCCGGCGGCGGGCACGCCATCGTGACTGGTCGGCTTGAGCACCTCCAGTCGACCGACATCGCTACCGGCGTCACGAGTGAGGTCGAGTGGCCTCTCCCATCTGCCCAGTCGAGGCTGTACCCGTTCGTCTTGCGGGACAGGGGTTTCGTCGTCGTGCAGGACTCGCAGCGGGGGCCCTACGAACCGCAGATCGGCGTGGCGTACGCACTCGGCACCGACGGGTCAGCGCCGACGGATCTCGGGGCGGCGTCGTACGCGGTCGCCTCGCGCGTGCCCGACCGCGTGTGGCTGATGACCGATGATGCGACACCGGATCAGCGCCTGCGCGCCAACGTGGCGTTCGGCCGGGTTCGGACGGTCACCGAGGTCGACATGGAGGGTCGCGTCACGACGCCGACCCGCGACCTCACCGAGGGGCGCACCGTCGTGGGGGCGGTCGAGGGCGGGCTTCTCACCGTACGGACAGACGATGTTTCGTCGGTCGCAGAAGTCTGGGATCCGGCGTCCGGACACGTCCGCCTGGCTGTCGCTGGCACCGGCACCCGGTTCGGGGCCTTCGCCGACACGTTCGTCGACCAGAGTTTCGCGGGCTGCTCCCTCGACCGTCCGATGCGGATTCATCACCTGGCGAGCGGGAGAAGGAGCGACGTCCCGCCGCCGCCCGGCAGCACGTGGGCGCGCGCCGCATTGTCACCCGACGGCCGGCTCCTCGCCGCCGTCGCGACCGGGCTCCCCCGCGCCGGGGACATGGGCGCGAGCCGCTTCATGGGACGGGTGGCGACAGCCGGGACGGTGTTCGTCTTCGACACCGGGACCGCACGTCTCATCGGTCAGCACGACGTCACCATCTGGGACGGCGGACCCGGCCTCGTCTGGTCCCCCGACAGCCGGTGGGTCTTCGCTGCGGCAGACCCTGAGCGCGTCACCTACTTCGAGGCCAGCGGCGTTCGCACTACGCCCGCGACGCTGACGGTGCCCACGGGGCGTGACTTTCTCGTCATGCGCCTCGCGGCCTGACCTGCGAAGCTGTCTGGCCATGGAACTCGGGGCCATGAACGGATGAGCGCGTCCACCACGCTCGTCTGCCCGCGGCACAAGGTCGAGACGCCACTCACGTGCGTGACGTGCGAGACGCCGATCTGCCCGCAGTGCTACGTGCGCACGGCCGTGGGCCTGCGGTGCCCCAAATGTGCCGAGGGGGTCACCGTCAAGTTGGGGGGTCGTCGTCGCTGGCCGATCCTCGTCGCCGCCCTCGTCGCCGTCGCGGTTGCGGCCGTCGTCCTGGTGAGCATGGGCTCAGGCGGCGATGATCCGCCGGCCGACAACGTGGCCACCGGCGGCGGCCAGGCAACCTCGAACACGCGGGTGGTCAGCCGTCCCGAACTGGGCTACTCCGTCGAGGTGCCCTTCCAGTGGCAGCAGGCGGCCGACCACACCGACACGACGCTCTCCTATGTCGCTCAACGCGGCGCCGCTGGCTCGCTCCGTGTGACCGTCGAGCGCGGCGAAGGCGTCCTCGATGAGGTGGTCGCCCGTCTCGTGCGGCAGCTGACGGCCCAGGGCGGCCAGGACTTCGTGCAGACGGCCACGCAACTGACTGGCATCCCCGCCATACGGCTCGCCTACCGGTTCCCCATCAGCACCACGCCGGGTTCGGGGCTGGCCACCCGCACCTCGTACCTGGCGGTCAACAAGGGCAACCTGTACTCGTTCCAGCTGGCGTCGACCGATCCCGGTGCCACCGAATCGGTGTTCGCGGCTATGGCGACGAAGTTCACCCTGCTCTGATGGGCACGACGGCGGACTTGCCCGGGCTGCTGACGCTCCTCCACGAGAGCCGGCAGAGGTGGCGAACGCTGGCGGCCGAGGGCGAGGAGTGGCAGGACGCGCAGGGCAGCTTCGAGGCGTTCAACCGGCTCCGCCAGCCCGGAGACGTCGTGTCGAGCCGGGGAGCCTCGGGACCCCCCGAGCGAAATCCTCCCTGGCGGCTGTGGGTGCATCAACCCGACCGGAGCCGGGCCGAGTTCGGAATGGGCCACGGACTGAGCGTGACCACCGTCACCGATGCGGACCGGACCTGGACGATTCATCCCGTCGCCGGCAGCCAGGTCCACCAACGGCGACCGCAGGAGGACGCGGGCCCATGGTTGGGCCCCGCCACCGTCCTCGTCGACACCAGAGGAATCCCTGCCGCCTTCGACCTCGAGGCGAGCGGGACGGCCGAGGTGCTGGGGCGCACCTGTGTCGTCGCCCGGGGACGCCCGGCATCCCGCCGCCGGTTCGGGCCCGGCGTCCACTCGCTCCTCGGGGGCGCCGACGAGGTGCGCCTGGCCGTCGACGCCGAGCGGGGCGTGCTGCTGCGCGTCGAGGCGTTCCTGGGCGGCGTCCCCTTCTACCGGGTGGCGATGACCGCCGTCACCTTCGACGAGCCGCTGGCTGACGATCTCTTCGCCCTCCCCGCCGCTGACGGCTCCGACCCCTCACGACCGCCGCGACGCCCCCCGTTGATGCGTCACGGTGGCCCGCCCGACGACGTCATCGGTGTGCCCACCAACCTTCACGTGGAGCTCGTGCGCACCCCCACCGTGGTGGCCGTCATGGAGCGTGTCGTCGCCTATCCCGAGGGCTTCGAGCTGTACGTGACCGTCCGCACGCGCGACGAGCCGGTGGCGGGGACGGTTGAGCCCGGCCACCCCCGTTCGTGGGGCGGCACCGCCGCGTTCCCGGGCGAGTCGCTCCGCTTCGGCGTGGAGTTCTCCGACGGCCGCCGATCGTTCCCGGGAACCTTCGCCCAGAGCAGCGGCCCGCCCGACCTCACGCTCATGCCCCTCAGTGGCAGCGGGACGGGGGCCCGCTTCGACCAGCGGTTCTGGGTCCAGCCGCTTCCGCCCCCCGGACCGGTGGGGCTGATCGTGGAGTGGGAGCGGCGAGGCGTCCCCGAGACCAGGCGGGACATCCCCGCCGAGGACATCCTCGAGGCTGCGTCCCGATCGGGCCCTACCTGGCCGGAGTAGGTCCGTCCCCACTGGTAGGGCCGAGGCCGGGCGGGCCATCGTCGCAGCCCGGGCCCAGGCCCGGTACCGATCGGCAAATTGACGCACGTCCGGACGGCGCCGAAACTGTCGCCGCGTTGAGACGGTGCGCGGTGGGTGCTCCTACGCGGTGACTCGGGAGGCGACTCGGAGTGGCGGGCGGAGGTCTCGATCCGCAGGGCCCGGCGGCCGATTCCATCGCGGGCCTGTGGTGGTTGATGCTGGCCCTTGGCGTGGCCGTGTTCATCGTCTTCGCCGTGTTCCTGGCCCTCGGCCTGTTCCGCCCCCGCCCCGCGGCCGGCCCCGACCCCGAACCGGGAGCTGAGCCGGCCCACAGGTTCAGCGCGTGGATGATCGGGGCGGGCGTGGCCGTGCCCCTGACGATCATCGCCATCGTCTTCGCGGCCACCGTCCATGCCATGCGGGAGGTGGCGACCACCGCTCCGGCCGGGGCCCTCGTCATCGACGTCGTGGGGCACCAGTGGTGGTGGGAGGTCCGCTACCCGGAAGAGGTGGTGACCACGGCGAACGAGATCCACATCCCGGTCGGACGCGACGTCGCCCTGCGCCTCTCCTCGGCCGACGTGATCCACAGCTTCTGGGTACCGGAACTGGGCGGCAAGCTCGACCTGCTGCCGGACAAGGTCAACACCCTCGTCATCGAGGCGGACCAACCCGGCGAGTACGTCAGCCGGTGCGCCGAGTTCTGCGGGCTGCAGCACACGCTCATGATCATGACCGTGGTGGCCGAGCCCCCGGAGCGGTTCGACCAGTGGGCCGCAGCCCGCCGCCAACCGGCGGCCGCCGCCCTGACCGACACGACCGCAAGGCGCGGCCAGGACGTCTTCCTCGGCGCCGGTGGCTGCGCCGGTTGCCACACCGTCGCCGGCACGCCCGCCACCGGCACGCGCGGGCCTGACCTCACCCACTTCGCCAGCCGTCCCACGATCGCGGCGTCGCCCCTGCCCAACACGCCCGGCAACCTCGCCGAGTGGGTGTCCGACCCCCACTCCATCAAGCGGGGCGTGGCCATGCCCGCTCCCCGGCTCAGCCCCGACGACCTCCAGGCCGTGCTTGCCTACCTGGGAGGGCTCCGGTGACGCAGGCCGACCCGCCGGCCGGCCCGCCGCAGAGCCAGCCCGGGCCCAAGGTCGAGGAGCCCCTCACCCATGACGAGCTGAACCGGCTGTTCGCCGATCCGCCCGGCCTGTGGGGACAGCTCACCGGCGTCCAGAACGACAAGCTGGGCAAGCGGCTCCTACTCACCGGCTTCTTCTTCCTGCTGCTGGGCGGCAGCTTCGACTCGGTGATGATGCGGCTCCAGCTGGCCATCCCCGAGAACGACTTTCTCAGCCCCCAGCTCTACAACGAGCTGTTCACGAACCACGGCACGGTCGTGATGTTCCTCGTGATCCTGCCCATCTTCGAGGGCTTCGCCATCATGACCCTGCCCCTCCTGCTGGGCACGAGGGAGCTGCCGTTCCCGAGGCTCGGCGCCTTCTCGTACTGGGCCGTGCTGTTCGGCGGGCTGCTGTACTACAGCAGCGCCATCTTCAAGCTCGTGCCCGACGCCGGGTGGTTCGCCTACACACCCCTGAGCGGCCCGGAGTACTCACCCGACCTGGCGCTCGACTTCTGGGTGCTGGGCCTGGGCGTGGCCGAGGTGGGCGCCATCGCCGCCGCCATCGAGATCATCATCGGCATCCTCAAGATGCGGGCTCCGGGCATGACCCTCAGCCGGATCCCCCTCTTCGCCTGGGCGTTGCTGGTCTTCTCGTTCATGATCATGTTCGCCTTCACGCCCCTGATCATCGGGAGCCTGCTGCTCGAGCTCGACCGGGGGTTCGGCACCCAGTTCTTCAATCCCGCACTGGGCGGAAGCTCGCTGTTGTGGCAGCACCTGTTCTGGATCTTCGGGCACCCCGAGGTCTACATCCAGTTCGTGCCCGCCACCGGCGTGGTGTCGATGATCATCCCCGTCTTCACCCGCCAGCGGATCGTGGGCTACACGTGGCTGGTCGCGTCCCTCGTGGCCATCGGCTTCCTGTCGTTCGGGCTGTGGGCGCACCACATGTTCACCACCGGGTTGCCGCCGCTCGTCCTCAGCTTCTTCGCGGCGGCCAGCATGCTCATCGCCATCCCGGCCGGGGTGCAGTTCGTCGGGTGGCTGGCCACCATCTGGGCCGGCCGGCCCGTGTTCAAGACGCCGTTCCTGTTCACGATCGGCTTCCTCGTGATCTTCGTGATCGGCGGGATCACGGGCGTGATGGTGGCGGCCGTGCCGTTCGACCTCCAGGCCCACGACTCGTTCTTCGTCGTGGCCCACATGCACTACGTGCTCATCGGCGGCGTCGCCTTCCCGATCTTCGCCGGCGTCTACTACTGGTTCCCCAAGTTCACGGGCAAGCTCCTCGACGAACGCCTGGGCCGATGGAACTTCTGGCTGCTTTTCGTCGGCGTCAATGTGACGTTCTTCCCCATGCACATCGCCGGGCTGCTGGGCATGCCCCGGCGGGTCTACACCTACGCCGAGGAGACGGGCTGGGGCATCTACAACCTGATCTCGACCATCGGCGTGTTCATCATCGTCCCCGGCATCGCCGTGTTCGTGTGGAACGTCGTGCGCACCCTCCGGCGGGGGGAGCGGGCCGGGAACAACCCGTGGGGAGGGGACACGCTCGAGTGGGCGGTGTCCTCGCCGCCGGCCGAGCACGGGTGGACGGTTCTCCCCATCGTGCGCAGCCGCCATCCCATGTGGGACCAGGACGACCTGCACCACGGTGAGGAAAGGCTTGAGCGCTTCGTGCACGCGCTCGCGGCGTGGCCCCTGCGGTGGCGCGCCGGCGTCATCGTGGGGACGGCCGACGCTCACCCCCAAGAGGTCTTCCGCGTGGCCGGACCGTCGATCTGGCCGCTCGTCTCCGCCTGCGGGCTCGTGGTCATCTTCATCGCCGAACTGCTCAAGTGGCGGTGGGTGATCGCCGCCGGCGCCCTGGTGCTCATCGCCGGCCTCATCGCGTGGAACTGGCCCGAGCGCCCACCGATGACGGTCGAGGAGGAGGACGCCTTCGAGCGCGAACACCACGTCGCCGTCAACGCCGGGGGCAGCGTGGTTGTGGCCACGTGGGCCATGAGCCTGCTCATCCTGTTCATGGCCATCGCCTTCGCCAGCCTGCTCCTGAGCTACTTCTACCTGCGGCTCGAGAATCCGGCGTGGCCGCCCCCCGGCATCGCCGATCCGCCCCTCACGCAGGCGATCATCGCCGCCATCCTGGTCGTGCTCAGCGGGCGCGGGGTCTACGCCGCCCTTCGGCGGGTCCGGGCGGGGAACCAGACCGGCTTCATCGCCGGCCTCGTCGCCACCCTGGTGCTGGCCGGAGGGGGCGCCGTGGTCCAGTTCCGCGACGTGGCCCGGTTCGGGTTCGGCGGCACCCAGCACGCCTACGGCTCGATCTTCTACACCCTGACGGGGTTCGTGTTCGTGGCCGCTGCCGCCGGACTGGTCATGCTGGCCATGGCCCTGTACCTGGCCGTACGGGGTGTGTACGACAGCCGCCGCCACGCCCCAGTCGCGAACATCGCCCGCTTCTGGACGGCCGCCGTCGTGGTGTGGGTCATCGGCTTCGGCGTCCTCTACCTGAGCCCCCGTCTCGTATGACCCACGAGGACGGTGGCGCGCCCCACGGCGCCAGGACGGCGCCGGACGGCACACCCGTCGCGGTGGACGTGTCCCGCGACCGGCTCACTCGCTCGGGGTGGGTCGGGCTCCTGGGCGGGCCGGTCCTGTGGTTCACCCACTTCATGGTCGTGTACCTCGTGGCCGAGGCCGGCTGCACGGGAGACGGTCCGGGGTTGGAAGTCTTCGATCCGCCCGTCCCCGATGCGGTGACGCTGGCTGCCAGTGCGGTGGCCGCCATGGGCTGCCTCTGGTTCGCGGCGTGGGCCTACCGGCGGTGGACCGCCACCCGCCATGGCGGGGCGGCGGCGGACGATCCGGGCGGCCTGTCCGGTCGCTACGAGGAGCACCAGCGCGGGGGGACGCTGGCGCTCGCCAGCCTCCTGCTGTCGCTGTTCTCGTTCGTCGCCGTGCTGTTCGTCGGCCTTCCCGCCCCGTTCCTGGACTGCTGACGCCGGTGCTCGCGCACACGGGCCGGCCGCTGGCCCGGCACGACCTCTGGACCGCGTGGAACACCGACGTCCTGCTGCTCGGCGGCCTGGTCCTCGCGGCGTGGGCCTACCGGCGGGGCGTCCGCAGCCGCTGTCGCCCGCCCGGCCGGGCCGACGCCTGGCGGGACCGGTGCTTCGCGGCGGCCATGGTCGTGCTCGGCGTGGCCCTGGTCTCCCCCCTCGACGCCCTCTCGGGCGCGCTGGCGTCGGCCCACATGGTCCAGCACGTGCTGCTGGTGGTCGTCGCCGCGCCGCTGCTGGCGCTGAGCGCGCCGTTCCCGACCCTGTTGCGGGGGAGCCCGGCGGTCGTGCGGGACGCCAGCGTCCGGTGGCGGCGGCGGTTCCGGCTTACCAGGGCGAACCTGCGCCCGCTGCGAAACCCGGTCACCGTCTGGCTGGTCCACGTGGGCACGCTGTGGTTCTGGCACGCATCCGTGCCCTACGACGCCGCCGTGGAGCGCCACGCGGTCCACGTGGTTGAGCACGCCAGCTTCCTCGTCACCGGCGTGTTGTTCTGGAGGGTCGTGATCGGGGCCCGCCGTGCCGACCGGGTCTCCCGTGGCCTCGGCGTGCTCATGGTCTTCGCCATGGGATTACAGAGCGTGTTCCTCTCGGCCCTGGTGACGTTCGCCCGGAGCCCGTGGTACTCGGCCTACGCCGGGAGCACCGAAGCGTGGGGTCTCGAGCCGCTCGCCGACCAGCAGCTCGCGGGCGTGATCATGTGGATCCCCGCAGGCCTGGTGTACGTCGGTGCCGGCCTCGGCCTCCTCGTCGCGTGGATCCGGGCCAGCGAACGTCAGGAGCAGCCGGCGTAGGTCGCCGGCGAAGGCTCGTCAGTCGGCGATCAGGCGACGGCGGAGGCGCTCGATGGCACGGAGGCGTTCGTCGACCTCTGCCTTGGTCCGGGTCTGGTCGGCGCTGACGGCACGGGCGAGACGGTCGAGCCGGCTGTTCTCCTCGGCCCGGATCGTCACCTGCTCCTCTGGCGGGTGCCGGCGCAGGGCGCGGTTGAAGGCCTCGTTGGCGTCGTTCGCCTTGGCCAGCCCGAGGGCTTCGGCGATCCTCCCGAAGCCCTTCGACTGACTCCGCAGGACCAACGCCTGCTCGTCGGTCTCGGTGTGCTCTTCGGTCTGGGTTTGTTCGATGGCCACGGTCGGCCTCCTTTTGCTCTTCTCCTGCGCAGGTTGGCCGGCTTCTTCGGCCTTGCCTGGCGGCGTCACCCTCGTGCCTGCGGGGGCGGGGACGACTCAATTCGGTCGACAAAGGTCAGACAGACGCCGACCATCTCCACGGTCTGCCACACGTGGCCGCGTTCGGTGAGGAACCGGTCGACGTCGAGGGGGCCGTCACACTCGTCGGTGGCGGCGATGACCGACCGGAGGACGTCCTCCAGCGTGACCTCCTCGAAGCCCGCGACGGGACGGTCGAGAAGGCTGGCGGCGCGCTTGCGTCGCTGGCGCGCCACCTGGTCTCCGTTGTCGGAGCCGTCCATCAGCAGGTCCCTCATAGGCGGGTTCCCTTCGGTCACGGGGCGTCTTCGATCAGTACCTCGGTCTGGGCCTCGGTCATCCCGCAGAGAACGGCGATCCGGTCCACGGCGACGCCCTCGCGCTTCAGCGCTCGCACCTCGGCACGGTCGAGGCCCTCGCTGGCGTGGACGGTGGCTTGAAGGGCCTCAACCGAGATGCGGTGAGCGGACGATGCTGGGCTCTGCGCCAGGATCTCCGCGTAGCTGCGACCGTGGCTCCGGAGCCGCCTGATCGTCTGGGCCTGGCGTGTCGCATCCTGGATGCGCCGGGAGCTCTCGCGGAGGGCGGCCAGCAGGGAGTCCACCGCCTCGAGCACCTGGTCGGGGGCCCGTCGCTTGTCCTTGCCGAGGCGGATCACGGCCGGCTCCGGCCCCGGCCCCGGCCCCGGCCAGCGCCGGCCGGACGCGATGCCGGCGGTCGGTGGGTCTCCCGCTCCCGGGGGGCCCGCGGCGCGCTCGCCACGAG
>JBOGID010000519.1:0-9111 GCA_050742295.1 Acidimicrobiales bacterium | reverse complement strand
GGTCCCCGCCGATGCCTCGTCGGCACCGCCATTGAGCCGGGGCGACGTCGTCGATGTGCTGGCGGCCCTCGACGACCAGCCCGTTCTCGCCATCGCCGTCGACGCGCCGGTGGTCGACGTGGGCGATGGCTCGGTAACGGTGGCGGTGCGCCCCGAGGAGGCCAGGTCGGTGGCGTTCGCCCTAGCCAACGGGTCGGTGACGGTGGCCCTGACGCCCGGCCCCGGCCCGGCGTCGGCGTCAGCGGCTCAGCGGAACCGGGTGGCCAGCACGCCGAGCACGGCCGCCCCTGCGGCAAGGCGGTAGACGACGAAGGGGGCGAACGACCGGTTGCGCACGAACCGGATCGTCCCCCACACGGCGAAGGCGCCGGTGACGGCCGAAGCGACGGTCCCGGCCAGGAACGCGCCGCCGGTGCCGTCGGGCAGCCCGCCCTCGGCCATGACCTTGACGCCCCGGTACAGGGCCGCCCCGCCGATGATCGGCAGGCTCATGAGGAACGACAGGCGGGTCGCCGAGTCGCGGTCGAAGCCGCGCCACCGGGCCGCCGAGATGGTCACGCCCGACCTCGACACGCCGGGGGACAGGGCCAGGGCCTGGGCCAGGCCCATGGCGGCGGCGTCGCGCACACCGAACTCGTCCGACGTCCGCGTGCCCCGGTTGCGGTCGGCGGCGGCCAGGACCAGTCCGAAGACGATGAGCATGACGGCGATGACCCACTCGCGGCCCAGCTCGTCCTCGATGAGGGACTCGAGGCCGGCGCCGACGGCCGCACCGGGGAGGGACGACAACAGCAGCAGCCACGCCAGCCGTTCGTCGGTGGTCTCGACCTGGCGGCGGCGGATCGACGTGACGGCGGCCTTAGCGAACCGGCGCAGGTCGGGGGAGAAGTAGGCGGCTGCGCCGATGAACGTCCCCAGGTGCAGGGCCACGTCGAACGTCTTTTTGAGGTCGGGGTTGGCCGTCAGCTCCCTCCAGCCGAACAGCCACGGCACCAGGATGAGGTGCCCGCTCGACGAGACCGGGAAGAACTCGGTCAGCCCCTGGACGATCCCCACGACGACGGCGTGGACGATCGGGATCCCCGCGGCTTGAGCAGGCATAGAAGGCTCAGGAGCCTGACAGGGTGACGTCTCCGATCGCCAATGTCAGGCCGGCGGCGCCGCCGGGCAGCCACTCGAGGTCGCCGCCGACGGCCACGATCTCGTTCATCATGCGCTGGAGGGTGGAGGCCACGGTCGCCTCCCGCACGGGCTCGGCGATCTCGCCGCCCCGCACCATCAGGCCCTGGATCCCGACCGAGAAGTCACCGGTGGTGGCGTTGACGCCCGAGTGCATCCCGGTGGCCGACTGGATGAGGAGGCCATCGCCGATGGACGCCAGCAGCGCCGGCTGGTCCAGCTCGCCGGGCGTCACCGACAGGGCGCGCGCACCGACGCCGGGCGTGCTCTTGAACCCGCCCCGCACCGCGTTCCCGGTGGACGCCAGGCCCGACCGGCGGCCCGTGTAGGTGTTCTGCAGGAACCGGCGCAGCACCCCGTCCTCGATGAGGACGTTGCGCCTGCTGGCCAGGCCCTCGCCGTCGAACCGAGACGCGCCCCAGGAGAGAGGGTTGGTCGGGTCGTCGACGAGGGTGAACAACGGGACGGCCACCTGCTCGCCCACGTTGCCGGCCAGGAACGAGCGCCCCTTGAGGGCCGCCATCCCCGACAGCACCGACGAGATGATCCCGAGGAACGAGGCGGAGAGGTTGGGCTCCAGGAACACGGTTAGCCGCTGCGACGGGGGTTTCACGGCGCCGAGCAGGCGGGTCGCCTTGCGCACGGCGTCGCCGGCCGCCTTGTCGACGTCGAGGTCTTCGGGCGTGCGGGCCACCGAGTAGCCGGTGCCCGTCTGGGTGCCGCTGCCGTCGTCGGCCAGGGCCGACGACCAGACCGAGCACGACGTGCGGCGCGACGACATGCGGATGCCGAGGCTGGTGGCGATCGCCCCCTCGGCCCACGAGTCGCCGTAGTCGGCCGACTCGACGCCCTTGATGCGGGGGTCGAGGGCCTTGGTCGCCCGCTCCACCTCCAGGGCCAGGTCGACCTTGCGATCGGTGGGGAACTCGGCCAGCTCGGGCCGGTACAGGTCGAGGTCGACGGGCTCGACGCCATCGGGCGACGCCAGTCCCAGCCACTCGTCGACCTCGCCGAACTGGGCGTTGTCCCGGGCCTCGGCCAGGGTCTCGGCGATCACGTCGGGGTCGAGCGAGGCGGCGTAGGCGAACCCCTGGCGGTGGCCGCGGATGACGCGGATGCCGATACCTTCGGACTGGGCCGACGACAGCGACTCCACATCCCCGCCGAACACCCGCACCGACGTGTGCGTGCCCCGGGCCACGTAGGCCTCGACCTGCTCACCGCCCCGGGCCCAGCCCGCGACGCGGTCGGCCAGGTCCTGCAAGCCGCTGTCCGCTGAACTCTCGGCGCGAATGGTGTCTCTTACCCCCACTTGCGCGATATCGAGACCACCCAGGTCAGCCACCCGTGCCGCCCACCGTCATGGACGCCACCCGCAGGGTGGGCTGGCCCGACGAGACGGGGACGCCCTGGCCGTCCTTGCCGCACGTGCCGGCCCACGTCTCGAAGTCATTGCCCAGGGCGTCGATCGAGCGCAGCACCTCGGGGCCGTTCCCGATCAGGTTGGCGGCCCGCAGGGGGGCGGTGACCACGCCGTCCTCGATCAGGTAGGCCTCGGTCATCCCGAACACGAAGTCGCCGGTGGCGGTGTTGACCTGGCCGCCGCCCAGCTGCACGCAGTAGATGCCGTAGGGGGTCTGGCGGATGATCTCCTCGGGGTCCTCCTCGCCGGCCAGCACGTAGGTGTTGGTCATCCGCACCATCGGGAGGTGCTGGTAGCTCTGGCGCCGGCCGTTCCCCGACGACTCCCGGCCCTCCTTGCGGGCCCGCACGAAGTCCCACATGTAGTCGGTCAGCTCGCCGTCCTGGATCAGCATGTTGCGCCGGGCGGCGTGGCCCTCGTCGTCGATGCCGTACGAGCCCCACTCGTCCACGTACGACCCGTCGTCGACCAGTGTGACCAGCGGCGATGCGACCCGCTCGCCGACCTTGTCTCGGAAGACCGACGCGTCCCGCCCGACCAGGTCGGACTCCAGGCCGTGGCCGCACGCCTCGTGGAACAGGATGCCGCCGCCGCCCTTGCGCAGCACCACCGGCACCTGCCCGCTGGGGGCGGGGCGGGCCTTGAGCAGGTCGGCGGCCCGCCGTGCCGCAACCCGGGCCACGTCCTCGATCTGGACCTTGTCGTAGATCTCGAACCCCACGGTGCCGCCTGCCGTCTCGTAGCCGGTCTGCATGACGCCGTCGGCGTTGCGGGCCACGACCGAGACCGACGTGCGGGTGCGGACCTGGTCTTCACTGGCCACCAGCCCGTCGCTGTTGGCGACCAGGAACCGGCGGCGGCCGTCGCCGTAGGTGACGGCGACCTGGCGGATGGCGCCGTCCTCGGACCGGGCCGCGTCCTCGGCCCGCTTGAGCAGTTCGACCTTGACCGCCTTGGGGACGTCCTCGGGCAGGACCTCGGCCCGGGAGGGGCGTTCCGGACGCCGGTGGGTGACCGCCACCTCCCGGACGCCGTCGCCGCCCCCACGGGCGGCCGCACCGGCCGCCTCGGCCGCGGCCAGCAGGCCGGCGTCGGTCAGGTCGGACGTGTGGGCGAACCCCGTCGTCTCGCCCCGCACGACCCGGATCCCCGCGCCCCGGTCACGGCCGGAGGTCAGCTCCTCGACCCGCCCGTCGTCGAGGCGGGCCGACGACGACCGCCGGTCCTCGACGAACAGTTCGGCAAAGTCCCCGCCGGTACGGAGGGCTGTGTTCAGGACCCGTGCAACCACTGCGTCCTCGATCATCCGACCCATCGTACGTACACTGCGGGGCGATGCGGGTGGGGGAGAGGTGGAGGCGGATGGCGGGGCCCGCCTGCCTCGCCCTGGTGCTGGCGGCGGTGCCGGTGGCGGCCGCGGCGGCGCAGACCCACACCGAGGCGCCCCTCGATGCGGGGGCCTTGGAGCTGCTCGGCCACACCGACCTGGGCGGCAAGGGCGTGAACGGCGACGTGGCCGTGGTCGGCAACACCGCCATCGTCGGGGCCGGGACCGTGACCCACACCGGCTACCACACCGAGCGCTACAACCCCGGCCCGTGCCTGGAGGTGACGGCCAAGGTCGTCGACCTCACCGACCCCGGGGCGCCCCGGGTGGCGTCCACCATCCCCATCCCCGTCGGAGTGGCCGCCATCGATGTCGATGCCCTCTCGGTGCGGACCCCGTCGTTCACCGGCGTGCTGGCCGCCATCGCCCTCGACGACGGGCCGTCCCAGTCGGGGCCGTCGAGTTGCACGGCGCCCAACGTCAACCCGATGTTCGTCGACCGGGGGATCATCTACTACAACATCACCAACCCGTCGGCGCCCGAGTTCCTGGGCCGGTACATGGCCGACCAGGGCCCCATGGACGACGTGGCGTCCAACGCCCTGCCGTGCGGCCCGCCGCCCGACCGCGCCGCCGTCCGCTGCGCCACCGGCCAGCACTCCGTCGACCTGGTCCAGCGGGCGGACGGGCGGGTGCTGTCGATCTCGGTCGAGCCCATCGCCGATTTCCTGACCAAGCCGTCGGGGGACGTCCGGGTCGTGGACGTCACCGACCCCAAGGCCCCGTCCCAGCTGGGCGCCTGGCCGCCGCTGGGCGAACGTCCAGGGTCGTTCTCGCCCAACGGCTGCGGCCCGTTCAGCCACAGCCACTCGGCCGAGTTCTACGACGGGGGGAACAAGGCGCTGGTGTCGTTCATGGACGCCGGCCTGTTCGACCTCAACACCGGCGTGGGCAACGCCCTCAGCAAGGCCAGCCAGTTCGCCTACCCCGACACCCGGGCCGAGGAGGGCAACGCCGGGTACGCCACCGCCACCGTCGTCGACGGCCAGACCGTGGCCCTCCTGTCCGAGGAGGGCTGGTGGCCCACCAACACCCGCCTGAGGATCGACGCGCCGTCCAGCCTCGCCGGTGAGAAGTACGCCTGCCAGGGCCTGCCCACGATCTTCGACCAGACCTCGCAGTCCCCGCTGTGGAAGCGCCCGAACGCCACCATCGCGGCCGAGATCGTCTACGGCGGCCGGGGCTGCCCGGCCCGGGGCACGGCCGCCAACCCGACGCCTGAGGACCCGTGGCCCGTCGACCCCCGGGGCAAGATCGTGCTGCTCGACTCGTCCAAGGTGAACGCCACCCAGCCCGACATCCCCCAGCAGGCCTGCAACAACACGACAAGGATGAACCGGGCCCAGCAGGCGGGCGCACTCGCCGTGCTGTTCGGGCGGGTGCAGCTGGCCCCCTTCAACGCCTCGCCCCAGGGCGTGGGGTGGGGGGGCGACTGGAAGAACCTGTCCATCCCCGGTATCTCGGTCGACGAGGGCGACGCCAACGCCATGCGCACCACCCTGTGCCCCCGCCTAGTGGACGGGCTGTGCAACGGCGGCACGCCCATCACCGGCTCGGTGGTCGACCAGCCCGGGGCGTGGGGCGGCCTGCGGATCCTGGAGGTCGACCCCGACACCGGGATGCGCCAGCTGGCGCTGATCCGTTCGCCCCACGGCACCACCTTCCCGCCGCCCGACCTCGGTGTCTACGCGCCGGGCCGGGCCGTCGCCGACGGCGAGAAGGCCTACGTGGCCTGGCACTCCGACGGCCTGCGGGTCATCGACCTGGGCGAGAGCCCCCCCAAGGAGGTGGCCCACTTCGTGCCTGCCGACTCCGCCGACCCCTCCGGGAGCCTGCCCGCCAAGGCGTCGGTGATCGGCGTGGCCCTGGCCGGCGGCAACCGGGTCGTGATCACCGACCAGAACAGCGGCCTGTACGTGCTGGCCGAGGCCCGCAACACGGGCGGGGGCGGCTCGGTCGCCCTCTACCTGGCGCTCGTGCTCGGGGGCGTGGCGGTGCTGGTGGCGGGCGGCGTCCTGGTGGCGCGCCGGCGCTCAACCGTCGACGCTTGAGGTAATCGCGTCGTCTTCGAGGATGAAGGTCACCATCAGGTTGACCTGGTAGCAGGCGATGCCGCCGTCCTTGACGTCGACGCGCTGCTCCTTAACCCAGGCCGAGGTGACGTTGCGGAGGGTCTTGTTGGCTCGGGACACGCCCGTCTTGACGGCGTCCTCAAAGCTGACATCGGACACGGCGCTGATCTCGATGACGCGGGCGACGGACTTGGTCATGCGCGGTCCTCCTCGTGGGCGGCGATGGGCACAGTCTCGTCGAGAAACCGGCGGAGGGCGGCCAGTGTCCGTTCCGGGTCCTCGACCTGGGGCGAGTGGCGGGTCCCCTCGATGACGGCGAGCCGGGCTCCGGGTATGGCGGAGGCCAGCGCCTCGCACTGGGGGCCCATCGTCTCGTCCTCGGACCCGCAGACGACCAGCGTGGGGACATCGAGAGAGCGGACCTCGTCGAGCGTGTCGGGCCAGGCCGGGAACCGGGGGGCCATGGCCATCCACATGTCGGCCGAGCACGCCTCCAGCTTGGCGTCGGCCCAGGCCCCGTAGCCGGGCCGGCTGCGCTCCATGCGTTCCCGTGAGGCCTGGGCCGCAGGGTCGCCGGCCCGGCGGGCGGCCATGGCCGCCCCGAGCGCCGCCATCCCCCCCGAGGACACGATGGCCACGCCCAGGCCGATGACGTCGGGGTCGAGGGGCAGGGGCCCGTGGAACGTGCTCATCAGCACCAACTGCGTCACCCGGTGGGGATGGTCGAGGGCGAGCCGCTGGGCCACGGCCCCGCCCATGGAGTGCCCGATGAGGGCGACCCGGTCGAAGCCCAGGGCGTCGGCCACGCCGAGGACGTCCGAGACGAAAAAGCCCAGGTCATAGGCATCCTGGCCCGCCGGGCAGTCGCTGGCGCCGTGGCCCCGCAGGTCGGGGGCGACGACGTGCCAGCCGTCCTCGGCCAAGGGCGCGACGAGCTCGGTGAAGTCCTCCTTCGCCCCCGTGAACCCGTGGACGGCCAGGAGCGGGCGCCCGCCCTCGCACGCTTCGGTGACGGCGAGCGTGACCCCGCCCGCGTCGATGTGCCGAAGGCCCACGAGGGGCGACCGTAACCGGCTATTCACGCGTAAGCTGAACGCCGGGTGCCGAGCCGCAAGACACTTTTCCTCGTGCTGCGAATCGCGGCCAGCGCCATCATGCTGGCCCTTCTCCTGTCGCGCATCCACCTCTCCTCGCTGCTGCCCCGCGACCACGGCAACGCTTTGGCCTGGCTGGTCGTGGGCCTGGCCATCTGGCTGGGCGCCGCGGTGCTGGCCACCCTCCGCTGGCAGCGGGTGCTGTCGGCGCTGGAGCTGCGGTCCGACCTGCCGCCGCTGCTGTCCCACTCGTTCGCGGGCATGTTCGTGGCCAACTTCCTGCCCACGACCATCGGCGGCGACGTGCTGCGGATCACCCGGCTGTCCCAGACCAACGGGCAGGCACCCGCCTCGTTCGCCTCGGTGGTGCTGGAGCGCCTGACCGGGTTCCTGGTCCTGCCCCTGATCAGCCTGGTGGCCCTGTTCACCCACCCCGATCTCCTGCGGTTGGGCACGGCCAGCCGGCTGGCGATCCTGTTCTCGGTGGGGACGCTGGTGATCCTGGTCGTGATCCTGGTCCTTGCGGCCAACCCCCGGTTGGGCAAGCGCCTGGCCGGCAACGAGAACTGGCTGCGGTTCGCGGGCGCCATCCACCTCGGCGTCGACCGCATCCGCCGTCACCCCAGTGCGATCGCGGGGGTGCTGCTGACGGCCGTGGCCTACCAGATGGCACTCGTCGTGGCCGCGTGGACGGCGACCCAGGCCCTGGGCATCGACCTCGGTTGGGCCGCGGTCATGGCCTTCCTGCCCGTGGTGGCCATGGCCCAGGTGCTGCCTGTCTCGGTGAACGGCCTCGGCCTGCGGGAGGGGGCCCTGGTGCTGCTGCTCCAGCCCCTGGGCGTGCCCACGGGCCAAGCCGTGGCCCTGGGACTTCTGCTCTACGGCATGAACCTGGCCGTGAGCCTGCTCGGCGCGCCGGCCTTCGCGGTGGGGGCCAAGGCGCCGGCGCGGGCACGCGTGGCGTGAACGAGCCCCAAGCGAGCAACCCATGAGCCTGACCGACGAGCGGGTCCGGCCGTCGACGAACGGGTCGGCCCCCGAGCCGGGCCGGTCGCGGTGGTGGCCCGAGGTCCTCTACCTGGCCGTGTTCTACGTGATCTACCGGCTGACCCACGACCGGGGCTCGGTGGCGGTGGTCCAGGCCCGTCCCGTGACGGCCACGGGCGTCGCCGGCGCCGCGGTGCGGCCGTCGGCGGCCGCCCGGGGCCTGCGGTGGTGGCGCGAGGTCCTCTACATCCTCGTCTTCTACCTGGTCTACAGCGCGATCCGGAACACCCAGGGGTCGGCGGCCGTGTCCGTCGCCCACGCCATGGGCAACGCCCTGGACATCATCCGCCTGGAGGAGGTCCTGGGGCTCTACCACGAGCAGGCTATCCAGCACGCGTTCCTCGGCAACCGCCTGTTCATCGAGTTCTGGAACCTGTTCTACGGCAGCTTCCACTTCGTGGTCACGACCGGCGCCCTTATCCTGCTGTTCCGCCGGTTCCCCGAGCGATACCGGCCGTGGCGCAACACCCTGGCCTTCACCACTGCGCTGGCGCTGATCGGGTTTGCCGCCTACCCGCTGATGCCGCCCCGCCTGCTGCCGTCCTCGTACGGGTACGTCGACACCCTCAAGTCCTACGGCTCCCTGTGGTCGTTCGACTCGGGGGCGGTCAACAAGATCTCCAACCAGTACGCGGCCATGCCCAGCCTGCACTTCGCCTGGGCGTCGTGGTCGGCCCTGGTGCTGATCCCGGCCGTCCAGTCGGTGTGGGCCAAGGTGCTGGCCGGGATCTACCCGTTCCTCACCCTGTTCGCCATCGTGGTCACCGCCAACCACTTCATCCTGGACGCCGCCGGCGGGCTGGCGGTGCTGCTGGTCGGCCTCGCCATCGGGTTCCCCCTCGCCGCCCGCATAGAACGGCGGGTCGCCACCCGGGTCGGCGCGGCCGGTGCGGCCGGTGTGGCCGGTGC
>JBOGID010000518.1:0-21322 GCA_050742295.1 Acidimicrobiales bacterium | reverse complement strand
CGTTACGGCATCATCACCGGCTCGGAGAGTCGATCTGTCACACCCTCTCCCTAGCTTTCCCCATGTCCATCAGACAAGGAGGCAACATGGATGCTCGCACTCTCGCCTGGATCGACCAGGCCAAGGCCCGTACAACGGAGATCATCCGAAATCACGGTTGGGTCGTCGAATACATCGGCGGGAGCGCATGCATCGCCCCCGGCTGCACCGGGGAGAAAGAGAATCATGCTCCTCCGTTCGCCTACACGGTCGGGCTCTTCGGGCTGGGCCACCCCGAGCTACTCGTCTTTGGTCTTTCAGCCGGAGCCGCGGCCGGTGTGCTGAATTTGTTCGGTGAGCGGATCCGGAAAGGCGAGAATCTGGTCCCCGGTCAGCTGATCACATTGCCCGGGAGCCACCATCAATTCATGATCGAGGAAGTTCCGAATCCCGGCGAGATCGTCTTTGGCGCCAATGACTTCTATCAGCGCCCGGCCGAGGCATCGGTGCCGGTGCTCCAGCTGAGCTACGACGATGGTGGCGGCGTGTTCCCATGGGATGAGGAATACGCCGTCCCGGAATCGCAACCGAGACCCGGCACGTTTCGGGCATGAGCGGTTTGGGATGGAGATGGATGCGAGATGAGAGCCGTCGGCTTGCTCGGCCAGCGGCCTCCTGTCGCGTCCTGGAACTGCTTCGAATCATTGCGCACGTCAAGAAAAGAACTCGCGCGACCCGCAGGATCCCACCCGTTCAAGCGACTTCACGTGCGAGCCGTTTCTCGTCGCATGACTGTTACGCGACGCCATTCTTGGCTCTTCACGCGGGAGTGAAGAGCGACCTGAAGCTCTCTCCGCGGGTGGATGCTGGTCAGCGATCGCCCTTCACCCTGTCGACCAACACAAGCGAACGCGACGACCTCCCCGATCTCAGAGCCCGACCAGTCTCATCAGGTGGCCTTTTCGCCAAGGAGATCGTCCCCCCGCCTAAGAACCTTCGTGGATAAAGAAGAGCACTATTTGATCCTCTGTCAAGAAGTCCCAGTGAAGGTAGAAGGTCCGACGCGAAACCGAAATTTCGGTTATCCAGGCGCCATCCCATTCCGAAGTTGAGTCGGCTTTGAGCCTTCCTACCCCCATGTCCACTCCGGCTATGCCCACGCCGATCCCAGGTCACCACTTCGAAACGATCGACCAAGTGTGGGGTGACCGCCGGCCAAGCACGACCGTCGGACCAGGAGCCGTGGGTCATCACAACGCGCTCACCGTCCCCGGCCCGCTCATAGAAAAGTTCTACGCCATTGGCTCGCAGAATCGCCATGCCTTCATCCTCCCTGTTGGGATCCATCTAGGAAGGTATGAACTGGTCGACGTTCCCGCATCGGGTAAACACCCCATTTCCCAATCGGAGACCGTCGGCCTCTGCCGGGCAACCGGTTGCTCGACCGTCTACGTTCAGATCAATGACGGGTGGCCACGAAAACTCCGACTGACCGGGCTGCTGGCGTCGTTGTCCCTCGCCACCGATCTCGGCACCGGCCAACCACTCGGCCACGGGCTGCGAACCAGCCTGCTCTCGGTCCTTCTCGCCCGTGAGCTGGGTCTCACCGACGACGACGTTCGTTCCGTCCAGCAAGTGGGCCTGCTCCGCTTTCTCGGTTGCACAGCCGACGCCGCTGAGACGGCTCAGATGGCCAGCGGCGACGACGTGGTGTTCAACGCCACATTCGCTCCGGCCCTGAATGGAACACCGGTTGAGGCGATGGGGACCCTGGTACGGGCCGTCGGCCCCGGGAAGCCAATCTTGAAAAAGGGTCGGATGGTGCTGGCGGCACTGGCCGACACCGAGGAGCCGGCGCGTGGTCTGGCTGCCCATTGCGAGGTGGCGGCGATGCTGGCTCGTCGTCTCGGGCTCCAGGACAGGGCGAACATGGCCCTTCATGCTGCATACGAACGCTGGGATGGAAAGGGCTACCCCAACGGACTGGAAGGAGAGGCTGTTCCGATCGAGATCCGAATCGCCGTGGTCGCTCGTGATATCGATGTCTTCAAGACACTGGGTCGCGACGTGACCGAGATCCTCCGCAGACGTCGTGGCAGGGCCTACGACCCCCCAGTGGTGGACGCCTACGAGCGTCTTGGCCGAACCCATCCGGAGGCCGAGCGGCTCAGATGTGCGGGGTTGGTCCACGATGTGGGGCGCGTGGGAGTTTCTAACGGCATCTGGGACAAGCCCGGCCCCCTCTCCACCGGCGAATTTGAGAAAGTGCGGCTGCATCCCTACCTGACCGACCGGATCCTCTCCCGGTGCCCCGAACTAATGCCGCTGGGTGCCCTGGCCACCAGTCACCACGAGCGACTGGACGGATCCGGCTACCACCGTCAATCGACGACCGACCACCTCCCCACCGCGGCCAGGTTGCTGGCGTCTGCCGACGTCATGGCCGCCCTCATGTCCCCACGTCCCCACCGGGAACCGCTCGATGTGACCGCCGCCGCCGACCTCATGCGCGCGGAAGCAAGAGAAGGGCGTCTCGACAAGGACTCGGTGGAGAGTGTCGTGGCTGCCGCGGGCGGACAGGCAGGGGCCCAGAGATTATTCAACCTGGGCGGTCTCACCGATCGGGAATGTGAGGTGTTGCAGCACCTGTGTCGTGGTTTCACCAATCGCCAGGTCGCCGAGGAACTTTTATCTCGCCGAAAACGGTCGGCCGCCACGTCGAGAACATCTACGCCAAGATCGGCGTCTCAACCCGAGCCGGAGCAGCCGTCTACGCCATGGAACACCGACTGCTCGACTGACCATGCCCAGGCTGCCCTCTCCTTACCCCTAAGAGACGTACACCCTGCCGAATTTATTGCGTTGGTGGAACCGTGCAATCAGGGAGACGATCACCGACGTCTCTAATGGTTGAAAGGAGGTGGGACATCTCCCCTCACCCAGTTGGTGGGCACGCCGCAGCGATTGATGCTGGATCTCAACGCTCTCACCGATCGGGGGGTCAAGTGGGACGGCTCGGGGCATCGCCCGAATCACCGTGAGTATCCCCCAGGACCTACACGACCGTCTGGAGAAGTGGCGGGACCACCTCAACATCTCCAAGGTCTGCCAGGAGGCGTTGGACCGGGAGCTGCCTCGTTTGGAGGACCTGCCCGACGACGCACGAGCATTGCGTGGTCTGGTGGAGCGGGCAGAGGAGAATGCCGATGGGCAGCGTCGCTGGTTCTCTCAAGGGGTGTCCGACGGCATGACCTGGGCGAGGGGGGCGTCGTATGTCGAGCTCAAGAGCGTCGCCGAGGGGCCGGAGTTGACACCGTCGGCCGCCGAAGCCATCGAACGAGGCAAGGTGGCGCATTCCGACGTGGTCGGCTACGACCAGGACAGCTATGTGGCTGGTTGGAGGTTTGCAGATGCCGAGGAGTGGCGGCGAGTGGAAACAAAGATCTAGGAGGAAGGAATGAAGGTCCATCATTACAAGGAAGTCGCCCCCGCTTTCGGTGGCACGTATCGAAGAGACCACCCAGGGCATGACCATCCGCCGGGTGATCAGCGACGTGGACGGGGCGACCGATTTCGTCATGGACGTTTTCGAGTTCGAGCCGGAAGGACGCTCCGAGCTTCACAGGCATCCGTGGGAGCACCAGATCTTCGTGGTGTCAGGCACCGGTGAGATCCGAGGCGGCGAGGGACCGGTCCGGTTCGGGCCGGGTGACGTGATCTTCGTAGGTCCCGACGACGAGCACCAGTTCTTCAACACCGGCACCGATCCGGTGGTGTTCGTCTGTGCCGTTCCCAAGGCGGCGTTGACCGCCTACTACTTTGATCAAAGCAACAGCGGTAGATGACATGACCCTGACCGTCACGGTCCCTCGATCCGGCTTTCGACGGTCATCGGCCGTTCCCCGCAGGACGGTGACGCCGACCAGGGCGATATGGGACGACGGGGCGGTTCGGATTGTGGCCCTAGCTGTTGAAGGCGTCGACCGGCGAGATAGGCTCGGTCTGGTGGAGTTGCTCGAGCGCGAGGGCCCGCTGGCGGCTTTGAGCCAAGCCCGCGAGCAAGCCGCAAAGGGACAGGGATCGGTTGTGCTGGTTACCGGCGAACCCGGTATCGGAAAGACCGCGCTCATGGCTCGCTTCGCCCAAGACCACGCAGACCACGGCCGGATCCTTTGGGGAAACTGTGACGACCTCGCCATTCCTCGACCATTGGGCCCATTCCGCGACCTGGGCGCCTCGATTGCCCTCGACCAAGACCACGGATCCCCCCACCGGTTCCACACGATCCTGCTCGAAGAGCTGGCGGCACCGCCCCAGCCAACGGTCCTCGTCCTCGAGGATGTCCACTGGGCTGACCAAGCAACCATCGACGCAATCACCGTCATCGGGAGACGTATCGCCACCCTCCCCGCGGTGCTGGTCCTCACCTATCGAAGCGGAGAGCTCGACCCGGGTCATCCCCTTCCGCGTGCCCTGGAGACGATCCGGGCCAACGTCTCGCTATATCTTCAGCTCGTTCCGTTGTCCCGATCGGCGGTGGCCCATCTCGCCGGCCAAGATGCCGACAGAGCGTATGCGGTCACAGGTGGGAACCCGTTCTACGTGACCGAGCTGCTGGCGGCTCGTCCCGCCGAGCTTCCCCCTTCGGTGGCTAATGCCGTCCTAGGGCGGGCCTCTCGTCTCGGCGAGAATTCTCGTCGTCTCGTCGAGCTGGTCTCCATGGTGCCCTCACGGGTCCCTGCTCACATTCTCGATATGGTGATGCCGGATTGGCCCTCGGCGGCCGAGGAGCCGGAGCGACGGCAGCTTCTCACCGTCGATCCTCACTACGTCAGGTTTCGTCATGAGCTGGCCCGGGCCGCGATTCGCTCCAGCGTTCCCGCCGCGCGCCGCCGTAGCCTGCACGTCGAGATTCTGGAGGCACTGCTCGCGCGAGGGGCTGATCCCGCCGAGATCGTCCACCACGCCGAAGCGGCCGGCAACACCGAGGCCGTGGCCAGTTATGCCCTGGTCGCTGCCCGTCGAGCCGGTGCAGTTGAATCCAACCGGGAGGCATACGCGCATTACGTCCGCGCCTCCGATTTTGTCGACCGGCTTCCCCCGACCGAGCAGGCCACTCTCTATGAGGAGCTGGCCATCGCCGCTTATAAGGTGGATCGGCTGCCGGAGGCCCTCACCGCCATCCGACGGGCGATCGAGCTGAACCGGGAGGTGGGCGATCAGCGCGGGGTGGGTCGTTGCACCAGAATCCTCTCTCGTTGCCACTGGTACGTGGGGGACGGAGAGGTGGCCAAGCGATACGCCGACGAGGCCATTGAGATTCTGGAGCCATTGGGCGAATCGGTGGAGCTGGCTCGGGCCTACAGCGGGCTGTCGCAGCTGGCGATGTTGTCGGCGGACACCGAAGGAGCCGTGAAGTGGGGGAAGCGGGCGGTCGAGCTGGCCGATCGGCTGGGTGCGGATGCGGTAAAGGCCCACGCCTTGGTCAACATCGGCTCGGTACATGTCCAGACCGATCCCGATGACATATCAACTCTGATGGAGGCCTACCACTTGGCGGACAAAGTCGGGATCGTCATGAGGCGGTTCGGGCGCTCCTCAACCTGGGTTACACCGCCATGATGTGGGCCGAGACCGAAACGGCGTGGCGGTACACGAACGAGGCGGTGGCCTACGCCGAGGAGCATCAGGTAGACGCGCTGGGTACTTATGCCCGGATGATGACGGCCTGGCTCGAGCTGCGCGCCGGTGACTGGACGGAGGCCGAGCGAACCGCCGGCGTGGTGGCAGCTACCGAGACTGGAGTCAACCAGTTGCTGGCCAATGGCGCATGCTCCGTGCTCACGTCGTCGAATGGCGGCAGCTTGGGAGTGCTCCTCGGGCGCGCCACCAAGTTGCCGGTCTCGGCTGTGCCTGGCGACGGGATCTTGGAACCCCCAAGGCCTCGCGACGGTACGAGTCAATTGCGCGCGTTAGGCGACCTCTATGTCGATTGTCGTGGGCACGGCACGCCTCAGCGCGTCGGAGACTGGCGAGTGCACCTCCGCCCACTCCACGATCTCACGCAACGTGTCTGGTGATACTCCGTCCGCCCCGATTCTGACGTGGGTCCGCGCTTGCAAGGGCCCGGCTGGCATTGAATCGTCCATACCGAGGAAGCCGCGATCATCCGATTCGCTGGTGACGGTGACTTCCAATGTCGACAACTCGATGCCCTCGGAGGCGGCCCTCATGGCGATGACCGTCGCATCGCACCCGGCAACGGCCGCGCGAAGAAACCAGCCCGGCGTCGGCGCGGATCCTCCACCACCCACGCTCCTCGGCATGTCCGACACGAGAGACTCCCCGTGTTGACCTGTGACCTCTGCCCTCAACCCTTCCACTGTTGCGGTTGCTGGCCGATCGACATACCGCGCCTTCTCCGGCTGCTCGGTTAGGAAGGTGACGGCTCGATCGATCGAATCCCTGATATGACCTGTGGTTACTGGCAATTCCCCTTTACTCCTGACTTCGTAGGCCAGCAATCGTACTCACGACGTGACCCCTGCACGCCTGGAAGGATTCGAACTCTCAACCTCCTAGGCCTCGATGCACTCGACCAGGCCGAGATCTTGGACGACCTGCGAGTACCACCTTGCAATGGCCCGGAGGCACTCCGCGGAGACCGTCAAGGTCAGCACAGCGTCCGTATCAACGACCAGTATCGGATCTGTTTCCGATGGACGGAAATGGGGTCCGGTCGAGGTTGAAGTAGTCGACTATCACTGAGGTGAAGATGGTTCGTGTTCCGAGCAGCCAAACTCCCACCCATCCCGGGGAGATGCTGTTGGAGGAGTTCCTGAAGCCGCTCGGCCTGACGCAACGTGAGTTGGCTGAAGCCATTGGTGTGCCCTATCAGCGGGTAAACGAAATCGTGAACCAGCGGCACGGGATCACACCGAGCACCGCTGTCATGCTCTCCAGATATTTCGGCACCTCCAGCGGTGTTGTCGTCGAATTCGTACTCACTGCTCTCGAATCACCGACGAAGGGCCAGGGATCCTATCGGTCCACGAAAGCGAGGTGCCAACGGACCTCAGTTGCTCGGGACCACCCTGTAGTAGAAACGGGACGGGTCGCAGATCGCGTTGAGGTCGCACTTGTCAGAGTCCTCCTCATCGACACAGTCTGGATTGGTGTCGACGTCGGTGACGTCGAGGGTGAAATGCGCATCCGAATCGACCGAGGTGATCACCAGGACCGACTCGTTCTCGAAGGCGAAGGGCAGGTCGTCTGACCAGGTTCCCGAGGAGTCACCGGGTGCACCCGGCCTCCACGACAATCGGAGCTCACCCCGGGTAATGCTGTCGACACAGGCGTAGCTGCCCGCCGGCACTTGGATGTGGAGTCGTCTCACCCCGAAGCGGGGCACGGTGAACGGGACCTCGGCAGGACCGGTGAGGCTGAGCTCCCAGGCCTGAGGCGAGTATGGGACCGCTCCCCCGCCCAGATCGGCTACGTTGGCGTCGGAGAGGGCACGACTCAGATCGTGGTACATCTCGCTCACTCCGGGGGCAGCCGCCAGCGCGGTGACCAGATCTCCCGCCTCGGGGAGACCGTTGATCAGGTCCATGACACCCTGGGGCCCTATGAAGGCGTGGAAGTGCTCGAAGACGATCCAATTGGTCCAGCTTCGTTCCGGGATCGAGGTGGACAACTCGGACTCGGCCAACTGGCCGGGGAGATTCTCGTGTTCCAGGTTGTTGGACGAATAGACGACACCGCTCAGATAGTTGGCCAGCCCGTAGGAGAGCCACGTGGTCGGGTTCTGGTTGGCGAAGAACTGGAGAAAGAACTCATGGCCAAGAAGACAGAAGGAGATCTCCCTGGCCAGGATCTGCTCCAACCTGCGGGGATCGGTGCCGGCCAGGAATTCGTCGACATAGACCCGGCAATCTTTGTCGGGCAGGTAGCTCGTATACAGGGTGTCACCACCGGGGCGAAGCACCAGCGCCGTCGGGGGCATGTCACCGAGAGCCTCGAAGGTGATGGCTGAGTCGACCAGCGCTTTCTTGGCGACCTCGACGTCCTCGATCGACCAGCCGCTGTTCTCGTTGAGAGCCGCGAAGAGCGAGTACTTGCTGAGATCGAGGCCACTGTCCTGAGGCAGGGTCACCTTCTCGAGACAGGGGCTCTCGACGCCCCACTCGTCACACGGATTGGAGGGGTCCTCCTGGGCCAGCGGGACCAGCGAAACCATCAGCGAGGGGGACCGCGAAGCTCCCTGCGGCGCGGTCGTCCGCTCCAATTCCTCCAGGGTGGGGGTGAGTCGATCGAGCAGAGCACGGATCTCCCCGGCATCCTCGGGCGAGGTCTCCAGGTAAGCGGTGGCCGCGGCGACCACCCCGGTGGCCGAAGGTTCGGACAGGTCGTCGGGGAGGACACCAGGGGTGGCGTTGGCCATCCAATCGAGGAGGGTGAGCAGCCCGTCCCCCATCGACCAATCTCCCGACTCGACACCCTCGAGGAGGAGACCGCCGGGGCTCTCGTCGGTCTCGGGGGCAGGGGCATCTCCGAAGATGATCAGCTCCGGCTCGATCTCGACGCCGGGGAACGGGCCAGCATGCCTTGGGCGATTCCGACTGCGAGCTGGCGGCGAGCTTCGTCGTCGAGCTCGGGGCGCCCCAGAGAAAGACGGAAGTGGAGTGCACCGAGGGTGGTGTCCACGCGTACGGTGAGCTGCCCGGCATGAGCGTCGGCCGACCCGGCGAACCAGAGCGCCTCTTCACCGAGGTCGGTGACCACGACACCCACCGAGCCGAGGATGGTAGCCCCGGGTTCAAAGTCGGCGGGTTCGCCAGGCTCCAGACGCACGAAACTGTTGTCGTCGCCGTCGATCACTTCGCTGCAGGTCTCGCCTTGCTCGAACCCGAAGGTGGAAACGGGCCCTCCTGGCCGGTCCCAAACGTCTAGAGCCACGTCCACGTCGTCAGTGGTGAGGACCGACCGGCACTCGACCGGTGGCACGTCCGGGTTGTACGGCGTCTCGGCGGGCGCGGTCGTGGCCGTGGAGGTCGCCGTCGGTGTCGTATCCTGCCCGGCGACGATGTCCGGATCGTCGCCACGACTCACCACCAGGCCGATCACCACGATGATCATGGTTATCCCCAGTGCCACGATGATCGTCCGGTACTTGGAGAGGAATTCCACCGGCCTACCCACCTTCGAAACAGCCAGGCCCGGACTCTGGTTCGGTGTCGACCCATCTCTTTGGGTAGTTCCCAGATGGTTCAAGCGTCGCCAGTTCAGTCTCTCCTTGTGAGCTGAAGCCACGATCCTGGTCCGAACGGCATAAAAGACCAAGGCTTGGTCTGTCTTGTGGATAACAGTGTAGACGGGAGTTCTTCGAACCATCCGCAACCAGCTCCGCGTTCGCCCTCGGGCTGGGTCGCTTCTATCAGGGGCTGGTGGGTGGCGGGTCGATGAACTTCCCCTTCACCGGGCGCTCCCGCTTCGCCGACACCTTCAGCTTCTTTTCCCGAGATGCAGGAGTTGAACGGAGTCGTGTGGGCCGGGCACGGCGCCCTCGCCCTGGGGATGGGCCTGGCAATCGGTCTCGGCGTCTGGGCCAGACGGCGGCGGAGGAACTGGCTCGCCTACCTCATCCCGGTGGTCGTGTTCCTCTGGGTGGTTTGGGAGCACATGATGGCCAACTGGTATGGGGGTGCTGCCTGCTCTTCCCGACCTTCGGCGCTGTGCACCCTGTCTTCGGTCGGGCTGAGGGGCAGGGTGTTCCCCATCGCGGTCCTGATCGGCATCGGGGTAGCCATCTACCTGAGCCGGGGGGTAATCCGGTCCCATCGGGCGGCCGATCCGGCCATGGTCGTCGCCGCCGTGGATCGCGCCGGGTATAGCTCGCGGGGATGGCGAGGGAGCCTCGGGCTGATCCGCGATCAGCTCGACTTCCGGCGCTGGCGGCGGAAGACCGCCTACGGAGCCTTCCATCTCGAGCACACCGAGAGAGTGCCTACCTATCAGGCGTTGTCCGTCCTCGCCTCGCGGACCCGAGCCTTCCTGATCGAGCAGCGTCTCACCGGAGGGGAGCCACATCAGCCACCGGCCACTGTGCAGGACATGATCGTCGCCCTAATTCCGGTGGAATAGATCTCACAGCCAACACTGGTGCTCCCAGAAATCAGTCAGCCCCTCCAGAGAGGGGCTGAGAGCTGGTGTCATTTAGTAGCGGGGCGCGATTTGAACCCGTGACCTTCGGGATATGAGTTCCTTGGCGCGGGTGTGTCAGTTCGTGACGGTCCCTGTCGGAAAGTGCTATCTACCAAGGAGTTCTCGCGTTAGACATGACGGGTCGTACCCTTCGATTTCTCCCCTTGCCAGCCCATCGGTTAGAAGATCCGTTAGAAGCACACCAACAGGAACTAGCGCGAAGTCGTCAAATATTCGCGCCGCCAATGGCGCGTCCACGCGTCACTTACCGAGGAATAGTCAAGTCCTGTGGATCGGTGTGCCACGCTCCTCTTCCCGCCCGCCGTGGCGCTGCCTACGCTGGCCGTCGCCACCGTCTTGGCCATGGTCAAGCGCTGGGGCCGCATCCGGGCGGCCGCACTCCAGGAGTGCAACGGCGATGAGTCTCGCCGTGGTTCCTAGTCTGTCGCCCCGCATCCGATCAACCGCACTCGAGGAGAGCATCATGACCGCTACCTACACCTTCGACATCTTTTCCAGCCTCGACGGCTTCGGCTCCAACAGCGGCAACTGGGGCGGCTACTGGGGCAAGCAAGGCCCCGAGTTGCTCGAGCGCCGCCTCGCCTTGTACAGCGCGGAGCAGCGGATGGTCCTCGGAGCCAACACCTATCGGCAATTCGTGCGGCTGCTGGCCTCGAGCACCGAGGGGTCCGACGTGGGTGACCCATGGGTCACCCGGATGAGGAACATGCCGGCAACGGTGGTGTCGTCCACACTGGAAGGCCCCCTCGACTGGCCGAACGCGACCGTCGTGAGCGGTGACGCCGTCGACGTCGTCGTCCGACTCAAGGAGGAGTCCGAGGTGCCGTTGCGTTCGCACGGGAGCCTGTCGTTGAACCGGGCGCTGATGGCCGCTGGGCTGGTCGACCGCGTGCAGGTGACGCTCTTCCCTGTGATCACCGGTCAGACCGGGGTGGACCCGATCTTCCAGGGTGCGGCCGACTTCGACCTGGAGCTGGTCGACAGCCGGACGCTCGACGGTCACATCCAAGAGCTCATCTACCGGCCCACCCTGCATGTCTGAGTCCACCATGCACCCACCCGTCAAGCAGCCGAACCTGACCCGGAAGTTCCCGCTGACCGACATGCCGACCGGTCTCATGGCCGCCCTGGTCACGCAGCTTGCTGATCGCCTCCCGATTCGTCGGGTGCGCGGTTCTCGGCGTTGGCGCCGACCATGTAGACGCCGCCCATGATGGCCACAGTGCTGCGGTATGTGAAGCCACTTATCGTGACCCTGACCAGCGGCCGCCTGCCGGCGCCGAGCGCATGATCTAGCGTCAGATGTTCTACGCCAAGATCAAGGAGTACGGCCTGGGAGTAGCCCCGCCGATGCCGACCGACGACCAGTAGCTCTTCGGCTGCATCCCGACCCCCGACTGTCCTGATCGCGCCATGGCCGCCCTGGCCGCTGTGCCGGACGAAGGCTGATGAGATGCGACTGGCCATCCTGGATCGCGGCCACCGCCTCGGCACAAAGGCGCTCTTCGCGTTGATCCGCGTCGTGTCGCGGCAGCCGGTGGTCGGCGCCGTCAAGCTCGCCCTCTACCGGCCCGACTTCTACCCGGCCGGGCCGTTGACCCAGGAGGCGATGCGCGGGCCATCCGCGTGGTCCGTCGGCGATCGGGAGCTGATGGCGGCGTTCGTGACGAAGGCCAACGCGAACCGATGCTGTGTGGCCGCCCACTCGGCCACGTCCGGCATCTGGTACGGCGACGAGGCCAAGGTGGCTGCCACGCTCGCGGATCTCGAGACTGCGCCCATCGACGAGCCTCTGCGGGCCACCCTCCGCATGCTCGGCAAGCTCAGCCGCGAGCACGACGTCGACGGTGTCTCTCGCCAGCAGATCGCCGATGGCCTCGCCGTGAGCCTCGCCTTCAACGTCACTGCCCGGCTGGCCGATGCATTTGACTTCGAGGTGGCAAGCCCAAACGCCATGAACGCCGGAGCTCGCTACCTGCTGCGACGTGGGTACTCGTGACGCCTCCAGAGCCTCAAGACGTCTTGCAGCTCGAGGATCGCCTCGTCCAAGCGGCGTACGCCCTTGGCGACCCGCGCGGCGACCTGCGTGCCGACTTTCGTCAGGGACAACGCGTGCGTGCGGCGATCGCCCTGATTGATCGCTCGCTCGACGAATCCGCGAAGCTCAAGGCGGTCCAGCACGCCAGCTAGCGTCGAGGGTCTGCCCCCGAAGCTTCCCCGGACGTCCGCTATGGTCGCCGTGCCGGCCCTGTGCAGGTCTCCGAGCACGTGGATCTCGGCCCTGAGCCAGCCGCCTTCGTTGGGCAGCGTCCAGCTCGGGTGCGGGCTCCGGAATGCGCAGGTCCGGCCAGACGAGCGCCAGGATTCGGGTCATGGCGATCGCGGCGGCCCATGGCGGATCCGCTCGCGCACGGGGTCGATCTGCGGCCAGCGTTCCGACTCATCCCAGCCGAACCGCCACGGGTTCAGGCTCTCGATCCACCACGTCGCACCGAGCCGGGCGGATTCCGCGGGATAGCCCTCGTCGGGCGTGACGCCGCCGTCGAAGATCTCGAACGGCCTGTCGCCGGTCCGCTGAGAGCGCAGGTAGGCGACGAGCTCGCCGAGCTTCTCGGACCGCTCCAGGGCCGCCATCGTCTCGGGGAAGAGCGGGTACATCCCGTCCCAGCGAGCGGCGCGGTCCATCGGCCTTCGATACGGCCAGTAGCCGGCGACGACGATCGGGATGCGCGGCCGCTGCACCGGACGTGGCAGGAAGCGCATTGGTGCCAGCTGGTAGTGCGTGCCGCTGAAGCTGAACTCCTCCCCGCTCCACAGCCCGTCAAGGATGGCCAGGGCCTCGTCGAGCATCTCCGCCTGGACCCTGCGGTCGGTCGGCTCGCCGAATGCCTCGAACTCGACGTCGAGCGGCTCGCCCAGCCCGACGCCGAGGATCAGCCGCCCGCCGGAGAGGTGGTCGAGCGAGACGGCCTCGCGCGCCACCTTCCACGGCCGCCGTCGCGGCAACGGGGTGACCATCGGGCCGATCCGGATCCGCTCCGTGGCGCTGGCCACTGCCGATAGCACAACCCACGGGTCGTGGACGGGCAACGGCGTGGCGCTGAAGCGCAAGTGGTCCCAGGTGAAGAACCCGTCCCAGCCGGAGGCCTCGGCCTCCCTGGCCAGCTGAACCATCTGGCGCGGATCCGCCCACTCGCCGAAGTTCGGGATGCTCAGGCCATATCGCATCTGCTGCTCCTCATCCTGTGGTGTGACCATCCTCAGGCACCGACGACGCGCAGCGCCGGCCATTCCTCGACCTCGACGACGACCGGCCGCGACTCGGCACGCTGTGCCAGGAAGGATCGGTGCGGCGCCCCTCGGCGAACCACAGGTCGAGCTGGGCGTCCGCGCCGGCGAGCGCCCCGCGTGTGCGCTCCACCCGCGCCTGCACGCGCTGACCGACGAGGTCCCGGCCGACCGCCAGCCAGGCGCGCCGCTCGAGCCAGGAGACGCGATCGGCCTCGATCGTTCGAATGACGACTCCGATGGGAAGCGCTGCGGTCATGGAATCCCATGCGTACAACCAACCAGGGCGCAGCGGTCCGCGCGATCGGCTCGTGCGCAGCCGCCACGCGGTTCGCCAGTGACGGTACGCCTTACTCCGCCCAGCCGTCTTGGACGTCGTTGTCCAATCGCGAGTCCGATCCGTCCCTTCATCGGTCAACCACTGTCGTAGCCTACCCGGCGACATTCCCAACGGCACGCCGAGCAGCCCGAGCGAGGTGGCTCTGGTCGACGAAACCGAGGTAATCAGTCTGGTCGGCGATGGGGTCTGCGTGCGGGTCGCCGGCGCGAATGCTGGTTTATGGTGATAGAAGGCGCGAAGAACTTGGCCTTCCAGCGTCGCTTCCGTCACTGGTCATGAACTGGGCGCCAATAACCGATCGGGACCAGAAGTCCGGGAATCCGGCAAGGCCCTACACAGGGCGGTTCGTTCAGTTCACACCAAACAGTCGGCCCCAACATCACCGACAAACCACCATGTATTGGCCGCGCAGGACGGATCGGGTGCGCTTGCCCACGACCGGTCGGGTGCCCCACTGAGGCCTCGGGTCCGGCGAGCGAAGCCCCGCCGCCGCCGAGCTGGACACGGTCCCCGTCCCGCAAGAGGACGTTTTCGCCTGATGGATTCTCGAACTGGATCGCCCCACGGGCCGGATCCCAAGTTGTCCGAGCCGAGGGCCATACAAGTAGGTACGGTTCGCCATTCGGCCTGTCGACGAAGGTACAGACGTCTGTGATACGGAGCACGCTGACCACAAGCGCGAAGTCGCGGCTCGTTTCAGACGTGACGGCTAAGGATCGGCCCTCCCCGCTTGCAGCGGCTTGTGTTGTGGTAGAGCTGGACAGCGAATTTGGTCTCCGCAACCGATGGTGAGGATGACGCGGCAGCGGGGCAGCCCGTCGCACTGGGGTTATCGCAGGCGGCGAGTGTAAGCACCGCCACCGCCCAGACGAGCCGCCGGCTGCCGCGCAGATTCATCGTCCCACCGCAGACTGGCTACGGGACTGTGCCAAGTGGTCAGCGAGCGAGACGAATGGATAGAGCCTCATCATAGAGGTCCGCTACAGACCACACCTCGCGATCAAAGAAGTCGATCACACATACTCCGACGACCGATCCCCATGCGTAATTGCCAAGCGACCATCCACCACCGCCATCCCCACGGGCGCTGGCGACACCATTCATCGCCACCATCCGATCGACAAACTGTCCGTTCGGACGCGTGCAGCCGTGGGAGACGTCCTGCACCCTGAGGGAGCAGTTCCGGAAGTTCGAATGCCGCCCGTACACGCACACTTCGGTGTTTAGGCTGATGCTGCTTCGCGGCTGGACGCCCGTTACGTCACGGATGCTGCCGGCATCCGGGTAGAAGTCATCGGGTTCGGACTGGCCATCAACCAAATGCCATTCCACATCTCCATACGCGCCGTGATGCTGGCCCCTGTGGGAGCGCGTCGGAAACCGCCGGCCTCTACGACGACGCGGGCCCGACCCGCGTCAAACCGCGAGGGCGACACGATGTCCGAGGACGAGGAGCGGGACACGCGTCCGCCCGAGGCGCCCTCCACGTGACCGAGCCAACGCAGGAGCCCACCGACGAAGTCCTCGACGAGGAAGGCCCGGGCTCCGATCCCGGAGCTGCCTACCGGCGCGCCGCCGATGCGGGCGCCCTGGATGACGACGCGGACGGCGCGGACGAGCCGGTTCCGGGCGTGGAGGATGTCTATCGGTCCGGCTCCTGAAGGAGCGCGCGGGTCTGGACGCCCGCCCATCGCCGCAGTATGGTCGGCCGATGGTCGCGGCAGTCCCATCCACGACTTCGCCCGGCCGCCCTGCGCTCGTCGAGCGCGAAACGCAGCTCGCAGCGCTGGAGGCCCTGTTCGACGGCGCCGCGAGCGGACACGGCGGCCTGGCCTTCCTCAGCGGGGAGGCCGGCGCCGGAAAGACGGCGCTCGTCGGTGCCTTTCTGGCGGCCACCGGACGAGCCCGCAGGCTCGTCGGGTCGTGCGACGGAGTTTCGACCCCTCGACCGCTGGGGCCCATCCACGACTTCGCCGCTGCCCTCCATGCCGACGTCGTGGCACTGCTCGAGCATGATGGGCCGATCCGGCAGCGACTATTCGACGCCGTTCTCGCCGAGGTCGGTCGGGAGACGCCGACGGTCCTCGTCATCGAGGACGTGCACTGGAGCGACAACGCCACCCTCGACCTCATGCGGTACCTGGGCCGCCGCCTCGGCGCGGTCGGAGCGCTCCTGATCGCGACGTACCGCGAGGACCAGGTCGGCCCATTCGATCCGCTTCGCATCGTCGTCGGTGACCTGGCGACGCTGGGCTGGACACACCACATCAGCGTGCCGCCGCTGAGCGCCGAGGGCGTCGCCCGGCTCGCGGCCGGACACCAGGTCGATCCGGGGGCGTTGCATCGGCTCACCGGCGGCAATCCGTTCTACGTCAGCGAGGTGCTCGCCAGCTGGCAGACCGCCGACGTCCCCGGCTCGGTGCGAGACGCGATTCGCGCCCGGATCGCCCGTCTCACGAAGCGAGGCCACCGGGCGCTCGATACGGCAGCGGTGCTGGGCTCCCGGGTAGAGCCATGGCTCCTCGCCGCGGTCACGGGCGAGGACGCGCTCGGTATCGACGAATGCCTCGCCGCGGCGCTACTCGTCCGGCAGGACGAGACGATCGTCTTCCGCCACGAGCTCACGCGTCTCACGGTCCTCGACGACCTTCCCATGGTGCGGGGCGTTGCCCTTCACCGACGCGCGCTCCGCTTCCTCGAGGAGTCCGACGGCGGCGATCCCTCACGGCTCGCCTATCACGCCGAGGGAGCCGCCGACGGTGAGGCGGTGATGCGTCACGCGCCACGCGCCGCCGTGCGGGCGACCACCCTGTACGCTCATACCGCGGCGATCGCCCAGCTCCGCCGGACACTGCGTTTCGGCCACGGCCTGCCGGACGAGGAGCGCGCGTCGATCCTCGAGACGATGTCGTATGAGCTGTTCCTCACGAACCGCCTGGACGAGGCATACGAGTCCCGCCTCCGGGGGGTCGCCATCCGCCAGGCGACCGGTGACCTGATTCGGGAAGGGATCTCACGCCGGTACCTCTCGCGGGTCGCATGGTTCATCGGTCGCGGCGAGGAGGCATGGGAGAACGCGCGCAGGGCGATCGAGATCCTCGAGCCGCTCGACGCCGGCCGGGAGCTCGCCATGGCATGGGGCAACCTGGGCCATCTGCACATGATCGACCAGGAGGTCGAGCCCGCCCTTGAGTGGGGGCATCGGGCGCTGGAGCTCGGACGGCGGCTGAACGACCCCGAGGTGATCGCGTACGCGCTCAACAACATCGGCAGCGCCGAGCTGCAGGCCGGCATCCCCGACGGCACGGACAAGCTGCTCGAGAGCCTCCGGATCGCCAGGGAGAACAATCTGCAGGAGCACATCGACCGGGCATTGTTCAACCTCGGCGAGACCGATCTCCTCTACCACCGATACGCCACTGCGGAGCGGCATCTCCTCGCCTGCCTCGAGTACACGGCGTCCTGCGATCTCGAGCGATGCCAGCTCCTGGCCGATGCGGCGCGTGCGCTCGTCCGCCTTGAGACCGGCCACTGGGACGAGGCCGAGGGCTTGGCGCGTGCGATGCTCGCCCACCCGCGCGGATCGCCGCATGGCCGCGTGGTGGCGCAATGCGTCCTGGCGCGGCTCTCGATGCGACGCGGGAACGACGCGCATGACAGCCTCCTGGCCGAGGCGGAGGCGATCGCCTCGACCTCCGGCGGCATCTCGTCGCTTGCCGAGGTTGCGGCGGCGGCCGCCGAGGCCGCCTGGCTGATGGGCGACCGAGAGGCGGTCGGCCGGACGACCGAGCGGGCCCACGCCCTCGCCACGGAGATCGGGGCCGCAGCCTGCCTGGCCGAGGTCGCGATCTGGCGATGGCGGTCTGGTCTCCTCGAGGCAAGCCCCGAAGGGCTTCCCGAGCCGTTCGCGCTGGAGATCGCCGGGCGCGCCGAAGAGGCTGCGGCCGCCTGGGAAGCACGCGACAACCCGTATCGCGCGGCACTCGCCCGCGCGAGCTCGTCCGATCCGGGCCAGGTAAGGCGCGCCTACGATGCCATGGTCGGGCTGGGCGCCACCGCCGTCGCCGAGCTCCTCGCCCGGCGGCTCCGTGCGCTCGGTGCCAGGGTGCCACGCGGACCGCGCCGCACCACCCGCGCCCATCCGGCACGCCTCACCGAGCGTGAGGCGGAGATCGCCGAGCTCGTGGCGACCGGCCTGACGAACCGGCAGATCGCGGATCGGCTAGTCGTGTCCGAGAAGACCATCGGCCATCACGTCTCGGCCGTGCTTGGCAAGCTCGACGTCCGGCGTCGGACCGAGGTCGCATCGGTCCTGCATGGCGAGCGGCCCCTCGCAAACTAGGGGGTCCGGACGGCCAATATGGGGCGACCCCCCGATGTAGCGCCGGACCACCCGGGCGCACCCTCCTGGCGAAAGGAGGACATCGCATGCCGCTCTTCATGGACATGCACAGCATCGACGGGGGTGTTGCGCTCAAGGATGTCGCCGAGGCGCACCTCGCCGACCTCAAGACCCAGGACCGATACGGCGTTCGATACCTGCGCTACTGGGTGGCCGAGGGCACCGGCAAGGTCTTCTGCCTCGTCGACGCGCCGGACCCCGACGCCGCCACCCGGGTGCACCGGGAAGCGCACGGTTTGGTAGCCAACGAGATCTACAGCGTCCAAGAGGGGAACTGATACCAAGGACCTCATCGGTCCACGACCTCCAGATCGAGGTCTGAGCTCCGCTCCCACGGAGCGGAGCAACCCATTCAACGAAGGAGAACACCGTGAAGCGTCTCACCACGGCCGCCCTGCTGGCGGCGGCCCTCACCATCTCGACCGCCGGCATCGCGAGCGCCGGCGACGGCGCGACGTGCAGCGACCTGTTCGGGTACCCGCACGGCTATCACATCGTCGCCGACTACGTGACCGGCGAGGGCAGCGAGTTCCTCGGTGGTCCCGGGATCAGCTGGCCGCCGACTGGCGTCAACGCCGCGGGCGGTGCCGCCATTCCGGGCGGCCCGGGACCTGGCTTCCACTCCATCCACGGCGTCGCACCGGGCGCGTCGTTCTGCACCGACTCCAAGTCGCCCGGCGCCCACCTGTAGCGCCATCGACTCCTGTGCGCGGCAGCCGGCGACGGCGGCTGCGCGCAGGACACCATCCCCTCCATCGAGGGAGTCACGGCCTGATGCACGATTACACCGTCACCCAGCTGAACGACCAGCGCCTCGCGCAATTCGAGGCCGAGGCTGATATGTCGCGGCTCCGACACGTGGCCGTGGCGCGTCGCCGCCGCTTGGGCCGACCCACGGTCACCGCTGGACTCCTTGCGCTCGGCATCGGCTAGGCCCAAAGGCGCCTTGCGTGGGCGGCGACGAAGGCTCGAGGCATCTGAGGCGCCGGCCGACAGGCTCCCGGCGCTAGCGGCGCGGGATCTCGTCGCCGCGGAGGATCACGTCGGCACGCGTGGCCCGCCAGTCGTAGTCGACGACCGAGGCCGGGGTCGCGGCTGCGTTCAACGGTCCACCGCCACTCGTCGAGCGGCGCGAAGCCGAAATTTTGAACATTAGGGCGCATGTCAATAAATGATTGGCCGCTTGAGCTAAAGGTTCACCCTTTAGGTTCCGCTTAGCGGTACCGCTTCCGTCGGTTCCTCAGCTCCGGCTACAGCGCATGGGCCGTGTTCTGCTCGATCGGCGTCCACTGCCGCGTCGCGCACCGCCGGGGCGGTCCATCCACCACCCGCGCCCTCTGGATTCTCGGACAGCAAGCCCGCAGCCCATAGGAGGTCGCCGTCGAGGAATCCCCCGTCGCCCGTCTCGATGAACAGCCGATGCTCGGATGCGTCGAAGAACACGATGGTGAAGTCGTCGCCGCACACCTCGACCCGTTCCAACGGCATGTCCGGTGGCGGCAATGCTCTCGGGATTCCGGCTCGTGTCCATCCCCGGCGGATTGAAGGGTCACTCCAACGGATCGAGTTCATCCCTCGCAGCCGCCTGCGGCGGTGCAAGGCTTGCCCGCCGACGGCAAGCACCCATAACAATCGCCAAGCGGCCGAAACTCGAAAGCATCGTTGTCCAGCCACCACACATAGATGACCCCCCGGACGTCAGGCGTGGACGAGGGGCCGAAGGCGGTGACGTGGGCGAACAGGTCGTCGTGCCTTGCCTCGATGACCGTGCCTCCGGGCGCTTCCTCAAGGGCAAGAAGCGTCCACCCTGCCGCCATGAGCCGGCCCCGCAAAGCGGTCTTCAATGCTTCCCGCTCGGGTGCGCCACCGATGAAGGTCTGTTGGAGCCGGAACCGGCCTTGATACCAGAACGGTGGGTCTAACTCACTCACCGCGGTCGCGTTCGAGCTCGGCGGCGGGATGGCGGCGGTAAGTTCGGTCGCCCGATCGACGTCCCACTGGCCGGGGCGAATATTGCGCTATGGCGCTAGTCTCGTGAGTCCGAGATTCGTTCGCAATATCTGGCGAGTGAGGCGAGGATCTGGTCTGCCGTCTTCACCCACACGTAGGGGCGAGGGTCCTCGTTCCAGGTGGCGATCCAGCCGCGGATGTCGCGCTCAAGGTTGGGCACACTCGTGTGGGCCCGCGCTTGATCTTCTTGGTTGTCAGCTCGGCGAACCAGCGCTCGGCGAGGTTGAGCCACGATGCCCCCGTTGGGGTGAAGTGGAGCTGGAAGCGCGGATGACGGACGAGCCAGCGTCGGATGGCGGGTGTCTTGTGGGTGGCGTAGTTGTCGAGGACGAGGTGGACGGCCAGCTCGGCCGGCACACTGGCATCGATGCGCTCGAGAAACGCCCGAAACTCGCTCGCCCGGTGGCGCCGGTGGAGCGCGCCGATCACCTTGCCGGTGAGCGCGTCCAGCCCGGCGAACAGGCTGGTCGTGCCGTGCCGCACGTAGTCGGGGCTGCGTCGTTCGGGCGTGCCGGCGAGCATCGGCAGGATGGGCTGGAAGCGGGCGAGGGCCTGGATCTGGCTCTTCTCGTCGACGCACAGCACGACCGCCCGCTCGGGTGGATCGAGATACAGCCCGACGATGTCGCGGACCTTCTCGATGAACAGCGGATCGGTCGACAGCTTGAAGCTCTCGGCCCGCTGGGGCTGGAGCCCGAAGGCTCGCCAGATCCGGCTGATCGACGACTGGCTCATACCCGCCGAGCGGGCCATCGTGCGCGTCGACCAGTGGGTCGCGTCGCGGGGCTTCTCCTCAAGCGTCTTCACGATGACCGCCTCCACCCGATCATCGCCAATCGTGCGCGGGGCGCCGGGTCGTGGCTCGCTCATCGAACCGTGGTGGGCGCTGCGAACGCGGTCGCTGCCGTTCTGGCTGAGCTTCAACTCGACCGCCTCGGCCGATCGCCCGGAGTCCTACGTGAAGGCGCTGGCTGATCGAGGATTGACCGTCTGCGCTTCAACCCAGGCTTGCCTCTGCATCTGATGATGAGCGCATGCCACGCACCCTGCCCTCCGGCACCGTCACCTTCCTGTTCACC
>JBOGID010000517.1:0-9378 GCA_050742295.1 Acidimicrobiales bacterium | reverse complement strand
GAAGATGACGTAGGGGGCGTCGAGCTCGCCGCGCTCGGCCATGAAGAGGTTGTGGGTCCACTCAGCACCGAACTCCACCGATACGACGGTTTGGATCAGCTCCACCCGGGGCAGGCCCGGGATGATGCCGGCCAGCAGGTGCTCGACCCGGGGGTGGGTCGCACCGGTGGCCGCCACCGAGCAGCCGTCGCACGAGCCACCGACCATCCAGATCAGGTAGACCTTCTCGAGGGGGCCGAGCCGGATCTTGGAGGTGTCGGGCTCGACGGCGCGGGACCGGATGCCCACGGGCGCCATGGGGTCGAGGGGGTTCTGCCGCCAGTCGAGGTACCCGCCACCCGACGGGACGATGGCGCCGCCCTTGGCCTCGCCACCCGTCTCGGGGAGCTGTACGGCGCCAACTCGGCCCGAAACACTACCCCGAGTGTCCTTCGGAATACGGCGAGTGGTCCCGGACTCGGAACCCTTGCCTGAACTACCGGTCGCCATTTTGAACAGACCCCCCCTTTTTGGGTCGAACTAGATGTACACTACACCTATCTGGCCCGGCCGTCAGGTGGAATGTCCGAGTGGACGTCCGAGTGGTCTGAGTGGATGTCCGAGTGGATGTCCGAGGCTGGGTGAACGAATGCGAGGAGGTCGCAGGGTTGAGCGAGACATTGGACGCGCCGCACTGCGGAGCGCTGAAGTCGATGTTCTGGCGGAGCGAGATCCTCCAGGTTATGTACTGGATACGCGGCGAGGGGTTCGGTGAAGAGGTTGACGCCAGCCAGATCGAGCGGTTCCTCGGCGTCGACGCCGAGATCGGCATCGGGTACCTCGACCAGCTGTGCGAAGAGGGGCTGATCGACCGGATCGGCGATCTTTATACCCTCTCGGAGCTCGGAAAGCGCGAGGCTGGATTGGAGTTCGCCATCGCGTTCGACGATCTGACCAACCAGGCCCACGGCGAGTGTGGCCCCGATTGTCCCCATTGCTTCCCTCCGGAAGGCACTGACAGTGACTGCACCGAGGGTTGTCCCGCATTCGAATTGAGCCAGGAGGTCCGCGGGTGAGGCTGAGCAACGACGAAGCGCAGGGTGGTCTGCCCCGCAACTACCTGCGGGCGAGCCTGCTGCTGCTGATCGCCGAGACGCCGGCGCACGGCTACGACCTGCTCGAGCAGATCGGCCACCTCGGCCTGCGCAACGTCGACCCGGGCGGCCTCTACCGGGCCCTGCGGGTGATGGAAAAGGACGGCTTGGTCGAGTCGTGGTGGGAGCACTCGTCGGCGGGCCCCGCCCGCCGCAGCTACCGCCTGACCGAGGACGGCGTCGACTGGCTCCACGCCTGGGCCGGTGCCCTGCGTGAGGGCCGGCGCTACCTCACCACCTACCTCGACCGCTACGACCGCATCGTCGAGGCCGCCCCCGTCGAGCAGCAGCTCACGTAGGGCGGTTGGGGGAACAACCAGCGCGCCCCGTACGCTGGTCGCGATATGAGTTCCCTACGCATTGCAGTCGCGGGCAAAGGCGGAGCCGGCAAGACCACCCTCTCGGCCACGCTGTCGCGCCTGCTGGCCCGCCGGGGCCGTGACGTGATCGTCATCGACGGCGACTCGAACCCCAACTCGGCCGTCGCCCTGGGCGTCGACCGGGCCCTGGCCGAGTCCCAGCAGCCCCTGCCCATCACCCTCGTCTCGCGGAAGATGGGTGGCCCGGCGCTGAAGGACCCCGTCGACCAGGTCCTGGCCGAGCACTCCATCCCCGCCCCCGACCACGTGCGGGTGCTGATGATGTGCATGCCCAAGCACGCCGACGAGGGCTGCCTGTGCACGTCCCACGCCACCGTGGCCGGCCTGATGAACGACATGGCCGAGCGCGAAGACTCGGTGGTGGTGTTAGACCTTGAGGCGTCACCCGAGCACCTGAGCCGGGGCACGACCCGCAATGTCGACGCCCTGTTCCTGGTCGTGGAGCCCTACTACCGGTCCTACGAGACGGCCAAGCGCATGGCCGCCCTGGCCGCCGAACTGCCCATCAAGCGGGTTGCGGTCGTCGCCAACAAGCTCCGCAACGCCAACGACGCCGAGGCCATCCGCGAGTTCTGCGAGATGAACAAGCTCAACCTCGACGGCGAGCTCCCCTGGTCCGAGGCCGCCATCAACGCCGACAAGGCCGGCATCCCCGTCCTCGACTACGAGCCGACCGACCCCTTCGTCGCCGCCGTGGCCAAGGTCGCCGACAAGCTCACCGCCGTCTCCGACTGACAGGCCGTGTGCAGAAAACAGTAAATAGTACTGTTCACTGCACAATCACATGAAGTTTTGTGTGTGCAGGGCGGCCAAGTCGGCGGCCTCGCCAGGCGGGAAGCCGAGCTTGACCAGGCGCCGCCGCCTGCCCGACGACATCTCCTCCTGCAGGGCCTGCACGGCCGCGTAGCCCCGCCTGATGGCGGCCGGCTCCCAGCTGCCGGCCGCCATCAGGACGAGGGAATCGAACACCTCGGCGTTCAGGCCCGAGGTGTGGGCGAGGGCGTCGTGGCGGCGCCGCACGGCGCTCGCGAGCCGGCCCCGCAGGCCGGGGTCGGCAGCCAGGACGTCCTCCAGATGGGCGATGCCGAAGGCCACGTGGCGGGCCTCGTCGGCCAGGGCCAGGTGCGTGACCTGGCGGGTCACGGGGTCGGGCCCGTGCGTCTCGATGAACGACAGCAGGGGCAGGAACGTCCCCTCCCCGAGCACCGACAAGAGGAAGTGGGCGACGGCGTAGTCGGGCTCCTGCAGCAGCGTGAGCAGGGAGGCCTGGCCGCCGACCGTCGACAGGGCCGGCTCCGCACTCCGCAACGACGCCCGCCGGGAGAACACCTCTACGTGGCGGGCCTCGTCGGCGATCTGGACGGCCAGCGCCCCCACCACCTCCCGGAAGTGGGGATGGATCTGGCCCAGGAACCGGGCCGGGACCTCCAGGGCGGCGTTCTCGTTCTCGACCAGGTAGGTCATGACCTGGACGACGGCGGCCTCGACGTCGGGGTCGAGCGAGAACGGCACCGACCAGTCCACGGCCGTGGCCGGGTCCCACTGGATGGCGGCCGCCTGGCGGTAGATGGCGGCCGCCGATCCCGTCCACACCGAGCCCTTCTCGGCCAGCGGGAACGGGAACGACGGCCCGCCCGCCTCGACCAGGGCGCCGCGTGCGGCCAGGCCCCACGTGGCGAGGGGGCGGTCCACGACGGTGCGGTCGTCCCCGGCGGGCACCGCCCCCTTCCATCGTGCTCCGTCCGCCAATCCCGGCCTCAGGTGGAACCCCTCACCGGAGACGCGACAAGAGTGACCATTGGTACGGCACCACGCGGGCAAGTGGATGGCGAGATCGGGAGAATTTCCGGCAACCCGCACCCCTTGGCCGGGCGCCGCCCGCCGCAGGCCCCGGGCCACCAGGAGGTGGCCCCCCTCGTGCAGCCCGAGGTCCCCGAGGTCGAGCTCGAGGTCGACGGCGTTCACGGGCGGTAGCCCACCGCCGTGACCGACCCGTCGGCGCCGTAGAAGCGCTGCTCGGTCACGGCCGCATCGAGCGGCCCGTAGCCGCTGGTACGCCCGTCCCGCCACTCCTTGAGCCCCTCCAGGTCGAGCAGCGGGCGCACGTCGGGGTCGGAGTAGGACATCGACAGCAGCAGGTCCCGGAACTGGGCCAGTTCGGGCGTCATCTCCCGCACCGTCATGTTGCAGTGGTCGTAGGCCGGGGTCTGGGCGATGACCCGGGTGGCACCCGCCGCCAGCGTGCCGTCGGCGCTGAACGCCAGGTGGTTGCCGTCGATCATGCAGGCGGCGTCGACCTCGCCCCGCATCAGGGCCTGGGCCGCGTCCCGCTCCCCGCCGATGTGGTCGCCGTGCATGCCCATCCCGATGTTGTGGTGCACGACCTCGACCGCGGGGGCGCCCGACCCGGCCTGCGTGGCCTGAACGCCCCGGGAGGCAAGGTGCCACAGGGGGATCAGGGTGGCCTGGGGCGAGTCCACTGCCCCCACCCCGACCCGCTTGCCGGCCAGGTCGTCCACCGACCGGATCCCGGAGTCGGTCCGCACCACCACCACCGACGTCAGGTCGCAGTCCGAGTCGCGCATGGCGATGGCCTCCACGGGGCCCAGGCGCCGGGCCCGCACCCACGCCAGCGGCGAGTTCCAGGCCATGTCGAGGTGGCCGGCCATGAGGTCCTCCACCTGGCGCTCGTAGTTCGAATAGAGGACGTAGTCGAAGGCCAGCCCCTGGCTGGCGAACCAGGACCTGAACCCCTCCCAGATGGTGACGACCTTGGGGTCGTAGGCGACCCCGCCCAGGATCACGCCGTCCACGGCGTTCGGGCCACGCAGGCCGGCCATCAGAACAGCGGAAGGCCGCAGATCACCCGGCCGATGAAGTCGTACAGGGCGTCGGTGGTGGGGGCCATGACGGTGGTCGCCCGGGCGTCACGGAAGTGGCGTTCGACGCCCACCTCCTTGCGGAAGGCGGCGCCCCCGCAGACCCGCATGGCCAGGTCGGTGACCTCCGACGCCGTCTCGCTGGCCGACGCCTTGACCTCCAGGACCCGCAGGATGGCGTCCTCCCGTCCGCTCTCGAGCGCCGCGAACGTGTCCAGGAGCAGGGCCCACGCCTCGTCGGTCTTGACCCGGGCCCGGGCCACGTTGGACCGGGTGACGAGGTTCTCGGCCAGGGACTGGTCGAGGTGCTCGTAGCGGGTGTTCGCCACGTGGGACGCCGCCTTCAGCACCGACGAGTCCGCCGTCCCCACCGAGAACCCGGCGCTCATGACCTGGAAATAGGGCAGGACCACGCCCATCATCACATCGAACCCGGCCCCGTCCACGCCCAGGAGGGCCGACTTCGGCACGGCGACCCCCTCGGCCGTCACGGGACGGGACTCGTTGCCCCGCAGCCCCAACCCGTCGAACGGCGGCCCCACCGTCAGGCCCGGCGCGTCGGCCGGGACGAGCCACAGCGTGCTGAGGCCCTCGGCGTCAAGCGGCTTGCTTGACCAGACGTAGCCGCGGGCCTGGCCCGCCGACGTGACCCAGCTCTTGCGGGCGTCGAGGCGCACCTCGGCCCCGCCGCCCACCAACGTCGCCGTCGACGTCGCCGTCGAGGTCGGCACCCAGAACATGCTCCGCGAACTCGCCTCGGAGAAGGCCAGGGTGGTCACGTAGTTCCCGGCCGCGATCCGGGTGCGGACCTTCTCGCCCCCGAACGCCTCGATGACCGCCGTCGCCGCGTAGTGCATCAGGACGACCATGGCCGTCGAGCCGCAGTGGCGGGCCAGCTCCTCGACCACGAGGGTGGCCGCCCGGTGGCCCTCGCCGCGGCCGCCGACCTCCCGGGCGCTGATCAGCCCCAGCAGCCCGGCCGAGCCCAGGGCGGCCAGGGCTTCGGTGGGGTAGCGCCCCTCGGCGTCGATCTCGGCTGCCCACGGGCCCACGATCTCCTCGACGATCGGGGCGAGGGCGTCCAGGTAGTCCGGCGTCGTGGCGGCAGCGGGTTCGGACGTGGCAGTTGACATGAAACTGGCTCCTTCTCCGGGTCTCGTTCGTATCGCCGCCGAGACCCGGGAGCCGTCACAGGGGACGGGCGCGCGTTGCACCGGCGGCTGCTCTGGCCGCCCGACCGGGCGACCACTCAGCACCTGCTCAGCGCCTGCGCATCACGTTCCTTTCACCAGCTGGCCAGGAATGGCACATTCTTCCTCATCGGACGAAGTTCCTGCCCAATCCCACGCACGGTAGATGTATCCTGTCTCTATCCGTCCACCACTCTGCACGTGAGCACCTACTCTCCCAAATCCGAGGCTCTCAACGCCCTGTACTGGCGCAGCGAGATCCTCCGGCTGATGTACTGGCTACGGGGGGAGGGGTACGGCGACCTCGTCGACGTCCCCATGCTCAACCGCTATCTGGGGGTGAACGCCAGGATCGGCCGTGCCCACCTCGACCAGCTGGTCGAGGACGGTCTGCTGGTGCGTGACGGCACGTGGTTTGCGCTATCCGAGCAGGGATTGGCAGAGGGCGAGGAGGAGTACCTCACCGCCTTCAGCGACCTGCTCAAGCCGGCCCACGGGGCGTGCAGCCCCGAGTGCTGGTGCCAGATGTCGGCGGAAGAGGCCGAGGCTTGTACGGCTCAGCGAGAGAGGAAGACTCCCCACCCATGAAGCGAGCCAATAGCGAGCGACCAATGAACATCGTGATCCGCGAAGCGGGGCGGCAGGCGAAGGCGGCGCCCCGATGAGTTCCTACCAGGCAAGGGACGCCAGGGACACCAACAACGGCGCCCTGCCCCGCCACTACCTCAAGCCGTGCCTTCTCCTGCTGCTGGCGGAGGGCCCGTCGCACGGGTACGAACTGCTCGAGCAGGTGCGCCGCATGGGCATCGGCGGCGCCGAGCCGGGCGGCCTGTACCGCTACCTGCGGTCCATGGAGAAGGAGGAGCTGGTCAGTTCCTGGTGGGAGCCGTCCCAAGCGGGGCCCGCTCGCCGCACCTATGTGCTCACCGACAAGGGGGGCCGGGCCCTCGAGAGCTCGGTCACCTCCCTCCGCGACGTCCGGGAAATCCTGGTAAGCCTTCTCGATCGCTACGACGGCCTCCCGACAAAGTCACCGACCCACTAGACACCCGGAAAATGGGAGAATAGAAGTCTGAACGCCCGGCGGGCCCGGGCTGTCGGTCCTCCCGCCGCTCAACCAGAACAGAGGTGCGCGTTATGTGTCTCGGCATCCCCGGCCAGCTGGTCGAAATCGTCGACCTCAGTGAGCACCGAGCGATCGCAGACGTCGACGGCGTCCGCCGTGAGATCAACATCCATCTCGTCGAAGGCGAGGCGGGGGGCATCAAGGTCGGCGAGTGGGTCCTGATCCACGTCGGATTCGCCATGTCCCGCATCGACGAGGAGGAGGCGGCCCGCACCCTCTCGTTCATCCGGGAGCTGGGCTCGCTCTACGACGACGAGATGGCTCAGTTCGCAGCCACCGGCACGGAGGTGCCGATGGACGCCAACGGACTGCCCGTGGCCGTAGCGCCGGAGGAGCCGGCCGAACAGGTCGCCGCGCCTCTGGCGCACGAGCTGGCATCATGAAGTTCGTCGACGAGTACCGCGACCCGGCCGCGGCCCGCGCCTGTGTGGCCGAGATCGAGCACGTCGCCGGCGTGGTGGCCCAGCAGAAGGGCCACCACCTCAAGTTCATGGAGGTGTGCGGCGGCCACACCCACACCATCTACAAGCACGGCATCGAAAACGTGCTGCCCCCGTCGGTCGAGCTCGTCCACGGGCCTGGCTGCCCGGTCTGCGTCATCCCCATGGGACGGGTCGACGACGCCATCGCCGTGGCCAAGACGCCCAACACGATCTTCACGTCCTTCGGCGACATGATGCGGGTGCCAGGCGGCTCGGAGAACCTGCTGGAGGCCAAGGCTCAGGGCGCCGACGTGCGGATGGTCTACTCGCCGTTGGACGCGCTGCGCATCGCAATCGCCAACCCCGACAAGGATGTCGTCTTCTTCGCCGTCGGGTTCGAGACCACGGCCCCGTCCACGGCGGTGACGCTGCTCAAGGCCAAGGAGAAGGGCGTCCGCAACTTCTCGGTGTTCTGCAACCACGTCACGATCGTCCCGCCCCTCAAGGCCATCCTCGAGTCGCCCGACCTCCGGCTCGACGGGTTCCTGGGCCCAGGCCACGTGTCGACCGTGATCGGCAACCACCCCTACCGGTTCGTGCCCGGCGTCTACGGCAAGCCCCTGGTGACGGCCGGCTTCGAGCCCCTCGACATCCTGCAGTCCATTGTCATGCTGTCCCGCCAGCTGCGCGACGGCCGGTGCGAGGTCGAGAACCAGTACACCCGGGCCGTGGTCGACGCCGGCAACCCCAAGGCCCTCCAGGTCATCCGCGAGGTCTTCGAGCTGCGCCCCCACTTCGAGTGGCGGGGCCTGGGCTTCATCTCCCAGTCGGCCCTGAAGCTGCGCGAGGAGTACGCGGCGTTCGACGCCGAGCTGAAGTTCGAGGTGCCCGGTGTGCGGGTGGCCGACCCCAAGGCCTGCCAGTGCGGCGAGGTCCTGAAGGGCGTCATCAAGCCGTGGGAGTGCAAGGTGTTCGGCACCGCCTGCACGCCCGAGACGCCGATCGGCACGTGCATGGTCTCCTCCGAGGGCGCCTGCGCCGCCTATTACAACTACGGCCGCTTCACCAAGCACCAGACGATCCCCGTGAAGGTCGGCTAGAGCGAACCGTGTACGAGGACGGGGACGGCACCGGCGACGGGGACGGGCAGGGCCCCAGCCGGGAGCACCCACCCCGAGAAGACCCATCTCGAGAAGACCCATCTCGAGAAGACATTGTTCTCGAGCGGATCGAGGCCTTCCGGCGCCGCCGCCCGAAGCTGCGGGACGACTACATCAACTCCGCCCACGGCGCCGGCGGCAAGGCGTCGGCGGCCCTGGTCGACGCCGTCTTCCTCGAGGCGTTCCGCAACCCGACGCTGGAGACGCTGGCCGACGGGGCCGTCCTGACGCTCCCGTCGGGTGAACGGCTGGCCTTCTCCACCGATTCCTACGTGGTCAAGCCGTCGCGGTTCCCCGGGGGGTCGATCGGCCACCTGGCCGTACACGGCACCGTGAACGACCTGTCGATGATGGGCGCCCGCCCCCAGTGGATCTCGGCCGGCTTCATCATCGAGGACGGGTTCTCCATCGCCGAGCTGCGCGACATCGTGGCCGACATGCGGGAGGCGGCCCTGGCCGCGGGCGTCGAGATCGTCACCGGCGACACCAAGGTCGTGAACAAGGGCGCGGGCGACGGCGTCTACATCAACACCGCCGGCGTGGGGCTGATCGCGGCCGGGGTGCAGCTGACGGCGACGTCGGTGAAGCCCGGGGACAAGGTGCTGGTGTCGGGAAAGATCGGCGACCACGGCGTGGCCGTTCTGATCGCCCGTGGCGACCTGGCGCTGGAGGCCGACATTCCCTCCGACACGGCCCCGTTGAACGGCCTGGTCGAGGCGTTATTGGCCGCCGCGCCCAACACCCGGTTCCTGCGCGACCCGACACGGGGCGGCGTGGCCACCGTGTGCAATGAACTGGCCCGGGCCGCCGAGGTGTCGGTCGTGCTCCAGGAGTCGTCGATCCCGGTGCGCAACATCGTGAACGGGGCGTGCGAGATCCTCGGCATCGACCCGCTGTACGTGGCCAACGAGGGCAAGCTCGTCGCCGTCGTGCCGGCCGACGAGGCCGAGGCGGCGCTGGCGGCCATGCGGGCCCTGCCGGTGGGGGCCGACGCCGCCATCATCGGCGAGATCCGCGACGACCCGCCCGGCATCGTGATCCTCAACACCCACTTCGGGGGCAACCGCATCGTCGACATGCTGGTTGGC
>JBOGID010000516.1:0-5495 GCA_050742295.1 Acidimicrobiales bacterium | reverse complement strand
GTGCAGGGACACGGCCCGGGGGTGGACGAGGGCGAAGACGTCGCCCGTGACCGCGCTCGGCACATACAGGGACGACCCGGTGGCCAGCACAACCCGGTCGCCGGCTCCCTCGGCCCGGTACAGGTTGACGCCCACCAGTTCGGCCACGTAGCGGGACCGGGGCCTTGCGCTGACGTCGGCGGGTGTGCCGGACTGCACGACGCGCCCGTCCTCCAGCACGACCAGTTCGTCGGCCAGCGCCATGGCTTCGAGGGGGTCGTGGGTGACAAGGAGGCGGACGCCCTCGAACGAGGCCAGGTGGCGCCGCAGCTCCCGCCGCACCTCCAGGCGGGTGCTGGCGTCGAGGGCGGACAGGGGCTCGTCGAGGAGCAGGAGCCGCGGCTGGGTAGCGAGGGCGCGGGCCAGCGCCACCCGCTGGGCCTGGCCGCCCGACAGCTCCCGGGGCTTCGACGGCGCCCGGTCGCCGAGGCCGACCCGCTCCAGCCACTCCTGGGCCCGCTGGCGGGCCTCGGTCCGGTGCACGCCGTCGCAGCGGAGGCCGAAGGCGACGTTCTCCAGGGCCGACAGGTGGGGGAACAGCAGGTAGTCCTGGAACACGACGCCGATGGGCCGGTCCTCGGGGGCGAGGCACACGCCCTTGGCCGTGTCCTCCAGCACCTGGCCGTCGAGCGTGACCCGTCCGGTGGTCAGCGGCTGCAGGCCGGCGAGGGCTCGCAGCAGCGTGGTCTTGCCGGCGCCGTTGGGCCCGAGCAGGGCGATGGTGGCGCCCAGGCCGAGCGTGAGTTCGACGTCGAGCTGAAGCGTCCCCCGGGTGAGGGAAACCGACGCTTCGAGCGTCACCCCGTGCCCAGCCAGCGCTGGCGGAGGCCCACGAGGACGGCGACCGAGACCGCCAGCAAGACGAGGCTGAGGACGATGGCCGCCTCGGGCCGGGACTCCAGCAGCAGGTAGACCTTGAGCGGCGTCGTCTGGGTGCGGCCCGGGAAGTTCCCGGCGAAGGTGATGGTGGCGCCGAACTCGCCCAGGGCCCGGGCCCAGCACAGGACCGCGCCGGCGGCCAGCGACGGGGCCACCAGGGGCAGTGTCACGCGCCGGAACACCGTCCACGGCTTGGCGCCCAGGGTGCGGGCGGCCTCCTCGTACCGCTGGTCGGCCTGGCGGAACCCGGCCTCGGCCGCGATCACCAGGAACGGCATGGCCACGAACGTCTCGGCCAGCACCGCCCCGGCAGTCGTGAACGGCAACTGGATGCCCAGCCATTGCCCGATGAGGCCGTTGCGGCCGAAGGCCAGCAGCAGGGCCACGCCGCCCACAACCGGCGGGAGGACCATGGGCAGCGTGGTGAGCGCCCGCAGCAGCTTCCGGCCCCGGAACTGGGCCCGGGCCAGGACCCACGCCAGGGGCACACCCACCACCAGCGAGAGAGCCGTGGCCCACAGGGAGCAGACCATCGACAGCTGCAGGGCCTGGCGCACCTCCCGGTCTCCGAGCTCGCGGAACAGGCTGCTCCACGGGGCGCGCCACACCAGGCCGGCCAGCGGCAGCAGGAAGAACAGCGAGCCCACCGCCGCCACCACCAGCGCCGCGACCGGAACCCCGGTGCGGGACGCGGCCTTGGTGACCGGGGCGGTGAGGGTCAAGGGTCGAACCCCGCCTGGGTGAGCACCTGGCGGCCAGCCGCGGACCGCACGTAGGCCACGAAGGCGGCGGCCAGGTCACGGTTGGCGGACGCGCGCACGGCCGCGATCGGGTAGGCCGCCACCACGTTCTGCGGGTCGGGGATCGTGACTCCCTCGGCCTTGTCCCCTGCGGACTGCACGTCGGTGACATACACGATGCCGGCGTCGGCCTCGCCCAGCGTGACCTTGGACTGGACACCTTTGACGTTGGCCTCGAGCGACCGGGGCGTGACCGTGGCACCGGCCTTGTCGAGGGCCTGGGCACCGAACCGCCCGCACGGCACCTCCGCCGCGCACAGCACCACGATCAGGCCGGGCCGGGCCAGGTCGGCCAGTGACCGGATGCCCTTGGGGTTGCCCTTGGCCACCAGTATGGCCAGGCGGTTATGGGCGAACATCGCTGGCTCGGCGACGGTCGCCGCCGTCACCGCCTGCTGCATCGTCGTTTCGTCGGCGGTGGCCAGCACGTCGGCCGGCGCGCCGGCACCGATCTGCTGCACCAGGATCGACGAGCCGCCGTAGTTGAAGGTCACCTGGGCGCCGCTGTTCGCCGCCTCGAACCCCTTGCCGATCTCGTTGAACGCGTCCGTAAGCGACGAGGCCGCGAACACGGTGATGGACCCGCTGCCGCTCGAACCTGAGGTGCCGCCAGAACAGGCCGCCAGGAGGACGAGCGCCGTCGCGACGCTGAGCCTGCGGATCCTCACGGCCGCTCGACGACCACCGAGGTGGACTTGATGGACGCCGTCGCGATCACTCCCGGGGCCAGGTCCAACTCGTCCGCCGCCTCGCGGGTCATGAGGGACACGATCCGGTGCGGACCGACCTGCAGCTCGACCTGGGCCATCACCCCGTCCCGCGTGACCCGGGTCACGACGCCGGGGAGCCGGTTACGGGCGCTGGCGGGGTGGGCCGCGGACGCGTGGGGGGGCGCCAGGGCCACGGCCAGATCGGCCAGGTCGCCGCCCTCGATCACCCGTTGGCCGCCCGCAGTGCGTGCCCCCCGGACCCGCCCGTCGTCAACCCACCGGCGCAGGGTGTCCACACTCACCCCCAATGCGGTGGCCGCCTCACCGAGCCGATAGCTCGCCATTGCCGGCATTTTCGCAGCGTTACCTCGCACGCGCCAGGTCTGAGGCGCAGCCATGACTTATCCATGCAACAATCGTTGACATGCGGCGGCTGGCGGTCGCGATCGTGGCGACAGCTTGCCTCGTCGCCCTCGCCCTGTGGTTCTCGGGCGCCCTACGGCATCACGACGAGACCACCGTCCGGCTCGACGGGTTCGTGGACACCGTCATCATCGAGGTCGACCGCGGCCGGGTCGAGGTCCGGGCCGGCAAGTCCACCGGGGTCACCACCATCGACCGGACCCGGCACGCGTTCCTCGGCGCCCCGTCGCCGACGACCGAACGGCTGGAGGCCGGCCGCCTCCGGGTCGTCGGGATCTGTCCCGGCGGACTCGTCCTCGCATGCCGCACGGACTTCCGGGTCGAAGTCCCCGAGGAGGCGAGCGTGAAGATCCTCACCGGGTCCGCAGACGTGGTCGTCGTCGGCATGAAGGCGGGCGTGCAGGTCCTGTCGCGATCGGGCGATATTCGGCTGGAGCGCCTTGGCGGTGACAGCCTCGACGCCCAGTCCGCCGGCGGCCGCATCGACGGCGAGGACATTGCCGCGACCGATGTCGATGCGCGCTCCGAGGCCGGCCCGATCTCGCTCGCTCTCACTCGTGATGCCAACTCCGTCGACATCCAGACCACCACGGGCATGGTCTTCCTCACCGTCCCCGGCGGCCCGTACCGAGTGGAAGCGGAGAGCCTGTTCGGGGTCGTCAAGGTCGACGTACCGATCAACCAGGGCTCCCGCCAGATCATCGCCATCCGGGCGCCCCGCGGCGACATCCAGGTCCGCAGCGCCCCGCCGCCATGATGATCCGTCGCGCCGGCACGCTCGCCCTCCTCGTCGGTGCCGCCATCGGTGCAGTGGCGGCGCCTGCCGCGGCCGTGTTCACCTCCAACGATGCCGGCTGCAGCGCCGTCATCAACATCAACCACGAGACCCGGATCTTCACGGTGGACGCCACCGACGGCGAAGCACGCGTGCCACGGCAGGGGTCGTTCAACTGGCGCGGCGAGACAGCCCAACCGGCCCACGACCACTCCGGACGGGTCGGCCTGCGGATCGCCTTCTGGACCATCCCCATCGCGTCCTGGGGCCCAAGCGCCAATCCGGAGGACGAGGTGGTGGCGACCGGCCGCCGGGACGTGCCCGGCCTCTTCGAGGCCCTGCCCCGCGGCAAGTACCGAATTCAGGGCGCGGTGGAGACCGCCCAAGGACGCTGTGCAGGCAGTGTCGTCGTCGACGTCGGCAATGGCGCGTTCGACTCCGTCGTGGGCGTCATGGCCGTTGCCGGCACGCCCCTCTATGCGGCGTCGGTCGTGCTCATGACGAGAGGGCGCCGGCTCGCCGGCCAGCGGACGATCGCGGGGTTCCTCGGCCTCTTCCTGGGGGCGATGCTCGCGGTCGACCTGCTGGTCGCCAACCTCATCGTTTCCGACAGCCCCTTGCTCGCGGTGCTTCCCATCGCGACGCCCATCGTCGCAGTGCTGGCTGTCGGTCGGCGGTAGGCGCTCAGGCCCGCAGCGGGTCCACCTCGACCCGAACTCGCCCGGAGGGCCGCTGTGCCGCCGCCAGGGCTTCGCACAAGGTGCGGTGATCGCCGGCCCGGACGAGCCATCGGTCGCCAGCAGGCCCGAGGACCTCCACGCCCATGTGGCGGGCGAGCGCAGCGGCCAACTCCGGTGCCCCGGGCCCGGACAGGCGGGCCAGCGCCGTCTCGGGCGGGAGGCGCAGCGCGGCCCGGCGGGCCGCCTCGACCACGGCCAGGCGGACGGGGTCACCGTGCAGCGCCGCGTCGATCGCCTCGTGTGCGGGCGTGCGGGTCTGCACCAGCACCCGGCCGCGGCCGCCGTCCCGTCCCCCGACCAGCCTCCCGGCCCGGGCCAGCAGGGCGAGGGCCTCCTCGGCGGCCCGGTAGCGGGGCGCCAGCAGTTCCTGGTCGAAGTCGAGGAACACGACCGCGTGCGCCCCCGCGACCCGGTGCAGCACCGCCACCGTCCCGACGAGTACCGAGGCCGCAGGCAAGGGGCCCGGCTCCGACTCGGCCGTGATCTCCGCCACCGGGTGGCCGGCCAGCAGTTCAAGCTCCTCCCGTGCCCTGGTGACCCCTATCCGCAGCGCCTTCACGCGCTCGGCCCCGCACCACCGGCAAACGGGCGGCTGCTCTGCGCCACACCGCCGGCACCGCAACGCCTGCCCGCCCGCTGGCTTGCGTGGCCCGAACGCCGTGGTCGTCTCCAGGGCCCCCTCGCAGACCTCGCAGCGGGCCAGCTCGCCGCAGGCGCCGCACGCCAGCAGGACGGCTCGGCCCTTGCGGTTCAGGACGCAGACCACCCGGGCGTCAGGGCCGGCTTCCCGCACCACGTCGACCACGCGCTTGGAATAGAGGCCCGAACCGGGCGGGTCCGCGCGCCGGTCGATCACCTCGATGAGGGGCCACCCGCACCGCTCCTCGGGCCGCCCCGGCCGCACCAGCCGAGCCACCGCCAACACCGCCAGCGACGGGCACGGCGAGGTCAGCACGCACGGCACCCGCGCCCGCCGGGCCCGTTCGATGACCACGTCGCGCGCGTTCCAGGTCGGGGCCCGCTCCTCCTGGTACACCTCGTCGTGCTCGTCCAGCACGATGGCGGCGGCCAGGCACGGCACCGGCGCCCAGGCCGCGGCCCGCGCCCCGACGACGGTGCAGTCCCCCGC
>JBOGID010000515.1:0-10662 GCA_050742295.1 Acidimicrobiales bacterium | reverse complement strand
CACGACCCACCCGCCGGTGGCTCGCCAGCGCGAGGGCGCGCCGGACCGCAGCTTCGATGCGGAGCACGTCGAGCGGGGCGTCGGGTCGGGACACGGCCGCGGCGGCCGCCTCGAGCTGATCCAGGTGGCGGACGAAGACGTCGAGGGCTCGCCGCAGGGCCGCCAAGGAGGTCTCCGGGTCGAGCGTGCGCTCCTCGAGTAGGTCCTCGAGCGCGGCCTGGGCCCGTTGTCCCGCGCCGGACACCTCGTCGATGGCTCGCGTCAGCTCGACATCAGGGTCGCGCAGGTCTTCGAGGAGGAGATCGGTGTAGTTGAGGACGAGGTTGAGCTCCGATCGCAGGTCGTGCTGCAGGCCCGCGATGAATGCGTCGGTCTCGTCAGGTTGCATCCCGCTCCTACTAGTTGGGCGCTGGCGCGGGCGGCGGAGAGCTTGGAAACGATGGCCCCGGAGCCCACACCCACCTCCCTCCCCAGTCCTTCGGCCGCAGAGTAGCCGGGCCTGTAAGTCAGCCGTTAGTGATCCGCAAGCGTCGCCCGTGACACTGACGCACGAGGAACCGAGGAGGTCGCAATGGACAACACGGGTCGTCGGTCTTCCCACCGGACGAGCGGAACCGTCGGTCTCGCGGGCGTCAATGACGCCGCTCGCCGAGGCTCAGGCGGGCGCTCGTGCTCGCGACCGGCCCGTCGCCGCACCTCCTCGTCCACGGCAAACCGGGGGGCGGCGAGCTGGGCCGCTCCCCGGTTGCCGCTGGTGACCAGCCTGCACACGCTGGGGCCGGCGGGCACCAACTGCGAGCTGGCGGCACAGGAGTGGTTTGCACGCGAGGGCCGGCCCGGCACCGTCGTGCTCCACCCGACGCTGGAGGACGCAGCCGAGCAGGCGTCTCGCACGCCCGGGGCCGCGCTGCTGGTGGCCGTCGCCTACCCCAACCTGCACACGCTCGTTTACGCCCACATCGGCCGTCTCGTGCTGGCCGACTCCATCATCACGATGACCCACAACATGGTCCTGGCCCGCCGCCCCGGCGTCGCGATCCCCTCCTCGGCTGCGTCGCACCCTGCTCCCGCGGGGCTGGTCCCCGAGGGGCTCGCCGTCCGGCTCGTCACGAGCAACACCCAGGCCGCCCTCGACTGCGCGGCCGGAGCGGTCGACGCGTGCATCACGACGTTGCCGGCCATGCGTGAGAACGACCTCGACCTCGTGCGTGACTTCGGGCCGATCGCCATGGCGTTCACCGTCCACGTCCGCACCGAGCGCAGCTGAGAGGGCGAAAGCGCAGGACTACCATTTCGACCCGCTGGGGAGGGAGGGCCATGTCCCAGACGTACGAGGTGCTCGAACTTCTCGACCGGTTCCCGTTGCTGGCGGAGCTTTCCCGGACCGAGCTCGAGACCGTCGCCCTCGAAGTCGAGGAACGGTCGGCCTCCGAGGGCGACCAGATCCTCCTCCAGGGCGAGGCCAGCGAGGGTTGCGGCCTTATCCTCGCCGGCCAGGCGTCCGTGCGGATCGACCACGAGGAGCGCACGCGGCTTGGCCCCGGCGACGTGTTCGGCGAGATCTCGACGCTGCTCGACGAGCCCGTCATCGCCGACGTCGTCGCCCTGGGCCCGCTCCGGTACCTGCTCCTTCCGGCCGAGAAGTTCAACGCCCTGCTCACGACCTATCCCGCGATCACCTACGCCCTCCTGCGCGCGGAGGCGCGCCGGCTGCGGAGCCCGCAGCGGTGGTACGCCAGCACGTCGTTCCAGCGCGCCGCCAGCGACTGGGCGCCGGACAGCTGGCGCACCTTCCCCATCCGCCAGCAGCCCGACTGGCCCGACCCCGCCGTCCTCGACGAGGTGCGGGCGCGGCTGGGGGACAAGCCTCCCCCCGTATTCGCGGGCGAGACCAGACGCTTGACGGCCAAGCTCGCCGAGGTGGCGGCGGGGCGGGCCTTCCTGCTCCAGGCCGGTGACTGCGCCGAGTCGTTCGCTGAGTTCTCCGCGGACGCGATCCGCGACAAGCTCAAGGTCACCCTCCAGATGGCAGCCGTCCTGACCCACGGCTCCGGAGTCCCCGTGATCAAGGTGGGCCGGATCGCCGGACAGTTCGCCAAGCCCCGGTCGTCGGCGACCGAGCTCGTCGGCGACGTCGAGCTGCCGTCGTTCCGGGGCGACATGGTGAACCAGCTGGGCCCGTCCGCCGACGGCCGCAGGCCCGACCCATGGCGGATGGTCGACGCCTACCACCAGTCCATGGAGACCCTGAACCTGCTCCGGGCATTCACGACCGGCGGCTATGCCAGCCTCGCCAACGTGCACGCATGGAACCAGGACTTCGTGGCGTCGAGCCCCCAGGGCCAGCGCTACCGCCAGACCGCCGACGAGATCCACAGGTCGCTGCTGTTCATGCGCGCTTGCGGCATCGATCTGGAAGCCGAAGGCCGCCTGCAACAGGTCGACTACTGGACGAGCCACGAGGCGCTCCTCCTGCCCTACGAGGAAGCTCTCACCGTGTCGACTCCATCACCGGCGACTGGTACGACTGCTCCGCCCACATGCTCTGGATCGGCGAGCGCACGCGCCAACTCGACGGTGCACACCTCGAGTTCCTGTCCGGCGTCCGGAACCCGCTTGGGTGCAAGGTGGGCCCGACCATCATGCCCGACGACGTCCTGGCCATCTGCGAGCGCCTCAACCCGGAACGCCTGCCCGGGCGGCTCACCCTCATCAGCCGGATGGGGGCGGGCCAGGTCCGCCCTCTCCTGCGCCCGATCCTCGCCGCCGCTCGAGACGCGGGACACCCCGTCGTCTGGGCCTGCGACCCTATGCACGGGAACACGTCGACCACCTCGACAGGACGCAAGACCCGCCACTTCGACGCCATCCTCGACGAGATCGAGGGCTTCTTCTGGGCGTGCACGACGGAGGGCGTGTGGCCGGGCGGGCTCCACGTCGAACTGACCGGCGACAACGTCACCGAGTGCCTGGGGGGAGGGGACGACCTAGGCGAGGCCGACCTCGACACCCGCTACACGACGGCCTGTGATCCCAGGCTGAACGCCCGCCAGTCGCTCGACATGGCATTCCGGGTCGCGGAGCTCGTCCGGTCGCTCCATCGCCGGGCCGCCGACGACCGGCCGTTGCGGCTGTAGCGCACTCTCGCCGCCGATCGCGGCCCGCCCCTGACGCCGTCCTACCCTGGACGCCGATCAGACTGAGGACCAGGTCCTGCTCGATCTGGTCCCGGCTCGCCCACGGCGCGACGCGTGCCCACGCGGTGATCGAAGCTGCCGGGATCACACGTCGGGTTCAATATCGGCATTGACGCGGAGCCCCCATCGACGGTCGACCATGCCGCGACGTGGGCCGTGCGGGTCGAGCTTCGAAGGCTCATCCGAGGCTGCGCCGACGGCTCGGGCGAGTGCATCGAGCACGAGGCCGGTGTGGTGCTCGATGATCCATCCGACTCGCCGGCTGGCGGCAACGGGGAACCGGCGCGAGAGCGTGGCCAGCTCTGCGTCGTCGAGTTGGCCGCCACGCGCAAGGTCGACGAGGACGGTGGCCGCGTTGTGGAGGGCGCCCCCGTAGTCGGGTCGGTTGCCCAGGTCGAGCGCCGTGAGCGCCGGCGTCGACACCAACGCAGTGCCGGTCGGGGTGTTCTGGCGCACGGTCGGCAGGTCACCGGCATCGCGGTTGGTGATGAACCGAAGCCGGACACGCCCGAAGCTGCGATCCTGCAGGTCTCGCTCGACGACGACCTGGAGGGACTGGGGTCGTTGGTGGGCGGCACCGTGCAGCTCCGCCGCCGACAGGTACCCGACGTAGTAGGCGCGATCGAGATGCGCCATGAGCGGGTCGACGAACCAAAGGGCGGGAACCGCACCCCAGCTGCGGAACTCGGCGGGGATCGGGATGTAGAGGCCGCGCGCCGGGCTGAAGGCGAGCCGGTTCCGGACCAGCCTGGCCAACGCCGGCCGAGCGCTGTCCTGCTTGATCCCCGCGGCCGCAGCGGCGTCCGCCGTCGTGAACGCGTGGAAGCCGGCGGCGAGCAGCGCATCGGGAAGCGCGGCGATGTTCACCCGTTCGTTGAGCACGCCAGCGAGCACCACGGACCACCCTACCCGAAATATGTCGTAGCACTGTCGATAGTTACACCGGCCGTAACTTTGCATCACTCATACACACCGCAGAACGCTGGAGGTCAGTTCGCCGTAGCGCTCGATGCCGACTGAGCGACTTCTACAACCTTTCACTCCAGGCCCCGGGCAAAGTACAGACTGGCAGGTAGCTGCCGCTACCTGCGTTGGACCCGGCCGTTTCGTCGCGTCCGTTATCGTGATGCACGTGTCGGACGAGGTCAAGAGAGTGGGTCGGCCCCGGCAGTGGTCCGACGAGGCCGAACGGAAGCGGGCCTACCGCGCCCGGCGCGCCGCCGAGCTGGCGGCTCCGCTTGAGCAGCGCCAGGTCGCGCAGGACGCTCGTCGCGCCGCTGCCGCAGCACGGTTGGAGGCCGCTGCTGCTCGCCGGGAGGCGGATCGATGGAGACAAGCGGCATCGGTGGCCGAGCAAAGGTCAGCGCAGGCCGAGGAACGGGCCGCCCGGGCGGACACCACTGCAGACGGCCTTCGCGCCGAACGGGATGAGGCAGGGCGGCTGCTTCGCCGGAAACTGCAATGGGCCAAGCACGCGGAACTGCATCGGCACGACCCCGAGGCGCTGCTGGTGCTCGTCGCCGAGCTGTACGACGAGCTGAGCGCGTTCCGCGTCGAGCTGTCGAGGTTGCGCGCGCAGGTGCAACATCCGGGCGCGGCGCCGTGGTGAACAAATCTTGAGGTGCAACAGATTTGGCAACAGCGGTGCCAACACGCGTCCGGATGCTCCCGGCATGGACCAACTGAACCAATCACCGCCTGACCGCACGTCCCTGTCGAAGGGCCGCACCGGGGCCGACACCCGACTGGTCGTGTCGATCGCCGAGGCCGCCGAGATCCTCGGCGTGTCCGACGACCTCGTCTACGAGCTCACCACGCGCCGCGAGATCCCGTGCCTGCGGCTCGGCCGGCGCAAGCTATCCCCTTCCGGGCGCTGCATGCGCTCATCGATGGCTGCATCGACAGCCCGCCCGTCGAAGCCCGGGCCGACGTACCCGAAGGCCGGCTCTACTCGGTCGGCGCGTCCCGCGTCGTCCGTCGGCGCTGATCGGCGAGCGTCGCCGCCACCAGATCGGCCGCACGCTCGTGCGCGGCGCGGTTCGACCGTGCGTAGCTGCGGAGCGCGACCGCGGCGCCGTGGCCGAGCCGCTCGCTCTCGGTCGCCACGTCGACCCCGCCGGTGATGAGCACCGACGAGTGGAAGCGGCGCAGCTCCTGGAGCCGGATCGGCGCCAAGCCCGCCCGCTCCCCCAGGAGCCGCAGGCTGCGGCTCACCGACGAGGGCCACCACGGGCGCGACCCGTCGGCCACCGTCGAGAACACATAGGCAGCCGCGGCCAACGTCGACGGTTCACCTCCCGCCCGGTCGACACACCGCTCGCGTTGCGCGACGAGGACGGCGACCGCCTCCGGCGAAAGGACGACGGTGCGGTGGTTGCCCGTCTTCGTCGCCGCCTTCTCGACCAGGCCGGCGGGGCCCCCGACCATCGCCGCGGCCACTCGGAGGGTCCGCCGCTCGGCGTCGAAGTCGGCCCAATGGAGGGCCAGGAGCTCGGCTCGCCGCAGGCCGGTGTGGACCTCCAGTTCGAGGAGCGCAGCGAGGTTCCACTCCCCTGACGCCCAGGCCGCGTCCAGCAGCGCGACCACGTCCGCGGGCGAAGGGACCGAGACCTCGGCCGATTGGTTGCGACCCTTGCCCTTGCCCTTCCACGCCCGCTGGGCCGGGTTCGTCTGGAGCCAGCCCCACCGGACGCCCTGTTCCAGCGCCGACGACACGACCGCATGGATCCGGCGGACCGTGGCCTGTGCCAACGGCGTCCCGCCCCCTCCACCCCGCTCCCGCAACGCCGCGTAGAACGTGTCAAGCGATGCCGGCGTGATCCGGTCGAGGCGGACCCGCACGAGCCCCGACAGCTTGGTGTCGATGATCCCCCGAGTGATCGACGCCGTGGCCGGCGACCACTCCGGGGACCACGACGCGAACCACTGCTCGACCAGCTCGCCGAACGTCTGTCGGGAGACGGTGGGGTCGGACGTCGAGTCGAGCGCCTGGGTGCAGAGGCGGGACAGCTGCTCCTCCGCCAGGCGCTTGGTTCCCCGGAACGAGCGGGAGCGGTACTGCGGCTTCCCGCTGATCGGGTCTCGACCGAGGTAGACCCGCAACTCCCACGATTCCCCACGCCGCCTCATGCTGCCCCGCATATGGGCAGAGCGTAGCGAATATGGGATCTGTATGGGATGACGGTGGTCAGCTCGCACCGCCCACCGTCAGCACCCCCTCTGACCAGCATTTTTTACCGGCAGTCCCAACGGGGTTCGAACCCGTGTCTCAACCTTGAGAGGGTTGTGTCCTAGGCCACTAGACGATGGGACCGTGTGACGGCGCGAGCCGCCAGCGCTCGGGGGGGAGGACTCGAACCCCCAATAACAGGGCCAGAACCTGTCGTGTTGCCGATTACACCACCCCCGAATGGGCCTCTCAAGCCTAGCAGTGGCCTAACTCAGGGCCGTCCGGGATAAGTACGGTCCATGACCACTGTTCACCGCGTGTTGTACCCCGAGCCCCTGAACACCCTCGCCGAGCACCTCGACGCCCGGGGCGGCGAGGGCCTGGAGGCGGCCCGCAAAGTCGACCCCGACACCGTCATCGCCGAGCTCGAGGCGTCGGGCCTGCGGGGACGGGGTGGCGCCGGCTTCCCGACCGGCACCAAGTGGCGGACGGTCCACGAGCATGCGTCCGAAACCGTAGCCACGACCGTGGTCGTCAACGCCGCCGAGGGCGAGCCCGGCACGTTCAAGGACCGCACGATCATCCGCGCCAACCCCTACATCGTCCTCGAGGGCGCCCTCATCGCCGCCTACGCAGTCGGCGCCTCCCAGATCGTCTTCGGGATGAAGGCGAGCTTCACCACCGAAGTCGACCGGATGCGCCACGCCGTCAAGGAGGCGCAGGACGCGGGCTGGTTCGAGCCGCCTCTCGAGATCACCGTCCACGAAGGTCCGAGCGAGTACCTCTACGGCGAGGAGACGGCCCTGCTGGAGTCGATTGCCGGCCGCCAGCCCTTCCCTCGCATCGCGCCTCCCTTTCGCCGCGGGGTGCTCGAAGTGGTGCAAACCGCCGACGAGGCCGCGAGCGAGAGCGGGCTGGCCGCCCCCGTCAGCATGGCGGGCACGAGCGACCAGGACGTGGCCCCGCCCACCCTGGTCGACAACGTGGAGACGCTGGCCAACGTCCCCCGCATCATCGCCCGGGGCGCCGACTGGTTCCGGACGGTCGGGACGGAGAAGTCCCCGGGCACCCTCGTGTGCACCATCACGGGATCGGTGAAGCGCCCGGGTGTGGGCGAGGTGGCCATGGGCACGACGCTCCGCGATGCCATCGAGGAGATCGCCGGCGGCCCCCGCCACGGCCAGACGATCACCGCCGTCCTGCCCGGCGTGGCCAACGGCTTCGTCCCCGACGACAGGCTGGACACGGCCCTCACCTACGAGGACATGCAGGAGATCGGCAGCGGCCTCGGTTCGGGCAGCTACTTCGTCCTCGACGACAGCGACGACGTGGCCGCCGTTGCCGCCGGCGCCTCCCGGTTCCTGGCCGTCGAGTCGTGCGGCCAATGCACGCCGTGCAAGCAGGACGGGCGCACGCTGGCCGCCGCCCTCGACCGCATCGTCCGCAACCAGCACACCGACCGCGACCTCGACGAGGTCCGCAAGCGGGCGGCAACCGTCGGGGACAACGCCCGCTGCTACCTCGGCCTCCAGCACCAGGCCGTCATCTCCAGCCTCGTCGAGCGGTTCCCCGAGGCCCTCGACGCCCACGTCGACGGGACGGCCGAACCTACCGAGCCGGCCCTCATCACCGAGATGGTCGACCTCCAGGGCGGCAGGGTCGTGCTCGACGAGCGGTTCCGCGACAAGCAGCCGGACTGGACCTACGACGAGGTGGACTCAGGCCAGGCGCCCGCCGACCGGTTCGGCGACCACCGCACCGACTGAGCCGAGTGCGCCGAGGCGCCGGTTGAGCGGCCCGCAACCGCCGCCCCCACCCCCGCCCCGGTCTCGACCTTCTGCTGGATGCCGGCCTCGCGCCGGTAGCCGATGATGCGGCCCACGGCCACGGCGACCGTCTCGCGGAACAGGTGGCGAGCCGCCGACAGCCCGGTGATGGGGCTGGTGCGGGTCGGTGACGGGTGGCCGTCGAGCCCGAGTTCATCGGCGATGGCGTCGACGCGGAAGGAGTGGAAGGCGTCGGACACCAGCAGCACCGTCTTGATGCTGCGGTCGTTCAGGAACTGCGACGCCGCCGCCAGCGACTCCCACGAACTGGTGCCGCTCACCTCCCGCAGGATGTCTTCGTCGGGCACGTCCTTGCCGTGCAGGTAGGCCGCCGACGCCTGCGCCTCCGTGAACTGGTCGCCGGGCTGCTTGCCGCCGGTGACGACGATCACGGGCGCCAGTTTCCGCGAGTACAGGTCGTAGGCGTGGTCGAGCCGGGCCCGCAGGATCGACGACGGAACACCGTTGTACTGGGCCGCCCCCAACACGACGATGGCGTCCGCGGGGCGTGCGTCGTCGCGGCGTGAGGCCCACCAGACCTGGACGAAGGTGACGGCCAGGTAGGCGCCCAGCAGGGCGAACACCAGGATGGCCAGCTTCACCATCCGGATCACGCCGGACCCACCTGACCCCTCGCATGCCGCAGGCGGGCGAGGGCCTCGTCACGACCCAGTACCTCGAGCGACTCGAACAGGGGCGGGCCGACGCTCCGGCCCGTCACCGCAACCCGGATAGGCGCCTGGGCCTTCCCCAGCTTCAGGCCGTGGCGCTCCCCGATGGCGGCCGTGACCTCGTGGAGCACCGCGGCCGTCCACTCGCACGTCTCGTACTCGGCGATGGCGGCGTCGAGGACGGCCGCGGCGGTAGGCGTCGACATGACCTTGTCCCACGACGCCCTGTCCACGACGGGCTCTTCGCAGAACAGGAAGTCGACAAGGCCCGCGACCTCGCCCAGCTTGCGCACCCGCTCCTGGACCAATGGGGCCAGGGCCTCGAACGTGGCCAGGTCGAACCGTTCGGGGGGCCACGGGGTGTCCATCTCCAGCCACGGCAGCGACTCCCGCACGAACGTGTCCACGGGCAGAGCCCGGATGTAGGTCGCATTCACGTGGTCGAGCTTCTGGATGTCGAAGAACGCCGGCGAGGGGTTGATGTCCGACAGCTCGAACTCGCCGACCATACGGTCGATCGGGACGATCTCCTCGCCGTCGCGGGGCGTCCACCCGAGCAGGGCCAGGTAGTTCCGTACGGCCTCGGCCAGGTAGCCCTGCTCGCGGTACTCCTCCACCGCCACCGCGTGGTGGCGCTTGGACAGCTTCCGGCGCTTCTCGTCGACGATCAGCGGGAGGTGGGCGTACACGGGGTCATCGGCTTCCCCGATGGCGTGCCGCACCAGCAGGACGCGGGGTGTCGAGGACAGCAGGTCCTCACCCCGGATGACGTGGGTGATGGCCTGGTCGAGGTCGTCGACGGCGTTGGGCAGGTAGAAGCTCGGGGCCCCGTCGGAGCGGACGACCACAAAGTCCTCAATGGTGTCGTGGGCGAAGCGGACGTCGCCCCGTACCACGTCGCGCACGACCGTCTCGCCCTCGTCGGGCACCCGGAAGCGCAGCGCCCGCCCGGGGCCGGGCACCAGCGCCCGGTCGCGGCAGAACCCGTCATAGGGGATCTTTGCGTCGGGCGGGGCCCCGGCCCGGGCTCGCACATCATCGGCCGTGCAGTCGCACGCATACAGCCGGCCTTCGGCCACCAGCTGCTCGGCGACCTCGTCGTACCGCGCCCGGCGGGAGGTCTGGCGGACCGGGCCCTCGTCCCAGTCGATGCCCAGCCAGTGCAGGCCGCGCTCGATGGCCTCGATGGACTCCACGCTCGAACGGGCGGCGTCGGTGTCCTCGATGCGCAGGACCATCGTCCCCCCGGTGTGGCGCGCGTACATCCAGTTGTAGAGCGCAACGAGAGCCGTGCCAACGTGGAGGTACCCGGACGGCGCCGGCGCATAACGAACTCGGGGGGCCATAGCCACAGCCGACGGTAGCCTCGCGACCCCATGCCGCAGAGCGTTTTGACACCCCAGGCCGAGAACTTCCCCCAGTGGTACCAGGACGTGGTGGCCAAGGGGGAGCTGGCCGACAACGGCCCCGTGCGGGGCACCATGGTCATCCGGCCGTACGGCTACGCCATCTGGGAACGGATGCAGCGCGAGCTCGACGACCGCATCAAGGCGGCGGGAGCCCGCAACGCCTACTTCCCCCTGTTCATCCCCGAGTCGTACTTCAAGCGGGAGGCCGAGCACGTCGAGGGCTTCAGCCCCGAGCTGGCAATCGTCACCCACGGCGGCGGCAAGCAGCTCGATGAGCCCGTCGTCGTGCGGCCCACGAGCGAGACGATCATCAACGTGTACTTCGCCAAGTGGGTCCAGAGCCACCGGGACCTGCCGCTGCTGATCAACCAGTGGGCCAACGTCGTGCGC
>JBOGID010000514.1:0-5446 GCA_050742295.1 Acidimicrobiales bacterium | reverse complement strand
GGCTCCCCGCCGCCGCATCCTGGGCGCCCTGGCCGCCGCCTCGCCGGTGGCCATGTCGGCCCTGCAGGTGGCTGCCGCTACGGGCATCCCCCAGGCCCGGTCCCTGCTCGACACCCTGGAACGGCTGGGCCTGGCCGAGCGGTTGCAGGAAGGCTTCCGGCCGGCCGGCGACCGGCGGGAGGGAGCCGAGGCGTCGTCGGAGCCGGAGGACCGGCGGCGTCTGGTGGACTGGGCCCTGGCGGCGAGCGCCGCCCTCGCCGGCACTGGCCCGGGGGGCGACGAAGACGTCCCCTTACTCGTGCGGGCCGCCCTCCTGGCCGGTGAGGCGGGCCGGCCCGGGGCGGCCGTCGACCTGGCCCGCGCCCTGGAGGGACGCCTGGCCCTGAGCGGCCGGTGGGGCTCGTGGAAGAGGGTGCTCCAGGCGGCCGTGGCGGCGTCGGTCCTGCTCGGGGACGAGCAGGCCCACGCCTGGGCGCTCCACGCCCTCGGCTCGGGAGCGATGGCGCTGGAGGAGTACGGGACGGCCTCGACACTCCTGCACCAGGCCCTCCAGGTCCGGGAGGCGATCGGCGACACCGCCGGCGCGGCCGCCAGCCGGGCGAACCTCGATGTGCTCCGCACGCTGACCGGCGCGCCGCCGCCCTCGCCCGCCGAACCGCCCGAGCCACCGAAGCCGGAGCCGCCCGAGCCCGAGCTGGAGCTGCGCGAGCCGGAGCCGGCACCGGCCCGCCGCTGGCTCCAGGTCGGGGTGGGCGCAGCCGTGGTCGGCGCGCTCGTCGCCCTGGGCGTGTTCGTGGTCGCCCCCGCGATCGAGAGCGGCACCGTCACCGCCGGGGGCGGGACGACCGTCGTGACGTCGCCGATCACGACTTCCTCCACCGCGGGGACGAGCACCACGACGACGACCCTGCCCAGCCTCTCCGTGTCGGGGTTCGACCGGCCCCGCATCGCCCAAGGCGCCACCGCGCAGCCCCGGGCCCTGAGGGGGCAGGGCTTCCGTTCCGGCATGACGGTGAAGGCCGAGTCGGACGTGTCCGTCACCGTCCTGAGGATCGCCGCCGACGGGAGGACGGCCGACGTCGAGCTGACCGTCAACGCGAAGGCGGCCGACGGCAGACGCAGCGCGACCGTCTCCCTCGGCACGCAGGCGGCCACGTGCAAGGCGTGCCTCACGATCGTCCAAGCGCCGGTGATCACGAGGGTCGCGCCCAGGTCCGCTTACATCGGCCAGACCACGACCCTGACCATCACCGGCCTTCGCTTCACCACCGACGCCACGGTGTCGGTCAGCGGGAGGGGCGTGACGGTGGCCGGGTACGACAAGCGCGACTCCTCGACCATCGTCGTTCGGGTTGCCGTCGGCGGCCACGAGAAGTCCGGCAAGCGCGACGTAACCGTCACCACCCCCGAGGGCGGTGTGGCGACCCTCGCCGAGGCCCTGACCCTGGTCCCCGTCGTCGACTGACGGTGGCCGACGGCTGACCGCTACGCGGTGCGGCGGCGGTTCAGCAGGAAGCCGAGCACGATGGTCACCCCCGCCCCGATGGCGGCGGCGGCGCCCACCAGGACCCAGCCGGGCACGCCCTCGTCCTCCTCGGCCGGCACGGGGAACCGGACCGCTGCGAAGTAGATGTCCTCGGCCTGGAACGTGGGGCTGCCGTTGCGGGTGTCCTGCCAGGCGATGTACACGGCCGTGTCGGTCGAGGCGATGGCCACGTTGGTGTGGCTGTGGACGTTGTTGGACCACAGCCCGATCGAGCGGTCGGCGAGGCGGTCGCTGACCTTGACATTGGTCGAGTACGTGCGGCCGCCGTCGGTCGAGTACGCGTAGTACACGTCGGTGGCGCCGCCGCCGTTGCCGCCCGACTCCTCCCGCTCCGGCACCGGGCTGTTGCGGAAGTCGTACCAGGCCACGTCGAGCCGACCGTTGGGCGCCACCGAGATGCCCGAGTCGTAGTGCTGGATGTTCCTGCGCTCGGCGTCGTCGTTCACGATCTTGGACGGCAGCCACGTGTTCCCGCCGTCCAGCGACGAGCGCACGAAGATCTCCCGGTCGTCGAACTCGGCGGTGGACGGCTGGCCCGCGGGCGGCCGCCTGGGCGCCGCCACGGAGGCTCCGTACCAGGTCACGTACACGGCGCCGGTGTTGATGTCGGCGGCGATGGCCTGCTTGCGCATGAAGCTGAAGCCGGGCGTGCCGGGGTCGAGCTCCACCCTGGGTGACCACGTGCGGCCGTTGTCGGACGAGCGCTGGTACCACAGGGTGCGGCCGGGCGGGTTCTGGGCGGGCACCCCGAACTGGTCGTTGGCGTAGGTCACGTGGACGACCCCGTTCATGTCCACGACGGGCTTGGGCTGGCTGGCGCCCACGTCCATGCTGAGGTCGATGGGCTCGCCGAACGTGCGCCCGCCGTCGTTCGACGCCTGGATCATGGCCTTGCGCTTGACGCCCGTCGGCGCGCTGCCGGCCCCGCCCTTCTGCCAGCCGAGGTACACGTGCTGGGGGTTGGACGGGTCGACGGCGACCATGGCCCGGCGGCTGCTGCCGATGCCCGGGTCGCCGGCCTTGCCTTCGTAGGCGAGGGTCGTGCGCCAGGTTCGGCCCGAGTTCTCCGACCGGGCCAGGTAGATGTTGCGGGGCCGGTCCGCCCTGGCCAGGGTCAGGGTCGAAGCGGGGTCATCCCCCATGAAGCCGGCCCACAGCACCCCGTCGGGGGTGAACTGGAAGGTGATGTAATGGCCGTTGGTCGCCTGCTGGGTGCAGTCGGTGAAGGGCTTCACCATCGGGTCGCCGCCCTCGAACCAGGACCGCCCGCCGTCGACGGAGATGTGGACCGAGCACTTACGGGTGGTGCGCACCTCGCCCTCGCCGATCACGAGCTCGCCCGTCTTGGGGTTCACCGCGATCTGGGGTGTGGTGTGGCCCCGGTTGGGATCGGGGTTGCGGGTGACCTGCACGGCACCGGTCACCGACGGCGCCCCCGCCGGCTGCGCCCCTTGACCGGCGGCCGGGGCGAGCCCGGCGACGAACGCCGCCAGTACCAGGCCCGCCACCGCTCCGAACCGACGACGAAACCGTCGAACCCGCACTTTGGCCCCCCTCATGGCACCGCCGCGGTGCGTACGCATAGTGCGCGGTGAGGCCCCGAGTCAAGAGGTCAGGTGCCGGCTCCGGGCGCCGGCGGCTCGGGCGGGGTGTCGGGGTCGGGCCACTCGCCACCGCCCGCCTCCGCCTCGGGCCCCGCGTTCTGCTGGTCGACGACGTAGGGCTCGCCCTCTTCGTCCTCCAGCACCACGCTCTGGACGGTCGCCTCGAGCGGGTCTTCCGGGTCGTCAGCCATGGTTGGAGTGCCTACCCGTGGCCGCCGGACCGCTAACGCTCACCCGCGCGGCGTCCACCGGAAATAGCGGACGCCGACAAGCCCGGCCGCGATGCCCCAGGCGGCGACGACGGCCAGGTGGCCGACGGCGATGCCCGTTCCCTTCGTGGCCGGGTCGAAGGCGAACAGGAAGGCCTGGAACAGGTGGCGCACCGGGAACAGCGACCCGATGGTCTTCATGCTGTCCGGCAGGGTGTCATCGGGGACGAAGATCCCCGAGAAGAAGTAGAGGGGCAGGACGATGGCGTTGGTGACGGCCGGGGCCGAGTTCGCACTGGGGATGATGGCCGTGAAGGCGAACCCGAGGGCGCAGCCGACGACGGTGCCCAGGACGAGGGTGACGAGCAGGCCGGGCAGGGTGTTGGTCGGCACCGACACGTCGTAGACGACCCAGCCGAGCAGGACGAGCGCCGCCGTGAGCAGGAAGCAGACGACGGTGGCGGTCAGGACCCGCCCGCCCAGGTAGATCCACGGGGGCAACGGCGTGCTACGCACCCTCTTTAGTTGGCCCTTCTCCCGCAGGATGGTGAACGTGATGGCCAGGTTGAGGCTGGTGGCCGACACCAGGGCCAGGGTCACGATCCCAGGGACGTAGTACGTCGACGCCTTGATCTCGTGCCCCCGCACTGGGAGCGCGTCGTTTCCGAAGATCGAGACGAACAGGAACAGGAAGATGAGGGGCATGACCACCGTGAAGAAGACCCCCGCCGGCTCCCGCCAAAACTCCTTCTGGTCGTACTTGTACTGATGGAGGAGCAGCTGGGTGGTCGTCTTGCCGCCGGCCCGGTCGCTCACGCCACGACCTCGCTGCCCACCAGCTTCAGGTACACGTCCTCCAGGGTGGGACGGGTGGCTTCGAGGTCGAGCAGCTCGATGTGCTCGCCCAGGGCCCAGGACGTCAGCGTGGCCAGGTCCCGCACGGGCTCCTCGGTCTCGAACGCCAACCGGTCGCGGTCGGGGTCCCCGGTCACCTTCGCAGCCAGGGCGGCCGGCAGCCGGCCCCGGGTCACGCCGGACGGGAGCCGGAACCGCACGATCGTGACCATCTTGGGCACGAGGTCGCCGGGACGGCCCTCGGCCACGATCATCCCGTCCTTCAGGATGGCGACCCGGTCGGCCAGGTTCTGGGCCTCGTCCAGGTAGTGGGTGGTGAGGAACACCGTCTTGCCCAGGGCCTGGAGGTCCCTGATCAGCCGCCACGCCCCACGGCGGGCGGCGGGGTCGAAGCCGGTGGTGGGCTCGTCGAGAAAGAGCAGTTCGGGGTCGCCGATCAGGGCCAACGCCACATCGCAGCGCCGCTGCTGGCCGCCCGAAAGCTTGGAGGTGCGCACGCCGGCGGCGTCGGCCAGCCCGACCAGCTCGATGGTCTCGTCCACCGGCCGCGGCGACGGGTAGTAACCGGCATACAGACACATGACCTCGCGCACGGTGAGGAGCGAGGGGAGGCGGAGCTCCTGGAGCACCACGCCCACCCGTTCCCGCCACCGCCGGGTGGCGTGTGACGGGTCGAGGCCCAGGACCGACACCTCGCCCCCGTCACGGGCGCGGTAGCCCTCGAGGATCTCGACGGTGGTCGTCTTGCCCGCCCCGTTGGGACCGAGGAAGGCGAAGATCTCGCCCGCCCCGACGGTCAGGTCGATCCCCCGTACCGCCTCCCGCTCTCCGTAGGACTTCTGCAGCCCGCGCACCACGATGACGGGCTGGGACGGGGCCCTGGCCGCGACCGTACGTGTCCGCGTCCCTTGGGCTTTCTTTTGCTGGGGTTGGGCCTTGGGGCGGGAGCGGGGTGGGGTCTTGCCCCTTGCCCGGGCCTTGGCCTGCGCCGCGGCCCTGGCCTTCGTCGCGGCCGCCGCCTGTTGCTGGCGCCGGCGGGACCGCAGCGTGAGGGCGGACACGCCGACGGCGACCGCCGCTACCACGCCGATCCCGACACCCGCGGCGCCGCCACTGCCACCGGGGGCCTGGGTGGTGGTGGTGACGTGGGGCTCCCCGGCCACGAGGTAGTAGCCGGCACCCCGCAGGGCGCCGGTCAGGCCATGGGTGGCCCCGAAGGGCCGGGCCTGGGT
>JBOGID010000513.1:0-2136 GCA_050742295.1 Acidimicrobiales bacterium | reverse complement strand
CGGGGGTCCTCATGCGTCCGCGGTTCCGCCGCTGGTTCTCCGTCGCCGACGCAGGCGCGTTCGTGGAGGCGTTACGGGGTTACGGAGACCTCAGGGATGCCCCCGGCCACTCGTCGCAAGCGGTCCGGGACCCCGACGACGACTACCTCGTGGCCTTGGCCGAGGCCGCCGACGCCGTCCTCGTCACCGGCGACGACGACCTGCTCGACGCCGACCTCACGCCACCAGCGATCACGCCTCGCGAGCTTCTCGAGCGGATCGCTTGGCGCCTGTCGGATTGAACGGGCCTTGTCGTGACTCTTCGTTCCATTGCTGCTCGAACCCCTGGTTCGCAGCCGGAGACCCGATGGTCAAGCCGTTCAACGACTGCGGGTTCTACGCCGAGTACGGGCCGCTGGCGTCCATGGCCTTCGCCAAGGACGGGACGCTCTACGTCGCCTTCGTCGCCAGCGACTTCCTCAACCGGGTCCGCAACGACACGCCCCGCCACGTCTTCCTAGCCCGGTCGTCCGACAGCGGCCGGACGTTCACGACCACCAAGGTCTTCGACGCCCCCGACGGCAACCCCGAGCGGGGACTCAACAAGGGCCCCATGGTCGCCGTCGACCCCAACAACCCCCGCCAGCTGTACGTGGGCTGGCGCCAGGGGATCAACGCCCCGACCGCGGCCGAGAAGCTCAAGAGCAACATCGCGGCGTCGAGCGACGGCGGCCGCACGTGGGGCCCGCCCATCGACGTCACCGACAGCCGGGGCGCCGACTTCCCGGCCTTCACCGTCGACCGCGCCGGCACCATCCACGAGGTGCACTGGGTCCGGGTCTTCCCGGCCACGCCCCAGGGCCAGGCCGCGCCCGTCCGTCCCATCGTGTACCGGCAGTCGAAAGACCACGGCAAGACGTGGTCACAGCCGGTGGACGTCGACCCCGGCAACGTGTCGGCCGGCCACCCGCCGATGATCGCCGCCGACCCCAAGTCCGACGACGTCTACGTCGCGTGGAACGCCAACGCAGCCGTCCAGAACACGGTTCAGGGCTTCAACGGCGACCTCGACCTGTTCGTGCGGGTCTCCCACGACCTGGGCAAGACGTGGAGCGACCGCATCACCGTGAGCGACGAGACGGTCAACGCCAACCAGTACGAGCCGGGGATTGCCATCGGCCCCGACAGCACCGTCCACCTGGCCTGGTACGACTTCCGCAACAGCCCGACGGTGCCGCTCATCACTACCGGCCACAGTGGCGACACCGGCATCGCCGATGTGTACTACTCGTACTCCGTAGACAACGGCGACTCGTGGGCCAATTCGGCGCGGGTGAACGACCGGGGCATCGACCGTTCCAAGGGCGTGTGGTCGAACAACGTCGACAGCAAGGCCAACGTCGGCATCGCCGCCACCGAGGACGCCGTCTACTTCGCCTGGCAGGACACCCGCAACGCCATCGGCCAGAGCGACTCCGAGGACATCTACGCGGCGTCGATCTCGCTGACCGGGTCGTTCGTCACGCCGGTGGACGAGGGCATCCCGGCCTGGACCCTGTTCGGCACCGCCGCCCTCGGCCTCGGCCTGGGCATCTGCATCGCCTGGCTGATCGTCCGCAAGCGCATGCCGGCGGGCGCACCGGGCGGCATGCCCAAGGCGGAGCCGGTCAAGGTCTGACGTTTCGAGGGGTCAGACCCGCGGCGCCAGGTTGGCCCAGACGACGAGGTTGGAGGAGTAGGTCCTGGACTTGCGGTCGAACGTCCCGCCGCACGTGACGAGCCGCAGCTCGGGCCCCGCCGTCGAGCCGTAGACCTGGCCGGTCGGGAACGAGGTCTTGGCGAAGTTCCGGGCCTCGCGCACGGCGAACGTCACGGTGACCTCCCGGTAGTCGACGTGGACCAGGTCGCCCCGCTTCAGGTCCTTCAGCCGGTAGAACACGGCCGGCCCGGTGGTGGAGTCCAGGTGCGCGGCGATGACGGCCGGCCCGACGTCGCCGGGGCGGCTGGCGCCCGAGAACCAGCCGGCGTCCTCGTAGCGGGGAACCTCGAGCGTGCCGTCGCCGCTGAGGCCGAGGGGGACGAGCGGGGCGTCGACGGAGATGGCGGGGATGCGCAGGCGGGTCGGGTCGCCGGCAGGCGGCGCCCACGGCGCGGAGC
>JBOGID010000512.1:0-5295 GCA_050742295.1 Acidimicrobiales bacterium | reverse complement strand
GGCCCAGGGCGTCGACGCCGACGAACGCCCCAAGAAGGTGGCGTGGGCCGCCGAACTGCTGGGCATCACCCACCTGCTCGACCGCCGCCCCCGCCAGCTGTCGGGGGGCGAGCGCCAGCGGGTGGCGCTCGCCCGCGCCCTGGTTCGGGAGCCGTCGGTGTTCCTGCTCGACGAACCCCTGTCCAACCTCGACGCCAAGCTCCGGGCCGCGGCCCGCGACGACCTCAAGCAGTTCCAGCGGCGGGTGGGGACGACGACCGTGTACGTGACCCACGACCAGGTCGAGGCCATGGGCATGGGGGACCACATCGCGGTGATGTCCAAGGGCAAGCTGCGCCAGCTGGGGACGCCGGTCGACGTGTACCACCACCCGGCTGACACGTTCGTGGCCACGTTCCTGGGTTCGCCGCCCATGAACATCGTCCATCGGGACGACGTGCTCGTCGGGTTCCGGCCCGAGGCGCTGCTGCCCAAGGGGGTGGTCGAGCCCGACGAGGGGGCGGTGACGGTGACGTTCAACGTCCAGCGCACCGAGTACCTGGGGGCGGAGCGGCACCTGATCGGCACCGTGACCGGTCTCGGCGAGGACACGCGGGTGATCTCGCTCGTGCCAGCCAATGTCTCGGTCGAGGTGGCCGAGGGGGAGGCCCACGAGTTCGTGGTGAGGGGCGCCGACCTGCGGTTCTTCGACCGGACATCGCAGCTGGCCACCGCCGACCGGTCTCGGCTGTAGTGGCCACCTCCGCTGCTGCTCGCCGGCCCCGCCGGTACCTGTTCGACCGGGAGCGCGTGCTGGCGCCGCTCCTGGTGGCGCCCGCCGTCCTCTACATCGTCGCCCTGGTCGCCGTCCCGTTCTTCATGGCCATCGCCTACTCGCTGAGCGACGTGACGGTGGGCGACCCCAGCTTCGACTACGTGGGCCTGCGCAACTTCCGCAATGTGTGGCACGACGACGTGTTCCGGGAGAGCCTGAAGAACAGCCTGTTCATGACCGGCGTCACCATGGGCCTGGTGCTCGTCCTGGCCAAGGTGCTGGCCCTGGTCCTAACTCAGGACTTCAGGGGCAAGTGGCTGGTGCGCTTCCTCGTGCTGCTGCCGTGGACGACGCCGGTGTCGCTGGCCACGATCTCGTGGCTGTGGCTGCTGGACTCGTTGTTCAGCCCCATCGACTGGGTGCTGCGGTGGTTCGGCCTGCTGGAGGGCAACCTGCACTGGCTCGGCAACGAGAACCTGGCCATGGCGTCGGTGATCACCGTGCACGTGTGGCGGATCGTGCCGCTGGCGGCGGTGATCATCATGGCCGGCCTGGTGGCCATCCCCCAGGACATCCACGACGCGGCCGAGGTGGACGGCGCCGGGTTCTGGCGGAAGCAGTTCGAGATCACGATCCCCTTGACATTGCCGGTCACGGCGGTGGCGACCCTGTTCGGGGCCATCCTGGTGTTCACCGATATGTCGGTGGTGTACGTGCTGACCCGGGGCGGTCCCATCGACGCCACCCAGACCATCCCCACGTGGGCCTTCTTCCGGGGCATCCAGGGCGGCGACCTGGGCCAGGGCGCGGCCATCGCCCTGTTCCTGTTCCCGCTGCTTCTGATCTTCGCCGTGCTCATCCTGCGGTCCGTGCGGCGGATGGAGGTCTTGTGAGCGGCGGCCCAGCCGGCCGGCGCAGGCGCGGGCGGGTCGGGCTCTATGCCCTGGTGGTGGCGTTCACCTTCTTCGCCGCCTTCCCGTTCCTGTGGAGCCTGATCACCACCTTCAAGTCCGACCCCGACCTGTACCGGCGGGACAACAACCCGTTCTGGTTCAACGAGCCGCCCACGCTCCAGAACCTCGACCTGGTGCTCAACCGGACGGCGTTCGGGACGTTCGTGCTCAACACCGCCGAGGTCGCCCTCTACGTGGTGGCCATCACCCTGCTGGTCGCCGTGCCCGCCGCCTACAGCCTGGCCCGCCTGCAGGGGAGGTGGGGCGGGCGCATGGCCATCGCCATCTTCTTCGTGTACCTGATCCCGCCCTCGCTGTTGTTCCTGTCGCTGTCCCGCGTCGTGTCGGCCCTCGACCTGCAGGACTCCCGCTACGCGCTGGTCGTGCTGTACCCGACCATCACCATCCCGGTGTCGGTGTGGCTGCTGCTGGGGTTCTTCAAGTCCATACCGAAGGACATCGAGGAGCAGGCCATGATCGACGGGTACAGCCGCATGGGGGCGTTCGCCCGCACCGTGCTGCCCCTGGCCGCGCCCGGCATGATCGCCGTCGTCGTGTTCTCGGCCACCCTGGCGGCCAGTGAGTTCATCTACGCCCTGGCCTTCGTGTCCCGGACGGCGGAGAAGACGATCTCGGTGGGCGTCCCCACCGAACTGGTGCGGGGCGACGTGTTCTTCTGGCAGGCGTTGCAGGGGGCGACCCTGGTGGTGGCCGTGCCGATCGCCTTCGTGTTCAACCTGTTCCTCCGCCGGTTCATCTCCGGCTTCACCATGGGGGCGGTGAAAGGCTGACACGGGTCGACCTGACCTTCGACTGTGCCGACGCGGCCCGCATGGCGGCGTCCTGGAAGGAGGCATTGGGCTACGAGGACGAGCCTCCGCCGGCGCCGTTCACGACCCCGGAGGAGTGGCTGGCGAGCCACGGCGTGCCCGAGGACGAGTGGGATGGCGGCGCCTGGCTCCGGGACCCGTCGGGTCGGGGACCCCGGCTGGCGATCCTGCAGGTCCCTGGAGGGCAAAGTGGCCAAGAACCGGCTCCACATCGACATCCGGATCGTCGGCGAAGGCACGCCCGAGGAGCGGTGGGTGCGGATTGCGGAGGCCGTGGACCGGCTCGCGGCCGCGGGGGCGACGGTGCTGGAACGATTCACCGGCCACCATGTGGCCATGGCCGACCCCGAAGGCAACGAGTTCTGCGTCGCATGATCGACCTCCGATCGGACACGGTCACCCGGCCGACCCCGGAGATGCGCCGGGCCATGGCCGAGGCCGAGGTGGGCGACGACGCCTACGGCGAGGACCCGACGGTGCGGGAGTTGGAGGAGGCGTTCGCCGAACGGGCGGGCAAGGAGGCGGCCCTGTTCGTGCCGTCGGGGACGATGGGCAACCAGGTTGCGCTGCGGGTCCTGGCCCCGCCCGGGTCGCTGGTCGTGGCCGGGCGGCGCCAGCACGTGGTCGTGTACGAGAACGGGGCGGCGGCCCGCAACGCCGGGATCCAGTTCCACCTGGTCGACGACGCCGACGGCACGCTCGACCCCGACGAGATCCGGTGGGCGGGTCACGCCGCAGAGCACCACCAGCCCCGTCCCAGCCTGGTGTGCCTGGAGAACACCCACATGCCGGCCGGGGGCGTGCCGTGGCCCGTGGAGCGGCTCTACGAGGTGGCGCAGGCCGCCGCCGCTGCGGGGCCGGGCGGCGGGCTGGCGATCCACCTCGACGGGGCACGGCTGTTCAACGCCGAGGTGGCGACGGGGGTGGCGGCTTCGGAGTTGGCGGCGCCCGCCACCACGGTCATGTGCTGTCTGTCCAAGGGCCTGTGCGCGCCCGTCGGGTCACTGCTGGCAGGGCCGTCAGAGGTGATCGACGGGGCCCGGTTCGAACGGGCCGTGCTGGGCGGGCAGATGCGCCAGGCCGGGGTGCTGGCCGCGGCCGGGCTGGTGGCGCTGCGCACCATGGTCGAACGGCTCGCCGACGACCACCGCCGGGCCCGCCGGCTGGCCGAGGCGGTGGCCGAGCGGTGGCCCGGCGCGGGCCTCAGCCCCGAGTCCGTCCAGACGAACTGCGTGGTGTTCCGCCACCCGTCCGCCGAGGGGCTGCTGGACTACCTGCGCGGTGAAGGGGTCGTCGCGGGGACGATCGCACCGGCTACCGTCCGGCTGATGACGCACCACGATGTCGACGATGCGGACGTCGATCGGGTGGCAAAGATCCTCTCGGCGGCTCCGTAGGTGGCGGCGCCGGCGACGACTGCGTGCGCCACCCATCCCAAACGGGACCGGGTGGCGTCGTGCGGCTCGTGCGGGCAGGCCATCTGTCGGGAGTGCGTCGTCCACACCGGCGTCGGCATCAAGTGCCGGACGTGCACGGGGGAGAAGGCCCCGTCCGGTCGGGGCGGACGGGAGCGGCCGCGGTGGCTCGTCCCGGCGGCGATCGGCGGGGCGGTGGTGCTGGTCGGGGCCGTGCTGACCCTGCGGGGCGGGGGCGGGTCGGGGTCGACCGACGACGAGGTCCGCAGCGTGGATGCGGCCGGGTCGCAGTTCCCGATCGAGCGCAAGATCGAGCTGACGGGAGGCGGCAACACCCGCATCGGCGCCACCCTAACGCTGCCCGCCGCCGACAAGCCGCCGGTGGCGGCCGTGCTGATCATCCCCGGGTTCGGGGCCATCGACCGCGACGCGGTGATGGCGATCGCGAACACGCCCGACCGGTCGGCCGACCGCCTGTCGCAGGACCAGAACTACTCGCGCCCGGGCTCGCCCGACAACCTGTTCAAGGACTTCAGCAGCGCCCTCGTGGCCCTCGGCGTGGCCACGCTGCGCTACGACAAGCGGGGGTCGGGTGGGAGCCCGCTCAAGGACGACCAGCCTCTGTCCTACGACGACCTCGTCGCCGACGCCAGGGCGGGCGTCGACTTCCTGGGCCAGCGCCGGGAGACGGCGGCGGTGCCCCTGGCCCTGGTGGGTGCGGACCAGGGAGGGCTCATCGCCATGCGGCTGGCGGCCACGGCCCCGCAGGTGAAGTCGGTCGCGCTGATCTCGACTTTCGGCCGGGCTCTGGCCGACGTCATCGGCGGCGACCTGACGAGGCGGGGCGAGCGGGGCCAGCGGGAGGCCGAACAGCTTCAGGCGGTGGCGGCCCAGCTGGTCGCCGGGCAGCCGTTGCCCCCGCCTGACCAGCTCCTCGGCAACCTGCAGGCCGTCCTCCGGCCCCTCCACGAGAGGTACCTCCGGGCCGTGTTCACCCTCGATCCGGTGGCCGAGGCCCGTGCCGTGAAGGTGCCGGCGCTTGTCGTGCGGGGTGGCGCCGACACGACGACGACGGCCGTTGACACCGAGCGACTGCTTCGGGCGCTGCCAACGGGGAGCGAAGAGCAAGTCTTCCCCGACGGCGACCACAACCTGGGACAGAACGCCCGCCGCGACGCCAACCTGGTCGCCCAGGTGGCGCGGTGGCTGGTCGCCCGCGCCACCGCCTGAGTGGCAGGGGAGCTCGTCGAGGACGTACCGGCGCGCGCCCTGGCCGTCTACGCCCACCCGGACGACCCCGAGATCTCCTGCGGGGCGACCCTGGCCCGGTGGGCGGCGGAGGG
>JBOGID010000511.1:0-8142 GCA_050742295.1 Acidimicrobiales bacterium | reverse complement strand
CCGAGTACCTCGGCCACGCCGACCCGGGCTTCACCCTGCGCGTCTACGCCCACCTCTTCCCGGCGTCCGAGGATCGTGCCCGGAAGGCCGTCGAGGCCGCCTTCTCCGAAGCGCTTCGTGAACCGCCGACTGCCCGTCACGACCCCCGGCCGACCGCTACCAACCGCCGCTCCGACGGACCACAGACGGACCAAGCAGGCTGCTGACCCGCGTAACCGCAGGTCAGCGCCTTAGCGCCTCAGATGTCGTAGATCTGATCTGGGGCCGGCCGCGCCTGGGCTTCGCGACGACACGTACGCTGACCTGGGTAAACAGATCACGCAGGTTCACGACGGTTCCCATGGCTTCCCGCTCTCGCGTGTCAGCGGTGTGTCACGAGCGGAACCGGCGGCGGATGTACTCGATGGCGTCAGCGATGCCGAACTGGCGCGTGGAGTTCCCCATGCGGACAAAGAAGAGCTGGTTTCCCCTCCACTCGACGTACACCGGTTGGTCGCCGGGCGGGATGTCCACTCGACACAGGTCGCGACCATCCCGCGACTCGAACGACACGTCGACGGCAGACGTCGCCACCTTCCCGAGCGAACGTTCCAGCGTTGTCGTCAACGTGTTCTCGAAACCGTCGAGCCCGCGGTTGCCGCAGAGTCGGATGTCCTCGGACAGTCCCCGCAGCCTCTCTCGCCCACGGAGATCGCCGTTGTCAAGGACGCCGATGAGAAGGGTTCCGCCCCGGCGACCGTTCATGAAGCCGGCGATTGACTTGGCTACCTCAAGCTCCAGGGCCTCGTCGCGCTTGTCGGTGTGCAGGTTGTAGCGAAAGCTGGCCTTGAACTCCAGCGTGTCGCTCTCCTGGCGTGCCAGGAGATCGTCGATAGTTGCGGAGACGGCGTCGGCCTTCTGCTCATCCGCAACGCTGGCGTCCAAGGGCCGTTCGAGAAAGGAGTCCTCCTCCTCGTGCCGCCGCTCCTCCGGTACGAACACTTCGTGCTCCAGGCCGTTGTCGCGCTCGATGTAGGTGAAATCGGTCCTGGTGAACTCATAGGCGGCGAGCCTCCGAAGCTGTTCCTTGACCCGGCGGCGTCCCTCCATGGCGAGCTCGACGTACTCGCGAAGCTCGGCACGTGTCCAGCGGCCGTGAGGGTGCAGGATCTTGAGGTAGCCAGAGACCGCTTTGCGAACCGCCTTCTCGTCCCTGGCCGAAAGATGGGAACCCAGGGAGAACTCTTCATCGAGCGCCGTGACGTACGTGCGCTTGCGAAGTTGGCGCAGGGCCTCCGCGAAGTAGTCCGACACGAAGCCGTAATGGTCGGTAAACAACCGCCGGTCCAACGTCGGGGCTTCCCATCCCGGCAGGAAGAAGTGAAGGCGGTCGAGAAACGCCGTGTCGATCATCGCCTTGGGAAGATCGACGAAGAGGTGCCCGGCGCGGAGAAGGTCGTCCGTCGCCGCAGAAGTGTTTCCCACGAACACCGTCGACGCCTCAGCAGGGATCTCGTCGCGGCCCCGGGCGAACGAGCCCGATTCCATGTAGTCCTTGAGCATCTGGACGATCGTGCTGTCCGACAGCTCCAGGGCGGCTACCTCGTCGAAGGCCACCACGTCCCAGTGGCCGAGGAGCCCCACCCGGCCGGTGCCGAGGTGCACGAACAACTGGGCGACGGTCACCTTGCCACCGGAGACGAGGATGGCGTTTGGCGAGGACTCCCGGTAGACGAACGACTTGCCGGTGCCGCGGGGGCCGAGCTCGATCAGGTTGAAGTTGCGCTCCACCATCGGGACCAGCCGTGTGACGAGGAGGAGCTTGCCCCGGAAATCAAGTCCGGCCGGCTCAATCCCGATCGTCCGCACCACGAGGTCGAGCCACTCGTCGCGCGTGAAGTCCTCTCGGCCGGTCGCGAACTCGTCGAGATCGAAGGCGGCAATCTGGATCGGCTTGAGGCTCCGGATGTAGATCGGCCGCTTGGTGGTCTCGTCCTCATCGGCCGAGTAGACCAGTTCGACCTGCGACCACACGCCTCCGCCGAGCAGCCGGTCGTACCGGTAGACAAGCTCCTCGGGCACGTGAACGAACTTCGAGCCGAAGCTGGCCATCGTCGCCCAGAACTTGTCCTCACTCTCAACCAGGCGGACGTCAACCTTGTCGATGAGTCGAAGAGTCCCGCGGCGCTTGAGCTCGGCCTTGGCCCGCTCCGACTCGTCGGGCCGGATGAAGTTCTCCCGCAGGGTCTGGTGGACGGCAGCGAGCCCGGCCTCGACCGCGACGGGATCGTCCGACGCGCAGTACTTCCCCAGGAGGAACTCAAGGACGTAGACGGGTACGTTGGCGCCGACCTTCACCTGGCGCATCAGGTCCTTGCGCACGACCCGGCCCGCGAAGGCCTCGTTCGCTCGGCGGTCCAGCTCGTCGAACGCCATGGGATCAGGCACCGGGGTACACCAACCCGGCGCCGCGGTTCACGGCCAGGAAGCGGACGGCGCTCACGAGCCGACGGTAGGACGGCAGGGCGCGGCGCTCCATGTCATCGAGGTCGAGCAGGCGGGTTAGCGAAGTCTGGTAGAGGGTTGGCTTGTATGGCGGCAACAAGTTCGACCGGACCCAGCCCTTGGCGTCGCGAGGGGTCTCCGGTGCCGGATGCGCGTCGGCGTCGGCCGGGATCGTCGCGAGGATCGTGCCGCGGTGATCCTTGACCTCGCGGCCGGCCATCCCGGCCGCCCCCGCCAGGAAAAGAGTCTCGAACTCCTTGTAGAACAGCACGACGGCGGTGGGGAACGGGAGGGCGAGGGCGCGTACCCAATTGGCGATCTCTGGTGCGCTGAACTTGGGGCAGTCGGCTTCGGGCAGGTCATCGTTGTCGGCGTCGCGCGTGAGCAGGAGCCCTTCGCACTTCGGAATGGCCCTTGCCTGCTCGCAGACGGCCCGCAGATCGGCCTCGGTCACGAGTGGCCTCCTCCAAGGCTCCTTCGAGGCCGGGTAGGGCAGGTCCAGTCCCAGATGCTCGCGTAGCCGGTAGACCAGCGCAGGCAGCGCCTCCTTCTCGCCGTCACCTTCTCGCACGATGAGCAGTCCCACGTCATGGCTCCTGGGCCACGAGGCCCTGGGTCCGAAGCAGGCCGCCGGGCGACTCGAGGCGTCGCCGGACGAGCTCCTGCTGGCCTTCGTCCAGCCGGGCGACCCGCGTCGTGCCGTCAATGCGCTCGACGACCCGGATGCCGGCTACAGGCACCAGGTCAAGAAGGTCCGGGCTGTGGGTTGTCACGACAACTCGGGAGGTTTCCGACGTCGCGCGGAGGAAGTCGGCGAGTATCGGCAACACCCCGGCGTGAACCGTCTGCTCGGGCTCCTCGATGCCGATCATCAGGAGCGGTGGCTGCTGCACGAGCGCGGTGAGGATGCCGGCCACCCGGAGGGTGCCGTCGCTCTCGCGAGCCGCCTCGAACCACTGCGGTCGACCCGAGGGCCGGGCGTGGCCGAACTCGCCGACGAGGAATCCGGCGCCCAGCCGCTGGGCCCGCAGGTCGATGATGTCGCCCGTGACCCGGTCCAGCGCGAGCCGAAGGTCCAGCGCCGAGGCGGAACTCATGACGCGGCGCACGATGCTCGTCCAGTTGTCACCGAACTTGGATAGATACGCTCGCGGGTTGGGCGCCTGAGGTTCGCGAAGCCTCTCGGGGAAGAGGGCATAGGTTTCGACGGCCCGCAGCGCCGTGACCACCGGTTCCAGCCGAGCGTCGCCTCCGACTGCCAGAAGGGCGAGGTTCCGGCGGTCGCGGACTGGCGCGGCCAGGCCTGACCATGTGCTGCTGACATTGCCGAGCTGGTTCTTGGTCAGTGTGTTCGTCTGGCGGGTCGCAAGTTCCCGAACCACAAGCTCCTCTCGACGAATGCCGAAGTCGTCACGGTGCCGGGCCGGCGAGCCCAGCTCTACGAGGTAGTCGGCGGTCCAGTCGGGGTGCTCCAGCTCCAGACGGATGCGCATCGTGCCGCGCGCCCGGCCGACGTCGCGAAGCATGGAATCGAAGCCGTGGCGTTCCTCGACGGCGCTCTCCAGCCCGTCCGTGAGGGCCTGGGCCACGAACCGCGGCGCGTCGAGGAGATTGGACTTCCCGGACCCGTTGACCCCGACCAGCACGGTGATCGGCTCCAAATCGATTGAGACGTCCTCGCCCGCACTGCGGTAGTTCGAGACGGTCATCCGCGTCAACTGGGCGCGTTCCTCCCCGTGGCCTGTCACCAGTCCTCCTCAGGCCGAAGGTCGCGCGCCACCGTGGCCCGTGTGTCGGCGAGCGGGCGCCCGGTGGTGGCATCGAGGACAGCTACCGCGACGACATCGCCCTTGTCGAGGTTCCGGGTGACGAGGAAGGTGAGGAGGGCATCAGTCGCGGGGTCGAGGCGCACGGTCCCGGCCTGTGGGTCCACCGCCTCGCCCGGCACCAAACGGGCTACCGGCTCACCCGTCTGGCCGGCGGCGGTGATGCGCACTGTCACATCGGAAGCGAACAGGGAACCCGCCAGTCCCACGCGGATGGAGAACGCTTCGGCCGACACTCGCCCGCCCGGCACCTCGACCGATACCGTGAGCAGATCGCTGGTGCTCCGGCCGGCAGGCGCCAGATCGACCACCACCACGGGCACGACAGCCTCCTGGGGGGCGATCCCTCCATGGAAGAAGCTCTCGCCGGCGCCGGCGAACACCGTCATGCCGCCGGCGACGACGATGCTCTCCGCGGACCGAACGCCGAAGTCGCTGAGGGCGATCGCCGTGCACCCCTCCGGCACCGTCGCCGGGCGGCCGATCCACACCCGCCCGTGCTCCACGAATCCGGCGCCGGTCGGGGCGCTCCTGACCCGGGAGGCGTCGAGCGGACGTCCGAGGGCGATGAAGCCATGGTCAGCAGTGATCACAACCCGCCGCACGCCAGCGGCGCCCAACCGAGACACCAGGACGGCCAGTCTCTCCACTGTCGCGTCGATCTGCGACCAGCGCACTGAGGCCAAGCCCCGCTCGCCGGCAGCATCGATCTCCTGCGAGCGGACCACGAGAAGGTCGGCACGGACACGCTCGGCCAGGACGTCGTCACCGAGGCTCAACCACTCACTCATGGGATGGTCTTCGACAATCCCCGCCGCCACCCGGTAGGCAGCGGTGCGGTCGGCGACAGTGCGCACTGGCCGGTCGCCGACGCGCACGACGATCGAGTCCGCAACCACGTCGACCGCAAGTGGTTCGCGGGCGGCATCCGGCAGCAGGCTGGCCATGCCGACGGCGGTGATCGTGGGCGGGACCGCGACGGCGCCTTCGACGCGTACCGCGTCAACAACCCGCTCCAGCAACTCGGCCAGGCGATGACCGATTTCAAGGCGCATGGCGTCCACGATCACCAGCGCCACGCCGCTCGATCCCTCGACCTGCTTGGCCCAGATGTCGCCCTGGCTCGGCTGGCTCACCTCGCAGCCGCCCCTGGCCGCCTCCTGCGTCGCATCGAGCAGCCGGTCGAGCCAGGCAAGGTAGGCGTCGCGGGCCTCGGTGTAGGCCCGGTCGAGACCGGGCATGTCGAGGCCCATGCGCGCCCCCTCCATCAGGCGCTGAGACCGATCGACCTTCCAAGCACCAGCCAGGTACCACCGGTAGACGCCGTCGAGCGACGCCGTGCCCGGTACGGGGTGCTCGGCCAGAGTGACCCGAAGTCGCGCGACGGCGCGCACCGCGTCGAGCGCGGCCAGGACCGGCGCGGACGCGTAGTCCCGCCAGCGGAGCCACCGGCTGCTCGCGATCCTGCCGGCCGCGAGTGCGTGGGCCGAAGCCGGATCTTCGCCCAGGCGGCGCACGGCCTCGTGGTACGCGAGCTCGTCGACGACCCTGGCCACGTCGCACGTCGCCAGGCCGTCACGCCAGGGCACCTCAGCCAGGCGCAAGTCCGCAGAGGCGCGGTCCGCCAGAGCTCCCCAGGAGCCCATCGTGGCGGGCCGGCTCACCCGCTCGACCACGTCGCGGCAAGTACGGGTCTGTGACGGGGTAAGCGCCTCCCAATGGGGCACGAGGATCTTGGCTGCGTCGTCGGCAGCATCGGCGATCGTCGCGAGGACGAGATGGCGGGCCAGGCTCGCTCGGAGCGCGTCTAGGTCGCGCGCCAGAGACGGGGCCCACCCTGCGGAATGTTGGCCGAGGGCTGCGAGCGCCGGGGCAATCTCCGCGACCCGGCCCTCGGTCACGTGGTCAACCAGAATCGCGGCGAGCACCCCTTCGGGGTCATGAGCGCCGGTCGCCGCGATGAGAGCGGGGTCGACGTTACCGCCGCCCGCGAGAGCTTCTTCGGCCGCCGCCAGCGTTGGGCAGCGCTCGGACAACTCTGCGATGCGGGATGGGCCGACATCTCCGGCCAGCGCCTCCTTCAGGAGCGTGGGTAAGAGGCGCTTGAAGCTGGCGCCGGCCTGGCGCAACTCCTCCATAGGATCGGCGGCCGGCGGTGGCGCGGGCACGTAGAGCACCAGCTTGGGCGGGACGGGGCCGGAGAAGGCCGGCTCGGCACGGCGGCGCAAGTCCCACCAGGAACCTTCGTACCGCACAAGCTGCCAGCCGGCCGGCACCACCACCTCGGCCACGCCTTCGTACTGCCGGTCGGGGTCGTCCCAGACGACGAGGTGGTGACGCGAGCACTTCTCCGCCAACTTGACGGCGAGGGCATCGCGGAGCACCGTCGCCTTCACAACGCCTCCCGCCAGCGGTGGGCGCTGGCCCAGTCAAGCTTGCCGGCGCGGAGCCGCGCTCGGGTCTCGGCCGGATCCTTTGCCCAATCGAGGAGGGCATCTGCAAGTGGAGAGGCGCACACGACGATGCCGTCGTCGAGATCGGGTTGCCAACCGCTGGCCGCGACAGCGGCGAGGAGCTTGTGCAGGCTCCGCAGCTCCTCTCCGAGCCGCCGCGCGGCGTCGAGCCGGGTCGCAAGGGAGCGGGCGACAGGGGCATCGTCGCCCGCCTGGAGCTGGGCCGACTCCAGGCGGCGCATCTCGGCCTCAGCCGCGTTCCACCGCCGCTCGGTGTGGGCGGCCGCGCCATAGAGCGCCTCCCGGGACAGCGCCGGCGCGTAGAGCCACACCGTCCAGCCCCTCGACGGGATGGTCAGCGGCCAGTAGATCGGGGCCTTGCGGCGGCTCTTCGAGTACAGGGCGAGGTGGTCCTTGAAGAACCGTTTGCAGAGATAGGTGCGCAGGTCGGCCACGCCAAGGAGCCTGGTCAGGTCGTCGATCAGGGCGCCCGGGTCATCCACGAGCGCGCCGGCGCCCGCCTCGACGGCGGACACGATGTCGGCAGGGTGGCCGGGTTCGTCCACCAGTAGCCGGTGGGAGGTCAGGGTGAGGCGATAGCCGGCCGGAGCCTCCCGGGCCGGCAGGCCGTCCGGGTCGACAAGCATTCCCGGCGGGCAAACCGGAACCGGAGCGAACGGGTCGTCTGCCACAGGCAGTGCCGCCGCAGGATCACGCCCGATCCGAACATCCCATCGCCCGAAGGCGCAGCCGATCAGGTACGAGGCGAGCCCCGTGAGGATCTCGTCGGCCTGCTCCGGGGCTACGGACCCCACAGCCCGGCGCAGCTCGACCACCGATTCGGGGTGCACCTCACATGCGTGGGCCACCACTTCGATCCGCCTGTCGGCGACGAAGTTCTTCTGGGTGAGCACCCGAACGGCCCCCTTCCGCCGGGTCGCCTCGCCGATGGCCTGCTCCAATGGTGCCGTGAGCATGCCCCCGACGTCCGCAGCCGCCAGCCGGCGGCGCGGGTAGCTCGCCGGATGGGTACCGACCTCCTGCTCGACGAACCCGGCGGCATCCGTCGCTCCCGTGCCGGCCAGCACGGCAGCTTCGAGGTCTGCCGACACGGAGACGAGGACGAGGACGTCATCCTCGTAGTGGCGGACCCGGGAGTCGAGGACCGAGCGGGCGCTGCTGTCGGGCTTCGCCCATGGCGCTACGAACCCGGGGCTCGTCTCGTCGCTCGCGTCAAGCTCCTTCCGAATCGTGACGGAGCGAAGAACGCACTCTCGCAGATGCGGATCGGCCTGCAGGACCTCGGGCCACGGCAGCTTGGCGACGATCCCTACTTCGTAGCTCTTGGACGCTCCTCCGCCCGACGTCTCGTCAGCCGC
>JBOGID010000510.1:0-12343 GCA_050742295.1 Acidimicrobiales bacterium | reverse complement strand
ATGCGTCGGGCCGGTGGCGCCGGCCAGCGCCCGCGCTTGGATCGGCTGGGCCCGGGAGATGCTCGGAGCGCTTCGGAGGGAGCCGGCAGCGACGGGCACGCTGCCCGCTCACGTGCTGCACGACGTCGACTGCTATGTCGACTCGTGGGCCGGCGCGGCCTACAACGGCGGCGACGCCTTCCGATGGCAGGTCGATGTCGACCCCGCCGAGCTTGAGTACCTGACCAACTCCCTGTACAACCTCGACATGCGGCTGGCGGACCAGGCCCGCCGGGACCCCGGGAGGGCCGAGCCCGACGAGGGCCGCGTCTTTCACGCTGTTCGCCGACGCCGTGGCCCGTCTCTCCGCCGTCGCAGGACTGGTGTTCGCCGAGAAGATGGTGCCTGACGGACGCGGCATCGGCGTCGATGCCACCGCCGTGTCGATCATCTATGGCATGGCCGTCAAAGCGCACCCATCACTCTTGCCGACCGTCGTCCGAGCGCGGGGAGACGGTCGAGGTCCTGGGGAACCTTGAGGGTGCCCAGGTACCGCGTCGCGTCGGCCACGGCGGCCATGCCAGGCACGGAGTAGTAGGCGGACCCGGACATGCGCTCGCCCACGGTGCCGGGTCGTGCCTCATCATTCCGAGCGATTCTGGTCCGACGTTCCTCACGGGCCCACTCCTTGTCGACGTCGAGGCCGACCCAGGGAGGTGTCAGGATGGGAGACTTCACGGACAGGGCGGGCTCCTCTCCGTATGTGGCGCGGTCCGCCTCACGGTGCGCAATGCACCCAAGACGCGGAACGGGCCGGTCGTTGCATTGTCACGAGTGGGAAATCAGACGGAGTTCACCGATCCAGGTGCCCACAGCCGTCAGGGTCCTCACGTCACCGACCCACTCTCGGGCGAGGTGGCCGGTTGCTCCCCGGTACGAACCGGTCCCGCTCGTGGCGACCCAGTCCTCCGAAGCTGCCACGAACGGGAAGCTGAAGCATGCCTCGCCCGACAAGCGCAACAAGCGAAGGTCCCCGTTCACGAAACGAAGCGTCGCCGAGCCCGTGACGCCGCGAGAACTGTTCGGTCCGCATCCGGCCGGGCGCCGGCGGAGGTCCTGGATCACGGCGGACGTGTACGTGAACGCGCCCTGGCTATCCTCGTCGCCGTTCCCGGACTCTCCCACGATGAAGAGGTCAGAACGACCGATGTCCTCGACGGCGAACGATGCGCTGAAGGTCGCGTCGAACCCGGTCGTCGAGATGGGAGAGCTCTGGGCTGAGGACGGGCTGGCGAGGGAGACCGTCGAGCACACGGCCAGCGACGCGAGTACGACGGACCATTTCCTCGCCGTCCGTTGGGGCCGATTCGGGTTGGTTGGGGTGGTCGTCATGTCGATGTCCCTCCCTCTGTCGCGCTGGGCGCGTCGGCCTTGCGAGGATACGACGATGCGGCACGGCCCGCTGATGGGGGGACCCGACAGCCGGACGTCCCGGGGCTGCTGCGCGGGCTTCGACCTCGCAGAGAAGCGCGGGATGATTCGTCGCTTCGAAAACCAGCTCTCGGCTTGATCGAGGTCGGCGCCACCAGCGGCAAGCTGGCCACGGGACCATTCTGTCGCCACCGTCCGAGCCGGCATGGGAAGCGGCCACCACATCCCTATGCACCGGAGACGGGCCAATAGACGGGGCCGCCAGAAGGGAGGGAGCCGTATATCCGCGAGCGCGCCCCCTACCCCGGGCTCACCACGCGATGAACCGCCGGATGATCGCGGCGACCATGGCGGGGTCGGCCTTGTGGGCGAAGTGGCCATGCCCTTCGAGCACCCGGATCCTGGCGTCGGGGATCGCGTCGGCAGCCTGATGGGTCGCGTCGCCCCCGTACGCAGGGGTCTCCGAGCCGGCCAGGAGCAGCGTCGGCGCCGCGATCGCGTCGAACCGGCCGGGCTGGTACGCCCAGCTCTCCTCGACCCTGCATTCCCTCGGGAGCGTCCAAGCGGACGCGACGCGGGTCGCCCAGGTCGGCGTCGTGCCGGATCGCATGGCGTCGACCTGCCCCTCTGTCATCTCCAGGATGCCGACGAACACGGCCACGACCGCGGCATCCATGTCGCCTGCCGCCACAGCCTGCTCGACGGCCTCGATCGAGCCGGGCGGATAGCGCAGGCCCAGGCTGGGCTCGTAGAGCACGAGGCGGTGGACGTTTTGCGTGAGGGCGGCCCCGCCCATGGCGCAGTTGGCGCCGTAGGAGTGCCCGAACAGCGCGACCGGCCCACCCGAGCGGGCGGCGACGGCGTCTACGACGGCGGCGACGTCCTCGAAGTCGCGCTCGATGGCATAGCCGGGCGCGTCGCCACTGGCCCCGAACCCCCGGCGATCCATCGAGAAGGTGGCCACCTGTTCGCCCACCAGCGCGTCGACCAGCGGGGTCAAGGTGGTGTGGTCGGCGATGGAGCCGTGGACCATCACAAGCGGGGGTCCGCTCCCTTCGGCCCACACGGCGAGCGGCGTCCCGTCCGCCGATCTCACGTCGAAGCGGCTCGCCTGTCCCGCGGTGCGGCTTGTGCTGCTCATCGCATCCTCCTCGCTCGTGGGCGGGCCGAGACGCCCCTACGCGCTCCGAGAGTCGTGCGCCGCTCGACCCCGGCGGCGGACACCGAGACCGGTTCCGGCGAGACCCGGTGTGATCGCTCGGTTGCCTCCTTGCCCCTGGTGACGCGAACCCGAGCACGGGCCGTGTCGATGGCCAACTCGACATCCCCGCTGGTGGCCACGGGCGGGGACTTTCACATGGCCACGGGCGCCGGGGACGATTCCCGGGCGAGGGACATCGGCGCGCTGGAAGACTGGTTGACCGAATGAGCGAGAGGCCCACTGACGCGGATGTCCAGCATGGCTGGGACGCGCTGCGGGCAGGCGACTGGCGTGGCGCTCAGACGTGCTTCGAGCAGGCGTTGGCGGCAGAGGAGACCGCTGAGGCGCTTGAGGGCTTGGGCTGGGCCGCCTACTGTCTCGACGACGACCCGACTACGTTCCACGCCCGAGAGCGCGCCTACCGCCTCTACCGCAGCCAGGGAGACGATGCCGCCGCCGCTCGGGTCGCGGCCTGGCTGGCCGCCGATTGGCTCGAGTTCCGCGGGAAGCCCGCGGTGGCGAGCGGCTGGCTCGAGCGCGCCCGCCGCGTGCTCGATGGCGTCGAGCCGGGGCCCGGTCATGGGTGGCTGGCGGTGCACCAGGCTTCGATCATCGTCGAGGAGGATACCGTCGCCGCCCGGGAATTGGCGGCGCAGGCTGTGGAGCTGGGCCGCAGGTTCGGCGTACCCGAGCTGGAGATGGTCGGCCTGGGGCTCGAAGGGTTTGCCTTGGTCAGCGAAGGCGACCTGCGTGCTGGGATGCGGCGCCTCGACGAAGCGGTGGCCACCGCGCTCGGCGGGGAGGCAGAAATCCTGGTGTGCGTCGCCTGGGCGTGCTGCTACTTGATCGCCGCATGCGAGCAGGTGCGTGACTACGACCGTGCGGGCGAGTGGTGTGAGCGTGTGGGCGAGTTCTGCGAGCGCCACGGGATCGCCCTCCCGCTCAGCATCTGCAAGGCGAAGTACGCGGGCGTGCTCACCTGGCAGGGACGGTGGGAGGAGGCCGAGACCGAGCTGCGATCTGCCGCGGAAGGCCTGGCCTCGTCCCGGCCGCCGCTTGTCGGCGACGCCCTGGTCCGGTTGGCTGAGCTTCGTCGGCGCCAGGGTCGACACGACGACGCCGAGGACCTCTTCGGGCAGTGCGAGGGCAAGCCGCTCGCGCTCGTAGGCCGAGCTGCCCTCGCCCTCGACCGGGAGCGCGCTGGCGATGCAGCGGAGCTCGCCGAGCGGTTCCTGCGCAGCCTTCCCGATCGGAACCGGATGGAGCGGTGCACTGGTCTCGAGATCATGGTGCGGGCGCACGTGGCGCTGGGCGAGATCGACCGCGCCCGCGACGCGCTGAAGGAACTGGGAGAGATCGCCTCGCGGGCCGGAACACGGCCGCTGCGCGCTGCGATGCTCTCGGCCACGGCGACGATCGCTGCCGCGACAGGGGACCACGACGCCGCCCGGCGGTCACTCGAGGACGCGCTCGACCTGCTCGCGGCGAGCGGCGCGCCGTTCGAGACCGCCAGGGCGCGGCTCGACCTTGCCACCGCGCTCGCGGCCCTGGGCCGCCATGAGCCGGCACGCCGCGAGATCGAGACAGCCCGAGCCGCCCTGCAGGCGCTGGGCGCCCAAAGGGAGATCACCCGGGCAGAGGCCATGCTGACCGACCTCAGCGTGACCGAGCCGGCGCGCTACACCCGGCCGGCCGAGGGCCCGCTCTCCCAACTCAGCCGCCGCGAGACGGAGGTCCTTGCCTTGGTGGCCCAGGGGCTCACCAACCGCGAGATCGCCGAACACCTGGTGCTCAGCCAGCACACCGTCCATCGGCATGTGACCAACATCCTCCGCAAGCTGAGGTTGCCGTCGCGAGCCGCCGCCGCGTCGCTCGCGACCCGTCACGGACTCTGATGGCCAGATCTGGCTATACGCGTGTCGGCGACAGGATTAGCCGGTTCTGGCGAAGTCAGGACAGCCCTCGCCGGCATAGCGTCGCCTGGCATGGGGCTGAGGCCCATGGACAGGGCGTGCGCGGTGGGGGAACGGCCGGACGGTCGAGGGATCGCCCGGCTGTTGCACCTCGCCGCCCTCTCGGCCGAGACGCGAAGGAGAACGACCATGACCCAGACCGAGGTGGCGGCGGCCACCGGCGCTACCGACGCGCTCGTCGAGCGGGTCTTCGGAGCGGTGATCGACACTCTCGAGGTGGCGTCGATTCACCTGGGCGGTCGGCTCGGCTTCTACCGGGCCCTCGCCGATGGCGACGCGACCCCCGCTGAGCTGGCCCGCCGCACCGGCACCGTCGAGCGCTACGTGCGCGAGTGGCTCGAGCAACAGGCCGTCGCCGGCTTCGTGAGCGTCGATGACCCGGGTGCGGCGCCCGGGGAGCGGCGCTACGCGCTGCCGGATGCCCACCGGGCCGTGTTCGTCGAGGAGGAGAACCTCAACTACCTCACCCCGCTCGCCGCCCTGGCCATCGGTGTGACCGGGCCCCTGGACGCCCTGCTGGGCGCCTACCGCGCCGGCGGCGGCGTGCCCTATGAGGACTATGGCGCCGACGTGCGGGAGGGCATCGAGGCGATCAACCGGCCCATGTTCGCCAACCAGCTCGCCGACTGGCTCGCCTCGATCCCGGAGGTCGACGCCCGCCTGCGGGCCGAGCCAGCGGCCCAGGTCGCCGACCTCGCCTGCGGTTCAGGATGGTCCAGCGTGGCCATTGCCCACGCCTACCCGCACGTGACCGTCGACGCCATCGACATCGACTCGGCCTCGATCGAGGCGGCGCGGGCCAAGGTGGCGGCTGCTGGGCTGGCGGCCCGCGTGCGCCCGATCGTCCACGACGCGAGCGACCCCGAGCTGAGCGGCCGCTACGACGTGGTCACCATCTTCGAGGCCCTCCACGACATGAACCACCCGGTCGAAGCGCTCCGCGCCGCCCGCGGCATGCTCGCCGACGGCGGCAGCGCCGTGATCGCCGACGAGCGGGTGGCCGAGCGGTTCGCGGCGCCCGGCGACGAGATTGAGCGGTTCAACTACGGCTGGAGCGTGCTGCACTGCCTCGCCGTCGGCATGCTCGACAACGACTCCGCGGGCACCGGCGCGGTGATACGGCCCGACACCGTTCGCGCCTACGCGGCCGAGGCCGGCTTCACGCGAGTCGACGTTCTCCCCATCGAGCACGACTTCTGGCGCTTCTACCGGCTCGTGCCGTGACGGTCGTGCCGTATCCTCGCTCAAGGGAGACCCTCGAGGCAGACCCTCTCGTTGCACATGGACGCCCAGCCCGCCAAGGCGGCCACCCTCCTCTTCGAGTCGAGCTGGAAGAAGCCTTGCTCCACCCGGGGCGTGCGAGCGCTCCTGGCCCGCGAGGCGAATCTGGCGGGCCTGGAGCGCAGCATGCCTGCACACCGGCTGCGGGCATTTCCTGTTCACCTGGCTGAAGACTCAGGGGATCGACGACGGCCTCATCCAGCCCTACTCGGGCCACGCCTCCGGGACGAGCCTTGAGACCTATCCCCTAGTCGCCCTCGCCGAGCCCAGGCAGGCTACGACAGGGTCATCGAGCGCTTCCTGGTGTGATCGCGGAGTTGCCTACTTTGGCCCTGGTGACACTGACCCCGAGCACTGGGCCTCCTCGTGCGTCGGATTGCCGCTCCCGTCGCTGCGCCGGCGGCGGTTCGTGCATCCGGGATGCGACAACGAGGCCGGAGAGAACACTCAACATGGCGACGGCCAGCACCGCAGCTCGAACGTCGAGAACGTCCGCCACGGCGCCGCCGACCAGCGCGCCGACCACGTACCCGGCGTCGCGCCAAAGCCGGTACACACCGATCGCGGTCGCCCGCCACGTCGGGTGGGCAACGTCGCCGACCGCCGCGATGAGCGTTGGGTACACGAGGGCGGTCCCGATGCCGATGATCACGGCGCCGACGGCCCACGGCGCGAACCCAGTGGTCGTGGCCATGAGGATGAGCGCCGCGCCCTGGAGCATCATGCCGGCGACGATGAGGGGCTTGCGCCCGATGCGATCGGACCACGCACCAGACACCGGGGTAGAGCGCGGAAAGCACCCCGATCGCCTCGACCGACTGTCCTGCGGAGGCGAACAGCAGAGGAAGGATGCCCCAGGCCAGGCCGTCGACCGCGTTGTTGGCAAGGCCCGCCTGGCTCACCGCGCCGAGGGTGGGGTCACGCCACGTCGTGCGAGCGAAGATCGCGCCGAAGCCGTCGTTCTCGTCCGCTCTGCAGGTCGTGTTCGAGGCCTCCTGGCGGGCGTGCCCTTGGGTCTCGCGCACGAAGAGGGTCGAGAGGCCGAGCCCGAGAGCGGCGAAGGCGATGCCGAGGAAGAACGGATCGGGGCGGAGGCCGTACCGGGCAGCGATGGCGCCGGTCGCCAGGGCCGTCAGCGACACTGCGCCGTAGCCGGCCGCCTCGTTGAAGCCCAGCGCCGTCCCACGCCGAGCTGGGCCGACGAGGTCGATCTTCATGACGACCGTGGTCGACCAGGTCATCCCCTGGTTGATCCCGAGCAGCACGTTCGCCACGATGACCCACCCCCAGCTGGGGGCCCAGATCAGCAGGAGCGGCACAGGCATCCCGACAGCCCAGCCGCCGACGAGAACGGGCTTGCGGCCGATCCGGTCGATGAGGGCGCCTGTGGCCAGGTTGGTCAGTGCCTTGGTGGCCCCGAAGGCAACGATGAACGTGGCGGTGGCCGTGAACGCGGTGAGTGCGAAGGTCTGCTTGGCCAACAGAGGCAGCACCGTCCGCTCCTGGCCGACCATGCCGCCCACCAGGGCGTTGACCGCCACGAGGAGGCTGAACTGGGCCAGGTTCTCTCGTAGCCCCAGCCTGAGGACCGGAGGCTCGGTGCGAACGCCCGACTCCCTCACATCGCGAGGCGCTGACGGCGTGCGGTAGCAACGTCGGCCGGGCGGCCGACGAGGACGCCGATGTCGGTGCGACCCTGCGCGGCGAGGATGCTGGCGGCGCTCATCGCCCGCTCGCCGTGGCCGCACATGAGGGTGAGGCGGCCGGCGGGCAGGTCTGGCGCCCGTTCGGCCGTCTCTCCGAGCTCCACGTTGATGGCGCCAGGGACGTGACCAGCGGCGAACTCGTCACGTTGGCGCACGTCCACGATCGTTCCGACCGCCTCCTCGGCGGTCACTAGCGACACCGTGGCGACGGGTAGGTCGCGACACCTCCACGCCTCCACGCCGCCTGCGAGCTCCCCGGCGAGGCGCTCGCAGCCGATCGTCAGGCATTGACGAACCAGCTCGGCCCGGTCCTGCTCGTCGTCGACGACGAACACGATCGTGCGGTCCCGCCCGACCAGCCAGCCCAGCCAGCTGGCGAACTGTGGGCGCAGGGGGATCGACAGCGAACCAGGAACATGACCGGCGGCGAAGGGCTCGACCGGCCGGACGTCGACCACCACCGCCTCGTCGGCGGCAAGGGCTCGGGCCCTCTCGACCTCGAGCGGATCGAGGGCGGGGAACCGACCGTAGACGTGCGGGCCGAGGCGGTTCACTTCCCGGAGCTCAAGGAAGTAGGGCGGGAAGGAGCCGAACCCGCCGAGGAGCCGGGCGACAAAGGCGTCCTCGTCCACAGCCGCCAGCAGCGGGTTGGAGGACCGTTCGCGTCCGATGGTGGTGACCCGCTCGCCGCCCGGCGCTACGGAGCAGAAGGAGCCCGCCCCGTGGGTGGGGAACACCGGTAGCTCGTGCAGGCTCAACAGGTCCGTCTGGATCGACCTCCACAGCGACCGTGCCAACTCCTCGGTCCGCTCGGGGCTGATGAGGTCGGTCCGGGCCACGGCGCCGACGAGCAGTGATCCGCCGCTGAACAGAGCGACCGGCCGGTTGCCGTCGCGAAGGAGGTAGGCGAGATGTTCGGGCGTGTGGCCGGGGTGGCCAGCGCTTGCATAATCAGGTCGCCGATGTCGATCTGGTCGCCGCCGACCAGGCCGTGATGGGGGTGCTCCAGGCCGGCGGCGCGGGCGGCGACCACGTTCGCGCCTCGGGCGGCGAGCTCGCGGCTGCCGGAGACGAAGTCGGCGTGCAGGTGGGTCTCGGCGGCGACCGCGATCCGCAGGCCCGTCGCTCGGCCTCGGCCAAATACGGCGCAGAGTCGCGCGCCGGGTCGACCACCATTGCGGTCCCGTCCCCCAGGTCGACCAGGTAGGAGCTGTTGCCCAGGCCCTCGTCGAGGAGGCTGACGATCTCCGGTCCGTTCATGGTCGCTTCACGGCGAGGGCTTGCGGCCCAGGAAGGCGTAGCCGAAGACCTCGTACGCCCGGGCCTTGGCCTCGCCTGCGGCCCCGCCGAACACATCGACCCGCTCACCGATGCGGACGTCGACGAAGCCGGCCTGCTCCAACATCAGGCGCCAGCCTGCGCACGGCAGGCCACCGGCGATTCAGCCGGTCCACAGGTCGATGTCGCGCAGGGCCTCGGCAGGGACCGGCCGCCCGTTGGCGATGTCGGCGAACTGCAGCACACCGCCCGGCCGCAGGACCCGGTTGATCTCGGCGAAGACGGCCCGCTTGTCGGCGCACAGGTTGATGACCCCGTTGGAGATGACCGTGTCGGCCCAGCCGTCGCCCACCGGCAGCGCTTCGGCCAGCCCCTCGCGGAACTCGACCGACGCCAGCCCCAACGCCGCGGCGGTGGCACGGGACTTGGCCAACATCTCGGGCGTCATGTCGACACCGACAACCGCGCCGTCGGGCCCGACCTGTCCGGCGGCCACGAAGGAGTCGAACCCAGCCCCTGAGCCCACGTCGACCACCCGCTCGCCGGGGCTGAGACGGCGCAGGGCGAAGGGGTCGGCCACCCCGGCGAAGGACTCCACCGCCCGGTCGGGGAGGTTCGCAACGACCTCGGGGTCGTAGCCGAGGCGGGCGGCGAGCGACCGGCCGGTGTGGAAGTGGTAGCTGCCGGCGGGCTCGGTGGCGACGGCGCGGTACTTGTCGCGCACCTCGGCACGGAGGCTCTCTACGTCCACAAGCACGTCCTGGGGCATGGTGTCTCCTCTCTCAACCTCGGCCGGATGCCACCGGAAGCCCGGCCCGCTTCCACTCCGGGAACCCCTCCTCCAGCCGCCGGGCGTTGCGGCCGAGCCGGCGCAGCTCCCGCACGGAGTCGTCGGCGTAGACGCAGTAGGGGCCCCGGCAGTAGGCGACGACCTCAGCATCCTTCGGGAGAGCACGCAGGCTCCTCTTCAGCTCACCGACCGGCACCGACCGGGCGCCGGCGATGTGGCCGGCCCGGAACTCCGGCTCCGGGCGGACGTCGAGGACCACCACGTCCCCGCTGCGCAGCCGGGCGGCCAGCTCGTCTCGGGTGATCGCCTCGAGGCTGGCGCGGTCGCCCATGTAGGCCTGGGCGAGGCGCTCGATGCCAGCGACGTGCTCGGCGGCGACATCTCGCAGCTCAGCCCACAGGCCCTCCACCCGCTCGCTGGCCAAGCCGTAGAAGATCCTGGTGGCCTCACGGCGGGTGCGCACGAGCCCGGCCCGGGCCAGGGCCCGGAGATGGTGCGACGTGTTGGCAACCGACTGGCCGAGCTCCTCGGCCACCTCCTCCACCGACCGCGCGCCCTGGGCGAGCACGTCGACGATCTCGGCCCGCCGGCCGCTGGCCAGCGCCTTCGCCACCTCGGCGAAGGCGTCGAACAGCGCGTCCTTGGCCTGTCGGTCACCCATGCCGACATCTTCCGCCCCGACGGCCCTGCTTGTCAAGTGATCAAATGAACTCTAGATCAAGGAGGGCCTAACGAGGACGGGAGACCCGCCTGACGAGCGATCCGGGCACCGATCGGCAGCCGGCCCTCTCACCCCGACGGAAAGAAGGTCGCGTTCATCAGCCTGCGCAACGGCCACCACGACGTCTTCGTCATGAACGCCGACGGCACCAATCAGGTCAACCTCACCAACAGCGCCCGCGACGAGCGTGATCCGGCCTGGTCGCCGGACGGCACGAAGATCGCGTTCAGCCGCCAGCCCTCCGCCATTTCGCCCAACTGGGACGACATGGACCTCTTCGTGATGAATGCCGACGGTTCGGACCAAACGCTCGTCGCCAGCACGGATGCCGACGATGTCGAGGCCACATGGTCGCCCGACGGCGCCAAGATCGCATTCGTCTCTCATCGCGCTTTCGGGGGCTCGATCGAGGTCGTCACCCTCGCCACCGGACAGCGCACCACGCTGACGTCGGATCACCTGGACGGCGCGCCCGACTGGTCCCCCGACGGCACGACGATCGCCTTCGACCGGGTCAGGGTATGGGGTGCGGTCACGGATGGGCCCTCTGCGGTATCTCGTACATCTACGCCATGGACGCCGACGGGACCAACCCCCACCCCGTGAGGTACGACGCGTCGGACCCGTCGTTCTCACCGGACGGCAAGGCGATCGTCTATGCGGCTTCGCTCCGCAAGAACGCCGCCCACCAGGTCTTCCGCATGAACGCTGACGGCACGAACGCCACACAGCTCACCGGGGGGAACTGGACGGGCGGCGCTAACTACTCCCCCAACTGGTAAGCCGGCCCCACGCAACCGAGCGACCCCGCCTGGCAACGGGCGGGGTCACCCTCATGCGGTGCGGCGCCTCAACCCGTTACGCGTCGTGGCGCCGAGACTGAAGCCCCCGCCTGCCGTCCGAAAGGCCGTCAACTGGGCGGGTCGGGCGGGAAGGAAGGGCAAGCTGCCGCTGGACACCGACGCGGAGGGCCTTGTCGGCCGGACCGGGCACGGGCAGTCGCGTCCGCATTGTGGTGGCTGCCGCGGACGCGGTCGAACTCGAAGCCGAGGGCCTCGGCCAGACGCTGGGCGTCGCGACGGCGTGACGGGCTCGCCCGCCACCATTTTCACGCACGCGCCACGACCGCGCCGCGGCCACAGAAATTGAGCTAAGACCCCCCCCGGGGGCGGGGGGCATCTGGCCATGGACATCGCCCTTCTGGCGGCCTCCCCGATGACGCTGGCGTCAACGTCCCCCGTGATCCCCGGCGACGCCCTGCGGTCCATTGCACCACGAGACTGGAGGGGGCCCCTGTGACAGGGACGCGGTGTGTTCAGCCGCGGAGCGTGAGCGGGCCGCGCAGTACCTCGCGACCGCTGGGCGCCGGGTCGCCGTCCCCCGGTTCGGCCGTGACGCTGAGCTCGGGGAACTTCGTGGGATCGACCGCAGCCGTCACCTCGATGTCGGACCGGCCCTGCGCATCAGGGTGGAAGGTCCCGGCAGAGACCCGGTTGGGACGGCCTGGGCTGTCCCCGGGCCCGACGAACCAGATCTCGTAGTACTCGCCTTTCGGCAGGATGGGCAGGTCGTCCGTGCGCAAGTGGACGATGCGGCCGATCCCGACGCGCCGTCCCTCGGCGGTGACCGTGATCGCGCCACCCGGCGCCCTGAGGACGGCGGCGAACTCGAGGACGCCGACGCTCGGCTCCCTGGTCACCACCGCGCCGGCCACGAAGCAGCCGACAGCGAGACCGGCGGCAAGGACACCGGAGGCCACACGCCGGAGCGGGCCCCTCAGTCGGCTGGTCGCCCGCCTCGGCGCGCCCAACCGGAGGCGTCGGTCGTCGGCGAGGACGCGCAGGGCGGCGACGCGGTCGGGGGGCGGCTCCCTCGGCTCGGCCGCCAGCGCCCGGCCAAGCAGCTCGAGGATCTCGTCCTCGGCGGTCACCGCGTCACCTCCTCGAGCAGGCCGCGCAGCCGGGCCAGCGCCCGGGCCTGGGC
>JBOGID010000509.1:0-4836 GCA_050742295.1 Acidimicrobiales bacterium | reverse complement strand
ACGTGCTCGGCCTCGGACGGTTCGACGGCGCCCACGTCGAGGATCACCGGGACGGCGGGCGTCCAGGCCGGCTCCCAGGCCCGTGCGCCCAGCAGCAGGGTGGGACCGGGCGCCTCGGCCAGCGCCTCGACCGCCCGCCGGTCCCGGTCGACGAGGTCGTCGATGGGCCCCGCGACCAGGCCGGTCGTCCGCAGGCCTGCCTCGCGGGCCACGGCGGCGGCCACCTCCTGGGCGTCGGCGTGGGGGTCGACACGGCTCAGGTCGACGGTGAGGCACGGCAGGCCCACCTCGACCAGGGCGCCCGCCGCCTCGGCATGGTCGGTCGCCCCTCGGGGGCCCCGCACGTAGAAGAGCCGCACCCCGGCGGACAGGGCGGCCTCGACCATCCCGGCGCGGGGTGACGGCACGGCCAGGGGTGGAAGGAGCAGCGGCGCCACCACCTGGTCGGGGATGTCGCTCCCCAGCAGGTGGTCGACGACCCGGTCGGGGACCCGCAGCACCCGGCTGGGGTAGGGCGCCGTCGGGTCCTCGACCGTGACGAGCCGGTGACGGGTGAGCGGGGCGTCGGGCCGGAAACGGGACCGGCCTTCGTGGGACACGACCGGCACCCCGCACAGCTCCAGGCAGAGCCCGATGGTCGGCCGGCGCCGGCTCACGTCGTCGTGCAGGTAGGCGTAGAGCTGCTCAAAGCGGGCGTCGGCGTCGGGGGCCAGCGCCACCAGCAGCACGGCCAGGTCGACGGGCTCGAGGTCGAACGACTGGCCCAGCCCGGCCAGCCTGTCCTCCGGCTCGGGGTTGTCGTGGGGCTGGACGGTGCGTAGCAGCCGGTTCATGCCCCCATCGTCGGGCGAGGGCCCGGGGCGTACGAGCAGCCTTGACACGTCCGCCTCGGAGATGAACACGCCCTGGCCGCCGCGCCGGTCGTCCCCCGCGCCGAACTCGGCGGCCGACCGCCGCCGTTCGACGGCCGCCCCGACCTGCTCCTCGACGGCCGCCAGGCGCGCCAGGAGCCAGCCCGCCGGGTCGAGCTTTGCGTCGTCCCTGTTCAGATCAGGTGCTCGCGGAGGGCGGTGGCAACGGCGTGCGCCCGGCTCCGGGCGCCCAGGCCGATGTTGATGTCCCGGATGATGCCCTTGATCGTTCGCTCCGAGTAGCCCATTCGGCGGGAGATCTCCTTGGTGGCGGCGCCGTCGGCCAGCAACTGGAGGACCTCGATGCTCCGGCTGTCCAGCGACCCGGGCAGGCGGGGAGTCGGCTGGATGGAGAGGCCCACGGCCGCGGCCCGGACGGCGCTGACGAGCTGGTCGGCGCTGACCCGGTTTCGGGTGAGGACGGCGAGGACCCTCGCATCGTCGGCCAGGGGCCGGGACGCCGCCTCACCGAGGTCGCACACCACCAGGGGGCAGTCGAAGTAGTGGCTGCTCGCGGCCCGGGCCGAAACCACGGCAACATCGGCGTCGACCGCTACGGGGTCGGAGCCCTCGGCTACGACCTCGATGAGCGGATCGGCCTGGAGACACCCAACCGTTCCCCTCCGGAATATCTCGTGTTCGTCGAAGACGGCAACGTCGATTTGGTTCACGCCAGACCTTGTTTGCTGCAGACCCTTGTTTATCGCAGATCTCGTGCCCTGCAGATCTCGCTTGCTTGGATTGGTGCGTTCGTTGCCCCAGCCTCGAACCTGTCCAGAATACCTAGTCCCGGGCAGGGTTGTTCGGCAACCTTTCCACAGGTTCCCCAGGGTTGCACGGGTGCAGCTCCCCAGAAGGCGTCGCCTCGCCGCCCCCGGGACGGGTTGCCCCTAGGTCTGCACCTTTCGCCCTTGGTTCCGCCCGCCCCCCTCCGTATCGTCCGCCTTTGGTCGACTCGACCGGGGAGGGGCTTTTGAAGCGTGTCCTTCTGGGACACTTCGGGAACATCGTGAGGCTGGGCCTCGACGACCTCCTACGCGGGGAAGGCTGCGAGCTTGTCGCCGAGGAGACGACGGGTGAGGCCCTCGTCGACCGGCTCGTCAAGGCCCTGCCCGACGTGGTCGTGCTCGACCTCGACGATGAGCAGTGCCCTGCCACCGCGAGGGCGATCAGCGCCGCCTTCCCCTCCGTCAAGGTCGTCGCCTTCTCGGCCGACGGCCAGACGATGCGGGTGTTCCCGCCCTTCCACCGCGGGGAGTCCTACGCCATGGCGCTGAGCACCCAAGGCCTACTCGAGACCGTCAGCAGTACCTAGTGCTTCGTACGCAACCCACGGAGGGAAGATGCCCACCTACCTGACCCCAGGCGTTTACGTCGAGGAGATCGACAGCGGTTCCAAGCCCCTGAGCTCGGGCGCCACCGCCGTGGCGGCGTTCGTCGGTTTCACGGCCAAGGCGCCGGCCAACGACCCCTCCGACCCGGAGGGACGCCGCCCCCGGCTGGTCACGAACTGGACCCAGTTCGAGAACCTCTTCGGCGGTTTCGTCCCCGGGGCCATGCTGCCCCACGCCGTCTACGGCTACTTCAACAACGGCGGCGCCATGGCGTACATCGTGCGCGTCCCCCACGAGCGGGCATCGGGCCAGCGCCCCGCCCTGGCCGTGGCCTCCGGGGACGGCAAGCCCGCCCTCGAGGTGGCGGCCAAGGTGGCCGACCCCGATCTGCGGGTCACGGTCACGCCCGCGCCCCCGCCCCCCGACGAGGACGGCGACCCCCGCTTCACGATCACGGTGGAGTCGGGTGACACGCCCCTTGAGACGTTCACCGACCTCAGCCTGGCCAAGGGCGACCGCAACGTCGAGACGGTGACGGCCACGTCGAACTACGTCACGGTCAAGACCAAGTCCTCCACCAAGGGTGCCCAGCTGGCAGCCGGGACGTACACGATCGACCCCGCCCCCATGACGCCGGTGGACGTCCGCGACAGCGACTTCGCCGGGAGCGAGGCGGACCGCAACGGCATCGGCGGCCTGGCCATCGCCGACGACGTGACCATGGTGATCGTCCCCGACCTGATCACCGCCGCTACCAAGGCTGACGGCTCGATCGACCGGGACATGTGGAAGGCGGTGCAGATCGCCCTCATCGGCCACTGCGAGGGCCAGGCCAACCGCATGGCGATCCTCGACCCCCTCCCGGGCCTCAACCCCCAGCAGATGCGGGACTGGCGGTCCGATGTGGCCGGCTACGACTCCATGTTCGCGGCCATGTACTACCCCTGGATCAAGGTCGCGAACCCGGCGGCGACGAACGGCGACCGCATCATCACCATCCCGCCGTCGGGCCACATGGCCGGCGTGTGGGCCCGCACCGACGAGACCCGCGGCGTCTGGAAGGCCCCGGCCAACGAGGTCATCCGCGGTGTGCTCGACGTCGAGAGCCCCATCACCAAGGCCGAGCAGGGCATCCTCAACCCCATCGGGGTGAACTGCATCCGCGCCTTCGGCGTGCGCGGCATCCGGGTGTGGGGCGCCCGCACCATGTCCTCCAACCCGAGCTGGAACTACCTGAACGTCCGCCGGCTGTTCAACATGGTCGAGACCACGATCATGGACGGCACCCAGTGGGTCGTGTTCGAGCCCAACGACCTGGCCCTCTGGCAGAAGGTGAAGCGCACGCTCAACGCCTACCTTCGGGGCTTGTGGCGGGAAGGCGCCCTCTTCGGGGCCACGCCGGGCGAGGCGTTCTACGTCAAGTGCGACGCCGAGAACAACCCGCCCGACTCGATCGACCTGGGCCGGTTGATCGTCGAGGTGGGCATCGCCCCGGTGAAGCCCGCCGAGTTCGTCATCTTCCGGATCAGCCAGTGGCAGGGCGGCTCCGCCGCCGCCGAGTAACGAAAGGACCCCGACGTGGCAACCAAGAGTGGTAGGGACACCGACCCCCTAGTCGGCTTTACCTTCGGCCTCGACATCGACGGGCTCTCCATGGGCTACTTCACGGAGTGCGGTGGCCTGGGCTCCGAGAACGATGTCATCCCTCACGAGGTGGTCGACAACAGCGGGCACGAGGTCGTCCAGAAGATCCCGGGCCGGCTGAAGTGGGACGACATCAGCCTCAAGCGCGGCATCACCGCCGACATGCACATCTGGGACTGGAGGCAGCAGGTCGAGGAAGGGAAGATGAAGGACGCCCGGCGCAACGGCTCCGTCATCATGTACGACCGCAACTACGAGGAAGTCGCCCGCTGGAACTTCATCAACGGATGGCCCTCGAAGGTCACGGGCCCGACCCTCGACGCCAAGTCCACCGACATCGGTGTCGAGGAGATCACCATCGTCCACGAGGGCATCGACCGAATCACGTGAGCCCCGAGTGAGTGAGCGCTTAGCGAGCGAACCATTGAACACGGTGCCGATGGTTCATGGCCACCATCGTGAGATGGTGGCCCGATGAGCCTTCAGACCGAGTACGAGTTCACGCTGCCGAAGGGCTACATCGACGGCGACGGGAACCTGCACCGGACAGGGGTCATGCGGCTCGCCACGGCGCGCGACGAGATCGAGCCCCTGCGCGACCCCCGGGTGGCGCAGAACGAGGCGTACCTCACCGTCGCCATCCTGGCGCGGGTCGTCATCGAGTTGGGCACGCTGCCCGAGGTGACGACCCGCACGATCGAAGGCCTGTTCGCCACCGACCTCGCGTACCTGCAAGACCTCTACGGGATCATCAACTTCGGCGACCCCGAGCTGCTCGCTTCGCTGGAAGTCGACGAGTACTCGGAACCACCGGCCCCGGCGAGCCCGCTGCCCCCCGAACCCGAATGGGAGCCGGAACCGCCACCCGCGCCGGACGCGGCCTTGGCGCCGGCCGCCGCCCCCGCCCGGGCGTCCCGGCCGGCGAGGGCAGCCAAGGCGGCGAAGGC
>JBOGID010000508.1:0-3531 GCA_050742295.1 Acidimicrobiales bacterium | reverse complement strand
ACCAGGAGTACGAGCCCGGCATCGTGACCGGCAACCTGCGTCACGCGCGGATCCCGCTCGACCCTTGGCCCGGCGATTACCTGGTTGTCGGCGACGACGACGTCCCGCCGGCGCTGGCGCTCGTCGTCGGACGCGAGTCTGACGGCACCCTTCAGCTTCGGATTCTGCCGGGTCGTCCGGATAGCCACGAGGAGTTCGCCACCCGGCGAATCCCCACACTCGCCTCGTAGCTATAGCTAACTGTTGTGGAACGGCTTGTCAATGATGAGGGCGAAGCACCATTTCGGGCGCGGCGGGGCAAGGGTCGCTTGTGGCTTCTTCCGGAATGCGCAGGCGATCGGCCCGTGATTTGGCGGTGAGGCGGCTGCGTCATCACACCGCCTGGCCACTCACGGTCGGCGGCGGGCGGGCTCTGGGGTCTCGGCGACGCGTCGGGGCGGAGTGGATCGGCTCACCGCCACTCTGTTGTACGCGGATCGGAACACGCATGTCTGTCTTCCGCGGGATGGCGCCCCTCACTAAACGCGCCCGGGTGACGGCAGGGCCGCTGGGCATAGTTAGAACGGGGATCTTTCCCGCTACGGCGGTGCCCCGACGCGTAGCGGAGGTCTCGGTCATCCCCTGCCGATCAGGGAACGAACGAAGGGGAGAGGAGTCATTTCAGGTCCGTCGCCTCTCGGCTGGTGCGGGCGTCGTGTCGGTTCGGTCCTCCACGATGGCCATTGCGCTTCGGGGAAGCGACGCCCCTGCGTCGCTTCCGTACCTGCCCCCCGCCATGCTCGGAGCCGGGGTCAAGGGGCGGGCGCAGCCCGAGCGAGAACCGCAGCGCAGCGCAGGCTCGCAGCGACCCTTGACGCCGGTGGAGGGCGTGGCACCACCCGGCCCGGCACAACCCCCCCTCGCTGTCACTCGCCCGGCTGGGGCCCGTGGCCAGGGCCGGTTGGCGTCGCGGGGCCATCTCAGGCCGTCATCTCCGCCCACAGGAACCCGCACAGCTCCCGGGCGACGGCGGTGGCCACCACGTTCTTGGAGTTCTTCTTCTGGGCCAGGCGACGGAACTTCCCGCACAGGCGGGCCTGGGCCGCCCAGGCCCGGGCCACGGTCTCGGGCGCCACGCCCTCCTGGCGCCGGCGGAGCTCGACGCCGACGGAAGGCCCGTGCTGGTAGGCCCAGGCCGACTCGACGAGCTGGGTGCGCAGGTGCAGGTTGCCCGACTTGGTGATGCGGCCCCGGCTGGTCTTGCCGCCGCTGGAGTACTCCGAGGGCACCAGGCCGCTGAAGCCCATGAACGCACTGGCCCGCCCGAAGCGGCGCCAGTCGCACACCTCGGCCGCCAAGGTCAGGGCCCCGAGGCGGGCCACGCCCCGGTAGGCCGAGAGACGGGCGACGCCATCGGCGAACAGCGCGCCGGCGTAGTGGACCGCCAGGTCGGCCTCGACCGCGTCCAGGTTGGCCGAGCGCTCCTCGACCACACCCCGATAGTGGGAGAACGTCGACGTCATCGCCGCGTCCTCGAAGTGGTGGGCCCGCAGCCATACCTCGTGCTTGAGGGTCCACGCCGAGCCACCCCGCCACACCTCGCCGTGGCGGAGCAGGAACGCCCCCAGGCGCTTGCGGGCCCGGTCGAGGTCCTCCACCATGTCGGCCCGAGCCCGGCACAGGTCGCGCACCGCCTCCTCCTGGCGGGTCGGCACCCGGATGGCCACCAGCTCCCCGGCCCGGTGCAGTCGGGCCAGCTTGCGGCAGTCCCGCTTGTCGGTCTTGACCCGGTCGCCCGCCGAGCGGGGGATGAGGGACGGGGCGATCACCTGGCAACGGATGCCCATGCTCGTGAGCAGGCGGTGCAGCTCGTAGCCCGTGGGGCCCGCCTCGTAGCAGACCGAGAGCACGCGGTGGTCGGCGAAGCGGGCGAGGAAGCGGCGCACCGACGCCTCGTCGTTGAAGATCCTCTCGACGTCGGGCGCCTCCTCGTCGGGGCGCAGGATGCCGATCGAGATGCTGTCCTTGTGGACGTCCATCCCGAGGTGGGTCAGGTCTCGATGCGACAGACTGGGCACGGCCGGCTCCTTCTGTGTAGTGGCTCCTTCTGCCTCAATGGTGGATGACCCACGCATCGGCAGAAAGGGCCGGCCGTTCCATATTGACTAAACTAAGCGTTCACCTTGCCAGTAACAAGCCCGATGAGTGCCCCAACGCACCCGGAGAAGGCGTGGGAAGAAACCTCCCACAGGCTGTTCGCCATGTCGGTGTCTGGGCCTAGGAAGACCAGGATGAAACACCCCACGAAACTCAGAAGGGCGATGGCGCAGACGATCCAGACGGAGATGTTAAAAGGGGCGGTTACCCTCACCACGCCGCCGTCGTAAGCCGCCGCGCCTTCCGCCCCTGGAGCCATTGGTCTATACGCTAACGGCGCGCTGACGTCAAGGTACCGTTCGGCGCCCGATTCGTCGGAGTCGTCTGGCCAGCCTTGTCAAGCTGGGAGAGGATCTCACCCGTGCGACGGTCGATGCGAGTCTCGTGCCGTGGGTGGGCCAGAGCTTCGAACAGGACCGTGCGAGCGGTGTGGGAGCAAAGAAGTCCCCCGACTCCGACTAGCAACAGTACCAACCCAGTGACCAGACCCCAGATTTCCACCACAGATCGGTCCAAGCCTGCAAGGACGGCAGATGCCGCCAGTCCTGAGCGTCCATGCGTACCTTTCCTCCGAAGCTACCGGCCAGTGTGTGCGACGAGTGGGCCGGTGCACATCCCCGACGTGAGTAGTACGTCTGCGGTCGCAGCCGCCGGCTCGACCTCCGCCCGGTTGGCGCCACGGGCGACGAGGTCGCGCCTTCAGCGCGAGCTCCGGCACTCCGCACTTGACGCAGGGGGCTATTCGGATGATCCGTGTCGTCCACCTCATAGGGTGCCACGGCTCACAACAATCGCCTCCGCCCGCCGGCCAGGCGCCTACTCCACATCGACTGGATCGATGACGCCGTCGGGCCAGGGGCGGACGGGCAGGGTGGTGACGGACGGGATGTCCGCCGGGAGCAGCGAGACCGTGCTCAAGGAAGCCTCCGAAACGGGAACCGCGATCGTGGAAGGGGGAGATCGAGCGGGGAAGTCTCGTGTCATTTCATTACACTTCATCGGACGGTAGGCCTAAGGTCCCCGGGGCGCAGCTCCTAACACGCCGGGGGCGGGCGTGATTCGTCGATGAAGCGCTCGACGTCGCCCGGCTCGAACCGGATCGGTCCGCCGAGCTTGATGTGGGCGATGCGCCTCTCGGCGATGAGCCGGCGAACGTACCGCTCGCTGACGCCCAGGCGCTCGGCCACCCAGGAGATGTCGACCAGCCCTCCGTTCCCGTTTGTACTCCGTTGAGCCATCTTGTCCTCGATCCCTTCTCGTTCCGGTCGCTAGGGACTTGCGAAGCGGGATCGACAATTCGTTGGCTATGCGGCCAGGGTAGGGCTGGTGATCGCGAGGTCGGCGAAGAGCTTGTGCATGGTGATGCGGAGCTGCTCGTAGTCGCGGTCCACAGGC
>JBOGID010000507.1:0-5266 GCA_050742295.1 Acidimicrobiales bacterium | reverse complement strand
ACGGTCCCCGGCGCCGGCCCGTGGGCGCCGCAGCCGGCGGGGCCGGCCCTGCCCGGCGACCGTCCGTCGGCCCAGCCTGGCCCCCTCGGAGCCATGACCGGCGGGCTCAGCCCGGCCGTGGCCGGGTTCCCGGTGCGGGTGTACGTCCCCAACAGCGACGCCCACACGCTGACCGTGATCGACCCCGAGACGTTCAAGGTCCTGGCCACGTACTCCACGTCGTGGGTGCCTCACCACGTCACACCGTCGTGGGACATGACCAAGCTGTACGTGAACAACACGTCGGGGAACCAGCTGACGGTCATCGACCCGGCCACGGCCAAACCGGTCCAGACGATCAACGTGGTCGATCCCTACAACCTGTACTTCACACCCGATGGGTCCAAGGCCATCGTGGTGGCCGAACGGCTGCAGCGCCTCGACTACCGCGACCCCAAGACGTGGGCCCTGATCAAGTCGGTGCCCATCCCCGGCTCGGGCGTCGACCACATGGACTTCTCGGCCGACGGGCGGTACCTGCTGGCGTCCACCGAGTTCAGCGGGCACGTGGTCAAGGTCGACAACGAGAAGATGGAGGTGGCGGGCGTGCTCCATGTCGGCGGCCTGCCCATCGACGTGAAGATGTCCCCGGACGGGTCGGTGTTCTACGTGACCAACCAGGGCCGCCACGGCGTGCACGTCATCGACCCCGAGTCCATGAAGGAGCTGGCCTTCCTACCCACCGGCCCGGGCGCACACGGGCTCAACTACAGCCGGGACACGCAGCGCCTGTTCGTCAGCAACCGGCTGGCGGGCTCGATCTCGGTCATCGACCCGTCCTCCAACACCGTGACGGCCACCTGGCGGGTGGGCGGGAGCCCCGACATGCTCCAGGTCTCGACCGACGGGTCACAGATCTGGGTCTCCAACCGGTTCCACGGCTCGATCTCGGTCATCGACGCCAACGACGGCCACGTGATCAAGACGATCGCCACCGGCGCCGGCGCCCACGGCGTCTCGTTCTTCCCCCAACCCGGCCGCTACAGCGTCGGCCACAACGGGGTCTACCGCTAACCCCCCAGGTTCGGTATCGCGCAAGTGGGGGTTATGGACCCCATTCGCGCGGAGAGTTCCGGATCAGTCCGCGCGAATGGTGGCTCTGACCCCCACTTGCGCGATAGCGGCCGGGGGTGGGGTTCAGCCGGGCCGGCCGGCGCCGACGAGGTCGCCCGCCCGCCAGCCGCGGTAGCGGACGGGGACGCCGGTCTGAGAGGCCTCGACCATCTGGCCGCCGCCCACGTAGATGGCCACGTGGTGGATGCTCTCCACGCCGTCGTCACCGAAAAAGAGCAGGTCACCGGGCTGGACCTTGTCGACCGGCACCCGTGTCGTCTCGAACCACTGGGTGTAGGCCGAGTGGGACAGGGACACGCCCGCGGCCCGCCAGGCGAACGCGGTCAGGCCCGAGCAGTCGAACGAGTTGGGACCAGACCCGCCGTAGACGTAGGGCTTGCCGATCTGGGCCTCGGCCGTCTGCACCGCGACCCCGGCCTTGGACGAGGCGGGGACGGGCGTGGCGGCCACCGCCGAGGCCGGCGCAACCGTGGCGCCCAAGGGCGCCACAGGCGTCGGCGCACGCGCCACCGGCGCGTCGTCGAACACGGGGGCGGGTCGGCGGGCGGCTTCCTCGGCGGCCCGGCGAGCGGCCTCGGCCGCCACCAACTGGGTCAGCTCACCGTCGACCCGGGTGAGGATGACCCGCTGGGCGTCCTCGGCGGCGATGGCCTGCCGGCGGAGGGCGGCGGCCTCGTCGGTGGCCGCCTTGGCGTTCTTCTCCTCGGCCGTCAGCCGGCCCTGGAGCAGGGCCAGGTCTTCCTTGGCCGACCGCAGCTCGCCCAGGACGGCCCGCTGATCAGCCGCCGTGACCTGCAGGTACTGCCGGCGCACGGCCATGTCGGTGTGGTTCTCGCTCCGGGCCAGCAGGCTCAGCGTGGCGCTCGTACCACCCCGCACGTAGGCGTTCACGGCCACACCGGCCAGCCGCCCCCGGATCTCGGTCATGCGGTCGGTGGACTTCTTCAGGTCCGCCTCCGCCTTGGCCAGCGACCCCTGGACCTGTTGAAGCTGGAGCTGGGCCCGGTTGAACTGCTCGGCGGCCACGCTGACCTTGCGCCCCTGGGCGTCGAGCTGGTCCTGGACCCGGGCCGCCTCCGCCTTCTTGTCGTCGATGGGATCGCCCGACGCCGGCAGGGAAGCGGCGGCGGTGATCAACAGTGCGATCCCGACGAAAACGCCGAGCCGCCGTCGGTGCCGTGGGCTCACGCGGGAAACCACTGCCTTTCGGGGGTCCTCGGTTTTCGGGAAGGCTAACTCTGGCCGCGCTGAGTGGCAAGGAGGCCCGGTCCGGCGGCGCGCTAGCTTCCCGCCTGATGAGCGCCAGCCGCACCGAGCGGGACTCCCTCGGGCCCGTCGAGGTGCCGACCGAGGCCAAGTGGGGCGCCCAGACCCAGCGGGCGGTCGGGAACTTCGCCATCTCGGGCCAGCCCATGCCCGCCGAGGTGATCCGGGCCCTGGCCCGCATCAAGCAAGCCGCAGCCACCGAGAACGCCCGCCTCGGCATCCTCGACGACAAGACGGCGGCGGCGGTGGCCGAGGTGGCGGGCGAGGTGGCGACCGGGCAGTGGGCCGACCAGTTCCCCATCGACGTGTTCCAGACCGGCTCGGGCACGTCTAGCAACATGAACGTCAACGAGGTCCTGGCCCATCTGGCCACCGAACGGCTGGGGTCGCCCGTCCACCCCAACGACCACGTGAACGCCTCCCAGTCGTCGAACGACACGTTCCCCTCGGCCGTCCACCTGGCCGCCCTGTCGGCCCTCGTTGACGACCTCAGGCCCGCTCTCCAGCGGCTGGCCGGCGCCCTCTGCGACAAGTCCGGGGAACTCGCCGATGTCGTCAAGGCGGGACGCACCCACCTCATGGACGCCACACCCGTCACCCTGGGCCAGGAGTTCGGCGGCTACGCGGCAGCCGTCGAGTACGGCATCGAACGGGTGGAGGCGGCGCTGCCCCGCCTGGGCGAACTGGCCCTGGGCGGCACGGCCGTGGGCACCGGCATCAACGCCCCGCCCGGGTTCGCGGCGGCCGTCATCGCCCGGCTGGCAGCCGACACGGGCCTGCCCCTCCGGGAGGCCCGGGACCACTTCGAGGCCCAGAGCGGCCGCGACGCCCTGGTCGAGGCGTCCGGGGCCCTGCGCACCGTCGCCATCTCGCTCGTCAAGATCGCCAACGACCTGCGGTGGATGGCGAGCGGACCGATGGCGGGCCTGGGCGAGATCCGGCTGCCCGAACTGCAGCCGGGCAGTTCGATCATGCCCGGCAAGGTCAACCCCGTGATCCCCGAGGTCATCGTTCAGGTGGTGGCCCAGGTGGTCGGCAACGACGCCGCCGTCGCCTTTGCGGGGGCGACGGGGTCGTTCGAGCTCAACGTGGCCGTCCCGGTGATGGCCCGCAACGTGCTGGAGTCGGTGCGCCTGCTCGCCGCCGCCGCCCGCACCCTGGCCGACAAGTGCGTGGCCGGCATCGAGGCCGACGCCGACCGCTGCCGCCGCTACGCCGAGTCATCGCCGGCCATCGCCACCGCGCTGGCGCCCCACCTCGGCTACGACGTTGCCGCCCGCATCGTCCACGACGCCCTGGCCACGGGCCGCACGCTCCGGGAGGTCGTCCTCGACGAGGGCCTCATGGATCCCGACGAACTCGACCGGGCCCTCGATGTCGCCGCCATGACGAGGGGCGGCACGCTCGATTGACCGGCGAGTCCACAGCCGGCGTGCCGTAATACCCAGCTTTTCCCTTCTTGTGCTCCACAGGACCGGCGGCTCAGGCTGAGGGGCGGTGAAAAGCAGGGAGGCCGTCGGATGGTCGTAGACGGACCGATGCTCGCGACCGAACTCCGCCGCCGGCGGGTGCGCCCGCGATCGGTGGCCGACGGCGTCGAGATGGTCAGCCGGTCAACGTGGATTGCGGGCGACCTCGAGTTCGCTGAGACCGCCATCCTGGTGCTGGCGGCGCTGAGCCTCATCCCCGGCGAACAGGCCTCGGCCGCCTCCTAGCTAGCTAGGCCAGGCGGCTGCGCGCCTGACCGTCTACGCCGGCGGGGTGGGCGTGCCCTCGAACGGGGCGGGGTCGCGCGGGCCGGGGATCAGCGGGTGGCTCCAGCTCACGATCCTCGACAGTTCCTGGGTCAGGGCCCGCCACGCCGGAGGGTCCCATCCCTCGGCCGCGTTGACCACGGCCCCGTCCATCCCGAGGTGCACGGCCGCCGGCAGCGACTGGAGGCCGAAGGCCCGGATGGCGACGAGGTCGGGGTCGACGAACGTCAAGATGTCGCGGGCCCACCGTCCCAGCAGCCGCCGGGCGTCATCGGGGTAGCCGCCGACGAGCCACGCCACCCGGCAGTCGGCCTCGTCGTAGTTGGACAGGATCCGAGCCGCAGTCGGCACCAGCCAGGCGCTGCGGTCCTTGCCCGGGTCGACCGCCACCAGGAACAGATGGAACACGGTGAGCCAGCCCCGGACGGGCCTTCCGGCGCCGTTGATCGGCGTCAGAACGAGGTCCGGCGGCGGGTTGGTGGTCACGGCGGCGAAACCTAGCAACTCCGCTGCAGACCACTTATCGTTCCGCCTATGGGTGTCAACAGCGGGTTCTACAAGTTCATCCTCCTCCTGCACATCTTCACGGTGATCGCGGGGTTCGGCCCGACGATCATCGCCCCCTTCTTCGGGATGGAGGCCAAGGCGCGCAGGGGGCGGGAGGGCCTGGCCATCGCCGAGGCCACGGAGAAGGTGATCGCGACCCGGGCCGAACTGTTCATCTACGCCGTGCCCATCTTCGGCATCCTGCTGGTCCTGGTCAGCGACGACTCCTGGAAGTTCAGCCAGACGTGGATCTCCCTGTCGTTTCTGCTCTACATCGCCGCCCTCGCTATTGTCCACACCGTCCACATGCCCAACCTCAAGGCCATGAACCGGGCCATGGCCGTCCTTGCCGAGGGCCCGCCTCCCGGGGCGGGCGCCGCCACCGGGGGCCCGCCTCCCCAGGTCGCCGAACTGGAGGAGAGGGGCAGGAAGGCGGGCATGGTCGGCGGGCTCCTGAACCTCATGCTCATCGCCGTCCTCGTTCTCATGATCTGGAAGCCGGGCGCGTAACTTCTCTTTTGATGCACCCGATCGAGCGGCTCCGGAACGTCGCCCGGGCCGGCCGCCAGGAACCGACCCTGCTGGCC